>LADV01000113.1 GCA_000961805.1 Peptococcaceae bacterium BRH_c23 | reverse complement strand
GGTAAGAACTGCAAAGGCCATGCCTAGGCTCCTACTACCTAATCCTTTTTCGATATAGTACGCTGGACCACCGCGATACTCACCATGAATCTCTTGTTTCCAAACCTGAGCTAACGCGGCTTCTATATAAGCTGAGCCTGCACCCAGGAAAGCTATAGCCCACATCCAGAAAACAGCACCAGGACCACCAAAGAATATAGCACTTGCAACACCTGTAATGTTACCAGTACCAACACGTCCGCCCAAAGCCATCGCGAAGCCCTGAAACGATGAAACGCCTTCGTCTGAACTTTTAGTTGCAAAAAGATTTTTGACCATGTCTTTAATTAAGCGCACCTGTGGAAATCTCATGAGTACTGAAAAATAAATACCGGCTGCCAAGCATAAATAGATCATGACTTTACCCCAGAAAAAATTGTCCAGACTGGCTGATAGATTTAATAAGTCCATTAAACAACCTCCCGTATTTTTTTATTAATATGCAGTCATGTATAGCCAAACGGCCGTTTTTGATTATACAAAACTTACATAAAAACCAAAAATATGTTAAATTTGAATTAACTATCTTAATTACACTTTTTGTTTTTACAATAAAAAGAATTTAACATCAATTTTTATTTTGCAGTAAATTATAAATAGTAAATTTATATCCAAAACAACTTTGTTAAGGATCATAATCTGTTTAGGAGGGACTTCTCCTTTTTCAAGCATGGTCTAGTTTAACAAATAAATTATCTCATAATTCCGATATTATTGATACATAAATCTATTAATAATATACTAGAAATTATTCCCATTATTTTTTTATCTTACTCTCCATTGACTGACGATAGCCCAAGGAAGCTGCCAACAATCCCCAGGACTGCGCTGAGCAACATAACCACTAAGGTTATGCCAGATAAAAGTGTTTCCTGAGGCGGAAGAGGGATGAAGGGAAGGGGGCCTGCCGTCCGAGCATAAAGGTATGAGACCGAGAACGCGGCCAGAGCCACTGCCAAGATGCCTCCGCCAAGGGTTAATAACAATCCCTCGAGCAAAAATGGGAATGCAATGAAGGTTTCCGGTGCGCCTAATAATCTTAGAGTGTTTATTTGTTCCTTGTTGTTAGATATCTCCAGCCTAATAATATGAGATATAATAACCAAGGTAGATATACCTACAGCAACTACCACTAGGAACCCGACAAGCTTTAATAACCCGGCAATATTACGCAGACGATCCAAGACTGCTCTGTTGTCCCTAACGTGTTCAACGCCCACCATGTGGTTTAATCTTTCTAATACCGGGTCGATCTCTGCCAGATTAATTTTTAGCTCAATGAAAGAACTAAATGGATTATCCTCAAAATTCTTTAAAACACTCGCTTCTTTGCCAAGAATTTCCACCATCTTGCGGTAAGCTTCCTCTTTATCAACCAGTCGCGCCGCGCGAGCGCCCTCTAACCCTTTAATACTTTCAACCAGTTGCATGACATCCGTGTTAGTACTAACAACACTTTCGTCAAGATAAACGTTAATTTCTGCCTCCCCCTGGACAACATTCACAACATGACTGCTTACCCACCAGCCGGAAATTATCATGGCGAGAATAAAGAAAATAAGGCCTGTACTTAAAGCTGTTAAAATATTGGAAATTAGGTTCAAGCGGATCATCGTTTTTACTTCTTTCAGGAAATAACCTGCATTCAAAAAAACAGTTTTCATGCTAAGTTCATCCCAGCCTTTCCCAGCTCAAGCTTCCATTATCCATTCGGATATACTTGGAATTTTTTTCTGCATTAATCAGATGGGTTGCATGGGTGGTAATCACTACTGCTGTTTTTTCATCGACGAAAGACGTTAAAAGCTCTAAGATATTTAGGGCATTGTCCTTGTCCAAATTACCCGTGGGTTCGTCCGCCAGGATTAATACTGGCTTCCTAGCCACTGCCCGGGCAATGGCAACCCTCTGACTCTCCCCCCATGATAGGTTTTCCACCAATGAAAGCGCCTTGTGTTCCAGCCCTACTTTTACCAAGGCATTACTGGCATTATCCTTTAACTGAACTTGAGGTAGATCTAGAAAACGCATGCCCAGCATGACATTTTCCATAACAGTTCTCCCTGCTATAAGTTTAAATTCCTGGAAAACGGGTCCGATTATCTTTCTCAGCTGCCTGATCCCCGCTGTCTGACCTTTAGTCATTGGCTGTCCCAGCACCTTTAGCGAACCTACTGTCGGATACTCAATTCCCATAAATATCTTTAAGAGACTGGTTTTTCCAGAGCCACTAGGCCCCGTGACATAGACCATATCACCTGGTTCCACTTGTAGGTCGATATCTTTTAGAGCCATTGTCCCATTAGGAAACCTCAAACTAACTCCTTTTGCTTCAATCAATTTTTGTGCTACCTCCTCAGTAGTTTGGAATAATCGTCCATTCCAAAAATCCATCCGTAGTCTTGATAGAATTCATGGTGTAGTTGCTCAGTGGTAGCTTAAGATTAAACACCAAGTCACCTTTTAAGAACAAATCTTTTATTGCTCCGGTATCCAGTGGCATTCCATAGAAGCTACCTTCTTTCACCTGAAATTTCAAGGTGTGCGCTCCTTGAATAACAAAGATCCCTGATAAAACAAGATTTTCTTCAGGCAAGTTGATTTCAACATGGCTCTTAAAAAAGCGAAACACGACCTTTGGGAGCAAGGGCTGCCCGGAACTTATTTCATTGAGGGTTTCTTCACCGATTGATCCTTTAATACTTATAAAATCATAAGATATATTCAATTTATCCAGCGGAATGTTTCCCCCATCGATAATACTGGAGACTTCCTTAATAATTGCAGGGACAGAAGTTTTAAGTTCTTCCCAGTTCAGCTGCAAGTTAGTCAGATTTTCCTGATAATACTCCCTTTGTTCCTTCAAGGATGCTAAATATTTCTCCTGATCCACTATTAACTGCTGTTTTTTAGTCAGAGATTCTCGTAACTGTTTTTGATTATCTGCCATCAATTTAATTTCTTCAGCTAGGTTTGTTTTTTCCTTTAATTGCTGCGCTTTACTCTGTTCGAGCAACTCCATAAGATTTCCCGTGTTGCGGGTGAGGTCCCTCAAAATATTTATTCTCCCGAGAAGCATAGCCAAGTTGTCTGACTCTAGAATTATTTCTAAGTAAGTCCCCGGTCCCATCCTCTGATAACTCTTGAGAACCTGCTTTAGGTCTTCCATTTTTTTAGTATAGGCGATCTCTTCCTCTGCAATTGTTACCCTCAAGCCCTCAATTTCCCGGTTTTTTGTTTCTATAATACGAGTAATCCTCTCTTCCTCTTTTTCCATTTCATTAATCTGTTGTCCCAAGACAAACAGGTTTTGAAGGTTTTCTCGTTCAGTTTCAGAAATATTAGCCATTTTCTCTTTAATTCCAGCAAATGGTCCTTCCTGTCCGACTAGTATGCCTGTCGGTAGCATCACTATCAGAGCAATTACTAGGCAGGAAACTAAAAATAATACTAAAGTTCTTATTCTATGAATGTAACTCAACCTCCCGTTTACCTCAACCCGAATGTAACCTAATACTTCAACATGTTTCCTATTATTCCTTCTAAATCAACAAACTCCTTCATGCAAAAAAAAGCCAGAGCGTCTAAACGTTCTGGCGGTGTCTACATTCACCTATTAAATATTTACTAAATTAACTCTTATTCTTATACTTATGCCATTTTCTTGTCTTTATCCTTTAATGCTGCCAATTCTTTTGAATAGGATCTTGCTACGATCTTATGCCAGAGTTCAGCACCTTTAATACCACATCTCTCTGGAACAAATACAGGATCTACGCCCAGCTTCTTCTGTGCTTCGTAGTCTTTTAGAGTAGCAATACCTGGTTTTGTCAACAGTATGATAACAATAACATTGAACCATGCCATTGCACCAACACCTGCGGAACCAAAGTTCCAAACCACGTCAGCTGACATAATTGTACTGATGAAAACCATCAATACGATACCAATTCTTGAAGCTGTGATCGCCATTTTGTAACCGCTGCCGTTACTGTTGTTTCTAAAGAGATAGCCGACATTAGAATCTGTGTAGAAAGCATACGCTAATACAGTTGTGAAGGTAAAGAAGCCCAAGGCAATTGCTACGAAACCGCCGCCAATCCCTGGAATAAATGCATCGACAGCTGTTTGTGTAAAGTTCCCTTTTTCTAAGCCCGGAACAAATTCTGTAAGGAAACCTCCTGCTGGATTAGCTACATTGAACGTGTTTGTTGAAAGTATCATGATTGCTGTAGCAGTACATACCAACAATGTGTCAACATACACTGAGAAGGCTTGAACAAGCCCTTGTTTTGCAGGGTGTGATACTTCAGCAGCACCTGCAGCCTGAGCACCCGTACCTTGACCAGCTTCATTGGAGAATATGCCTCTCTTAACACCCCAACTGATGGCTAATCCGAAGACAGCACCATATGCTGCATTCATGTTAAATGCACTACTGAAGATTAAGCCAAAAACATAGGGGATCTTATCAAAATTAATAATCAAAATAATGAATGCAAGAGCCATGTAAGCGATCGCCATGAATGGAACGATCATCCCAGCTACCTTAGCGATTCTCTTGCCGCCACCGAATACAATATACCCAAGTAACCCTGCATATAGAACAGCTATAATTAATGGATCTATGCCAAAGGCAACTGTTGCAGCAGTAGCGAAAGAATTGGATTGAATACCAGGAAGAAGGATACCGCAAGATACCAAGGTAAGAATTGCAAATGCCATGCCTAAGCCCCTACTACCTAACCCTTTTTCAATGTAGTAAGCTGGACCGCCGCGATACTCACCATGAATCTCTTGTTTCCACACCTGAGCTAAAGCAGCTTCTATATAAGCTGAGCCCGCACCAAGGAAGGCTATTGCCCACATCCAGAAAACCGCCCCAGGACCACCAAAGAATATGGCACTTGCAACACCAGTAATGTTACCAGTACCAACACGTCCACCTAATGCCATTGCAAAGCCCTGGAAGGATGACACACCTTCTGCTGAACTTTTACTTCCAAAAAGATGTTTAACCATGTCTTTAATTAAGCGCACCTGTGGAAATTTCATTAGTACCGAGAAATAAATACCAGCTGCCAAGCATAGGTAGATCATGATTTTACCCCAGAAAAAACCATCTAGACTTGATGACAAAGTTAATAAGTCCATTAAACAACCTCCCGTATTTTTTTATTAATATGCAGTCATGTATAGCCAACGGCCGTTTGATTACACAAAACTTGCATAAAAACCAATATATGTGTATATTTGTCTAAATAATTAATTCTTATATTTTTTCTTATACTTTATTCTTTATGATTTTACAATAAAACAAAATAAACGTTATTTTATTAATTGTATATTACTAATTTTCCAAAATATACCTAAACATTAAATTTAGTTATATTTAGATCTATCATTGCATATTAATTCGTATTTTCTAACATAGACTATGGGATTTAATCATCTCCTACGGAGCTCTTTACTAACCCGTACTAGTTATTCCCGCTTAAGAATTGGAGGGGACTTCTCCTTTTTATTAGCGGCTAGTTTTATTACTATAATTATCTTGCAATTCTGAAATTAACGCTAGGCAAATCGATGTTCAATTATCAGAAAATATTGTCGATATTTGAAATTAGCTATCAAAATATTTACCTATAGTATAAATATTTTACACTCGACTCGAAAGAAGTGGGAATGGATGGCAAAAAAGGGTTCAGGCCGCACATGAGTACAGCCTAAACCCTAAACAAGAGTGATTGCAGATGTCGAAAGGTATTCACGTTCAAATTCCTTGAGCTAAATATTTTCTGGTTAAATTCATTCGTTGAATGTGACATCTGTAAGAACTTCTCGACTTTGTCAATATGTCTATCCACTCTTCATTGGAAAACAAGGCGGTTATCTGGGCTCGATCCTCTAACATCAAAAAATATTGACTAGGATAATCTGCCTCGATCACATCTAAAATCCCTTCTGGAAAAACCAAATCCTGAACATACTTTTTTTTATGATGTTTTCTTTTGTATTCCGCTAAATCATTCATAAAATTCCTCACCAGCAGGTTGTATATTATCATAGCAACCAATTTCTCAGGATAAACGGGTTTTGAAATCTCCATAACCAAATTGTCTGACGATCTTAATACCTTCCTCTTCGTTGAAAAGTGCGATAGAAGGAAGATTTACACCATTGAACATATTGTTCTTCACCATAGTATAGTGTGCCATGTCACAAAATACAAGCCTTTCGCCAGCTTTTAAAGGCTGTTTGAACGAATAGTCGCCAATGATGTCTCCGGCAAGACAAGTAAGACCACCAAGTCTGTAGTTATGAGGAAATTCACCAGGCTTTCCAGCATCGATTATAGTAGGTCTGTAAGGCATTTCGAGCACATCCGGCATATGACAGGCTGCTGAAGTATCCAAAATAGCAATTTTCATGCCATTATCCACGATATCAAGGACCTTGGCAACCAAAAAACCTGTGTTTAAAGCCACTGCTTCACCGGGTTCTAGGTATATATCTACTCCATATTTGTCCTGTAAAAACGTTATAGAACGAACCAAGGTTTCAAGGTCATAGTCCGGTCTGGTAATATGATGACCCCCACCTAGATTGAGCCATTTCATAGGTTTTATAAATTCACCAAACTTTTGATCAACCACTTGAATCGTCCGCTCAAGGGTATCTGAATTCTGCTCGCACATCGTATGGAAATGGAGTCCTTCAATACCCTCAAGCTCTGACCGTCGGAAATTGGACAATGTCACGCCAAGTCTTGAGTATTGATAGCAGGGATCGTAAATAGGCGTCTCTATCTCCGAGTATTCCGGATTGATACGGATACCACAGCTTATCTTTTTGGTTTTGATTTTTTTCACTTTGTCTTTGTACCGATTCCATTGATCAAAGGAATTAAAGGTAATATGGTCACAAATGCTGAGGATTTCATCGAAATCTCCCTCAACGTAAGCCGGCGCATAAATATGGACTTCTTTCCCCATCTCTTCATAACCCAGCCTAGCCTCAAACAGTGAGCTTGCGGTGACACCTTTAAGATAGTTGCCCACGAGAGGAAATGCCGAATGCATTGAAAACCCTTTTAAAGCAAGCAGAATGCTGCATCCTGTACGTTCTTGTACGGAATTTAGTCGTTCAAGATTTTTTAAAATAAGTCTTTCATCCACAATATAGCAGGGTGATGGCAGGGAAGTGATATCAATGTCCATTATACACCTCAATCAAGGAGAGTTGGCGAGAAGGTTTCCTGCCAAGGTAGTCCGTATTTATTTAAAGCTTCCATGAACGGATCCGGATCAAATTCTTCAACATTGAAGACACCGGGTTTTTTCCAAAGCCCTTTGAGCATTAACATTGCTCCAATCATGGCCGGAACTCCCGTTGTATAGGAAATAGCCTGCGACCCGACTTCTGAATAACATTCTTGATGATCGCAAATGTTGTAAACATAATAGGTTAAGGGCTTGCCGTCTTTAATCCCTTGCATAATACATCCGATATTCGTTTTTCCTTTAGTTCTGGGCCCGAGGGAGGCGGGATCAGGAAGCACAGCCTTTAAAAATTGCAAAGGAATGATCTTTTGCCCCTCAAAATCAATAGGCTCAATCGAAGTCATGCCGACATTTTCGAGGACACGTAAATGATTAAGATAATTGTCAGAGAACGTCATCCAAAATCTTATCCGCTTAATTCCCTTGATATGAATGGCTAAGGATTCTAATTCTTCATGGTACATAAGATAAATATTTTTGGGGCCTATCTCCGGAAGATCGTAAACTTTTTTCACAGAGAGAGGGTCAGTTTCGACCCAAGAGCCGTTTTCAAAGTACCTTCCATTCGCGGTTATTTCGCGAATATTAATTTCAGGGTTAAAATTTGTAGCGAAAGGATAGCCATGATCCCCTGCATTGGCATCCACAATATCTATAGAATGAATTTCATCAAAATAGTGTTTTTGGGCATAGGCACAAAAAACACCGGTAACCCCAGGGTCAAAGCCGCTTCCTAACAAGGCAGTCAACCCGGCCTGAGCAAATTTCTCTTGATACGCCCACTGCCATTTGTACTCAAATTTCGCAAGATCAGGTGGCTCATAATTCGCAGTATCCAGGTAATCTACCCCAGTAGCGAGGCAGGCATCCATAATGGTCAAGTCTTGATACGGGAGCGCAAGGTTAATGACAATATCGGGCTTAAAGCTTTTAATCAAGTCAATGACCATGTCTGTATTATCCGCATCAAGCTGAGCCGTAAGAATTTTTGTGGCACTTCCAGCTAACTTATTCTTGATCGCTTCACATTTTTCGACCGTTCTGCTGGCAATACAAATTTCTTCAAATACATCTAGATTCTGGCAACATTTATGAATAGCAACACTGGCAACTCCACCTGCGCCGATAATCAAAGCTTTTCCCATTTCAGCACCCCCCTAAATGACTTTTTCAACAATGCAAATTATACCTAAACCACTCCAAATAATCAATTAAAACGACAAAAAATGAGTGAAAGAATTAACTATAATTCGTTTCCAGAAATTCAACCCATTCCAGATATATCGTTTCGGTGCTTTTCGCAAAGGTTCCTTCATAGTTTGACGTATTTAACAAAGTTAATACGCTAGTCCAGCCATCATTATCTGTCACACAATAAAAGGAATGAACATTTTGGTCTCTTTCATATACGCCCTATACTGATCCCCAAATTCAACAAGCATATCTTTTTCCTCTCTTTTTGCCAGGCGTATATACATACCGATCATCACCGGATACAGAATAAGCATTGGTAAGGTTGCCCACTCTGCCATCATTCCAAAGGATAAAAGCAGCAGACCGGTATACTGAGGATGACGGATATATTTAAAACTTACACCCAAAGTTTTCTTCTGTCTTAAGGCTGATATTCCCGCCATGTGCTACTATGATTTTCTCAACGATTGCCAGCCCTAAGCCCGTTCCGCCTGTTTGTGAATTTCTTGCACTATCCGCCCTTACAAAGGGATGAAATATATCTTTAGCAATCGTTGCCGGTATTCCAATCCCATTATCCTCGAAGACAATTACTATTTCATCGCCCTGCTCACATAAGCGCATTCTTACCTTCGTATCTTTTAAATTGTATTGCACGGTATTAGCAACAAGATTTTGGAACACTCTATTCACTGCATAATATCAAGCATTACGAATATCTTTTCTTCAGGGATATCAAAATCATAGGTGAAGCCAGCCTTATCAAAGATTGGAATAGCGGTTCCCATTTCCTCTCTTACATATTCGCAGACGTCAACTTTGGTTTTACATAGTTTAAATTCTGAGCTTTCCATTTTAGATAACTCAAACAGATCCGTAATTAAATTGTTTGCTCGTAGGCTGTTATCATAGATAATCTTTATGTAGACGTCCCGTTCCTCAATGGATAGATCTAGTTTGTTACCCCAAAGTTCTGCATAACCCATAATGCTTGCCAAAGGATTTTTAAGATCATGGGAAATATCAAGTACCAATTTTTTACGGTTTTCCTCCGACTGCTTTCTTAAAGATATTTCCTTTTCGATTTGCTGTGCCATTGCGTTAAATGTATCCTGTAATTCTCCAAATTCATTTTTCAGATTAAGGTCAACTCTCTCAGTATAGTCGCCATCTTTCAGGCGTCGTGCGCTGTTACAAAGTTTCCTCAAAGGGTTAACTATACCAATGGATGTAATCTTTGAATAGATTACGGTACTAATCGCAAGCAGTAATAAATAAAAGAGAATTACAGCAAGCAGAAAACCAACGACATTTTGTTTATCTACCGAAGCAAATTCTTTGTTGTATACGATGGCAAAGTCAATTCTGATAGAAGTCGGAAATGTCACTACCAGCCAAAACTGTTCTTTAGCATTGTATTCAATACTATAGCTATAGGGGATTCCCATACTTTTACTCAAGACCAAAAATTCCGTGAACTCCTCTGTGGTCAGCTTATCCTTTAAAAGGGTGTTTATCCCTGCCGAATATAGAACTTCATAATTGGTATTAATGACCTGCACACCGCCACCTTTGTCAACCACCGATGTTGTGTCGATACTTTTGTAATCATCCATCATAAGGTTTTGTGCTGTATAGTTATTTTTTACAAGAGTCTTGGCTATCAAATCGTTCGCAAATCCTAAAAGCATAAATGCAAATATCCCGATCATGGTCGAGATAATAAACATGACGACATAGTTGGCTAAGAATCGATTTTCTATTTTCCTATTCATAAGCTAACCTCGCCTTAGTTTGGTTCTTGAAATTAACAAAGTTCTCGCATGATTCTAACAATTGTGCTTCCGACCGCTTCAAATTCTAAGTTTCTGCGCAGGGTATCCCCAACGCCCTCGATAATCGCACAAGAACATATTGTCCTACCATATCCAAGGCAATCGCCATGAACAGACAAACGCCCGAAAAGTAGAGGGCGTATTTCAATTCTCTTCGCAAGATGTAAATTGCTAGGTTGAACATAGCAATAACCAACAGTCCGCCAATCAGAAATAGTTCTTTCCCCAGGAGAGTGTCATGAAGGTCAAGAATCTTTTCTGGGGTCCCCATAGACATGCTGTACCAGAAACCACCTCTTGCGTATTGAAAATTGGAAACCTGAATAATGATATCAAACTCCTTGGCAGGCACGTTAAAAAAAACTGCCTGTGGTTTGTACTCGCCAATTTCTTCCCCTGGTACGACCGCCACTTCACCGTTGGCAGCCACCAATGTTTGATTGATGTATAACTTGTAAGCACTTGAAAATACATACGGTCTGAGACCCAGTGCTGTATTCTCTGGAAGGTTAGTCTTGATATGAAGTCTGTAGGTTGCATACCCCTGACCCGGCAAATTTATCCCATCAATCTCGTATCCATCCCATGATTCTGGTATAGTTGCGAAAAGGTCAGGTTTTACATTTTGGAGGTCCTTGTGAGTCAAAAACTGGCTCCAGTAAAATTCCCATTGACCATCAAGCTGGATAGTTCCATATAATTGGCTGTCCCAATCCCTTAAATCCAAAACCCCGTTTTCTGCCTCTTGCTTATTATTTGCGTAAGCATCTGAACATGCAGAAAGTAAGATTATTAAAATAAAAAATAAAAAAAATCCTTTTGAAAATCTCACTATTTTACGGCCTCATTTGCAATTATTTTAATATCTATGTTTTAGCTAACTATAGATATTTTATCAGACTAGATCCCATATTTCTTTAACTTTTTTCAAAGTGAATTAAAGCAAGGGGATGATATTTCCCGGTTTCAGGCTAGAAAATGAAATTAATGAGGTACTTAATCTACACTTTTAGGCATCAAGAACAGACAGTGTTTGTATCGGTATTTCTCTGGTGCACTTAAAAGGACTTGGCAGTTTTATCCTGTCCAAGTCCTAAATATATTTATATTGAGTTACTCACGATCTATTAACAAAACACATCCCGCCTTATTACCAGCGTATCCCGAAATTACACTACATGAATTGATACTATCATGAGATAGATCTGATATCAATTGTAAGCTGATTTCAAGCGATGAGTATCTATTAAGTTAATCCTTCGACACCAAAGACTGATTCTGCCCCACACCCAGGACAAATATAACTGTAGTTACGGATTTGCATCTCGATCGATTCAATATCATCATCACTAAAATCATTGATCTTGTTCTGTCCTTTAGCCTTTAGTGTTTCGCTATCCCAGGCTATGCTACTGTATTCGGTCTTACATTTCGGACATTTATACTTCACAACAAAACCTCCCTCACGATTTCTTATCTTCCAATATTATTTACTGATTTTAGAATCTTGATAACAAAGAAGGTCAAAAGGCATACTACTAACACAAAAATAATGAGAGGAATGATCATGGGACCTAAGCTACTAAAGAAATGACTATAAAAAAGCAGAAAAACCTCTCATTATTTAGTTAGAGGTTTTTCTGTTCATCAATTACCTAATCTATTTTTACGAATTCTGTGAAATTTGACCAGTCTTCAACTTCGAAAGCTCTAACATCCCTGACCGATTTCTTAAACCAGTCAATTCTTCGAAGTTTACTTATCGCTTTATACACATTCATTAAATCATTTTCGTTGTTAGAAATATAAAGGCTTGCTTGTATCCATTCAAAACCAAGAGCTTCAAGTTCTCGCCTTATTTCTAGATTTGCTTCATCCCAATCCCCATAGTGTTTTTTTAGTTCTTCAAATTGCAGTTCAAAAGCTAAAGCATACATTGGAAACACCTCCCCCTTATCTCATAAACCATAGTATACCATGTTCAAAAGTTACATTCCAACCCCTGGATTTTTCCAAAAAGGCTAAACCGGCAACCACGCTCAAGGTGTCGCCGTAGCTGCAACCATGAATTACTATCGAGGTAACATTCAGTAGATGTTAAGATAAATAAAAAAGACTACCACAGAGGTAGTCACTTGCTTTAAACTACAATTTCCATCTCGCCAGCAACACTAGTATTAGTATCACTCAGTATAGATTCATGACGAGGCTCACGATTCCAAATTTCAGTGCATCTTTTGCAGTGGTTGGTCAGCTTACCAATCGCTGTTATCTCAATTTCAACCTCATCATTTACGTTGAAGGATGAACCATATCCTCCTGGAGTACCCGTTAAAATAACGTCTCCAGGTAGCAACGTCGTGATGTGAGAAATGAAGCTTACAAGGTATTCGATTCCAAAAATTAAATCAGCAGTATTTCCCTTCTGTTTTGGTTGACCGTTGACAAAGGAGGTAATGATTAAATTGTGAGCATCAATTCCGCTGGTAATCCATGGTCCTAAGGGAAGAAACGTATCGAATGACTTTGAGCGAGCCCATAGTCCATCCGTTTTCTGTAGGTCCTTCGCTGTTACATCATTAGCAATAGTATATCCCCAGATATACTTATGGGCCTCATCCTCAGACACAAGATGTGCCTTTTTCCCTATAACAATTGCTAATTCAGCTTCAAAGGCTAAATCATCTGTCATTGGCCATTTGATGATGCTTTCACCTGGGTCTAATACGCTTGTTGAAGGTTTAATGAATAAAAGAGGTTCCACGGGCCACCTGGCTCCAGGTTCTAAAATTGTATCCTTGTAATTAAGGCCAACACAAACTGCCTTTGTAGGAGTACATGGGGCTAATAGCTTTACTGTGGAAAGTTCGTACTCTATTCCAGAAACTTTAAAATCAGGATACTCATCACCTAGGAGTTCGCTAACCATAGTTCCTTTAAGCAATCCATACCTAATCTTATTATTATGATTAAAACGAATATATCGTTCCATAGACATGTCTCCTTAAAATAATAGGGAATAGGTGTAAGCGGGCGATAAACCGAGCAACACCTACCCCAAAATTGACCTTATTTCTAATATTTCTAGCCCTGAATTTCTTCGTATATCTTTTTGGTTGGGTCAATCATAAGCCATAATAAGGCGCTTGCAATAGATACTACGGATGCAACTAGAAACGGTGTTGCCCAATTACCGGTAGTTTGGACTATATATCCAAAAACTAAGGGCGACACAAAACCACCAAGATTTCCAAAAGTATTCATAAGCCCAGAAACAGTTCCCGCATGGGGGCCAGCAATGTCTAAGGCAGAAGCCCAATATACTCCAATACCAAACTCCGAAGAAGCTAAAGCTAAGGATAATAGAATTACCGACAATACATTATTCTCAACCAGCGCTCCAGGTACCATAAAGAAAGCGAGGGTAATGGAACCGACTAAGGGAATAATCCGACGAGCCCATTTGCTACCGTTTGTTTTCTTCATCAGTTTATCAGAGATTATTCCGCCAAGAGTATTCGCAATAGCTCCCGCAAGAAAAGGAAGAGCTGCGTATAAACCCATTTTTAACAAGGGGAAATCGCGTGCGTCTTTAAGATAGGTAGGGAACCAGTTGAAGTAAATATAAGTAACATAGATGAAGGCCATATAACTTAAGCACAATGCCCAGATACTTGGACTAGATAGGATTCTGCTCCATGGGGTTTTAGGTGTATCAATGGATTTTTTCTTACCATTTAAGATATAATCGATTTCTGCTTTGTTTGCAAAAGGATGATCTTCGGGTCGATCGCGGTATATAATCCACCAACCGATAGCCCAAGCAATACCTAAAGCTGCACAAACGATAAAGGCCATCCTCCAGCCGCCCCAACCAATAATCAATGCGACTAGCGGCGGGGTAAAGGCTGAACCGATACGGGTAGCACTTTGCAGAAGGCCTTGTGACAAGCCACGCTCTTCAGGACGTAACCATCTTGAGAGTGCGGTTTGGGCTACAGGGAACGCCCCTGCTTCTCCGACACCAAATCCAAACCGGAGCAATAATAAAGAAGTATACCCTTTACCCAAAGCTGTAAATGCTGTC
Organism: Peptococcaceae bacterium BRH_c23; assembly: GCA_000961805.1. The sequence goes on along the minus strand of LADV01000113.1, from coordinate 3,878 downwards.
CATGCAGACCACCAGACAACAAAGATTGGTAGGATGACCCTGGCTCCGAAACGATCACCTAACCATCCCCCTGGCATTTGAAATATAGCGTAACTCAACGTAAATGCACTAAAAATTGCGCCCATCTGAATTTTGTTCAATCCAAATTCTTCAGAAATATAGGGTGCCGCAACAGAAATATTTACACGATCCATAAACGTAATAAAGTACATGAGCATAGCCATACCTAAAATCAAATAACGCACATTAGTCCGTTTCATTATTAACTTCCTCCTCGTATAATTTATTTTGCCTGAAACAATCTGCCCCAACCTTTAATAATACTAGGATCAATTCCCACCATCTTAAGGGTTTTCCATACGGTTACAGCTGTACTATCATAAACAGTGATGCCGTAATCCTTCTCAAGTTGTTCGATTTGCCAAGTTGATCTTAAGTTTGTACAAATAATGCTTGTACCGTCAGCAGGATCTACGCTAACTTCTTTACACATTTGTTTAATTTGCTCAGGAGTAACAAGGCTAAAGGAACGATTAACCGTCTGATTCAAACCACGACTATGAATGACTTCGTATCCACACTTTGCATACTGCTTAATGATTAGCTCATCGATCTCAGGAATATAAGGAGTAACCGTATGAAGGGTCTTAACTCCGTTTTCCGCGAATGCATCCAGCATGGCTAGCATAGACGTTGTCGCAGGGATACCCGTTTCTTTAGTGATTTTTTCACACAGCATTCGATCGAACTCGAAGCCCACCCAACCACCGGATGTACCATTCCAAGCTATAGCATCAACATCTGCATTAGCCAGATATTCTGCTGCACGAAGAAATGGATCGAGATCAAACTGAGATAAGGAATCCGTTTCAAGTGAAATTTTCGTTACCTCAAGACGAGAATAGTGCATTGTGACTTGATTCTCTAGACCGGAAACCATTCTTGAACAAATTGGCTCAAGTGCAGTGTTTGAAGAGGGTGTTAGCATTCCAATTTTCTTCTGTTCTGTTGGATCAAACATAGTTTTAAGCATAATTAAATTCCTCCGTCCATAAATTTTTTGATCTGTATTCATTCGACTGTATATTGTCGACAGTCTATTTACTACACTAATTCGCCATTATTTTAAAAACTCCTCTATTACTATTCGAATTATTTAATCTTTTTAGACAGTAATAATTAGCACTTTAGACTGATCTTTCCACCCCCATGCGTGGCGCATAATACACAAGGGACTAACCCTGATGGTTAGTCCCTTGTCGTACCCCTTTTACTTCTTCAACTTCTACTAATTCCTAATCAGCAAACTATTATTCTAGGATTTTTCATTCAGAAAGTTTCTCACTTAATAAATTTAAATCTCCGCTGAAGTCACCTTCTGCAAAGATGTAGAAAATCTTTCTCTTTTGAGATAGTTGCCTTTACCAAGGTCACCTACGAATGTCCCTTGATGAACAATAGGCTCTCCACGCAACAGAACAGTGTCTACGCTCCCCTTGAGCTTAGTTTTTTCGTAAGGAGTATAATCTGATTTCTGATATTGACTTTTTGCGGTAATGACTTGTTCAGCTTCTGGATTGAAAAGAACCAGATCGGCATCACTTCCCGGAGCAATGGTTCCCTTCTGCGGGTAGAGTCCAAAAATTTTCGCGGGATTCGTAGAGACTAATTCAACAAATCGGGATAAATCTAACCCCTTCTCCATTCCATAGTGGTAGATTAAGCCAAAACGATGCTCTATTCCTGGTGCTCCGTTGGGAATCTTTCGGAAATCCTCTTTTCCTAGTTGTTTATGCTTCGTATAACTAAACCCGTTATGGTCAGAGGAGATAATATCGACCGAACCGTTCAATACCCCTCTCCACAAACCTTGAAGATTCTCTTTATTCCGAAGGGGAGGTGATAGTACATATTTTGCACTTTCATGACCTTCTAATTCATATTTGTCTTCAGAAAGAAGCAAATAATGTGGACAACTTTCTCCGTGGATAGGAATCCCCCTAGCTTTTGCATTTTGAACAAGTTTTAGCCCTTTCGTCGTACTTATATGGGCAATCAAAGTCGGACAACCAGTGAGCTCAGATAAAGTAATTGCTCTGTTAATAGCCTCAATTTCTGAGGGCTCTGGGCGACTTTTGGCATGATAACTCGGAGAGATATTACCTTCGGTAACGTACTTTTCTTGCAAGGCCAAAATAATCTCTTTATTTTCAGCATGAATGCAGGCCTTACAACCTAGCTTTTTGAATTCGCTCATAAAACGAAAGAGTTCTCTATCCGTCATCGCTATGTCATTAGCCATAAACAGTTTGAACGATGTGATTCCCTGCTCCACAAGAAGATTCAGTTCATTGAAGGTCTTATCGTTCGCTTGAGTAATAATGAGATGAAATCCATAATCAATGGCTGATAGTTTGGCTTTCTCTGACCAATGCCTTACCGACTCTTCGAGGGAAAGGCCGTTTTCTTGGAGCACGTAGTCTAGTATCGTCGTAGTTCCTCCAACTGCCGCGGCAATTGAATCTGTATCATAACCAGCTGATATACTTCCATCGCTACAAGGAACATTCATATGGATGTGAGCATCAATACCCCCAGGGAAGATATATTTTCCTGTTGCGTCAATGGCCTCATCGGTTTGCACCTTTAGATCTTTACCAATCGCAGCAATCTTACCATCCTGAATGAGAATATCTCCTTGAAATTGATCTGATGCAGTGATGATACGACCATTCTTAATCAACACGCTTTTCATGATTTCCACTCCTGTACTAGACTCTTTTCTTAGAAGTCTCTTCGTGATTTAAGGCCGCCTGATACTGGTTTGAATAATATTTCCAATCATTTTCAATGTGCTTACGTATAACACTTTCAACAATGTGAGCATCTTTTTCCTTAAGAGCTTTTACAATTTGCTTGTGCTCATCGAGATAATCCCGTGGACGGGAATACACTTTAAGTTCTGTATTCCTAGCCAGGATACTTAGAGATCGAATCTTATCAACGATTTCACTAAGTCGCCCATTTCCACTGATGTGGACGATTTGATCATGAAATGCGGTATTTAAATCCACCACTCGCTCGAATTCCTTTTGATCATAGGCCACTTCAGCCTCGTTTACCAGTTGCTCTAACTCCGCAATTTCTTCGTCTTTAATCTTCAGCGCAGCTAAGAAGCCTGCATACGGTTCTGTAGCAATCCGACATTGATAAATCTCTTCAATATCTTCTACTTCCATAGGGTTTACTACCGTTCCATTATCCATGGTATTGACAAGTCCATCTTGCTCTAACATGCGTAGAGCTTCTCGAATCGGGCTACGACTTACTCCTAATTCCTGCGCTAATTTAAGCTCAAGTAAACGTTCACCGGGTCGAAACTTTCCGGTTAATATTGACTCCCGCAAAATCTGATAAACTTGCAAATGGAACGGCATATTTTTAATAACACTAGCCAAGAAATCTCTCCTCTCATCGACAATACACCTTACCTTACTATACCCAATTATTCAATACTTAGGGAAGCATGGTCATGGAAAAGGAATACTAAGAATCAGGAAATACTGTCGACGGTCTACTCTTGATATGTATTATTCGATAAACTTTCTTTAAATCCTGCTTTAAGGTATTCTTTTCATCAACAAACGAAAGGCCTATCACATAAGGTAGAGATAGGCCTTTCGCTTGTTTACCTGAAGATACGATAGGCACGATAGTCTCCAGTGGAGAGTATCGCCGAGCCACCCGCCCCAAAGAAACACTTCGTGGCGAAGGTGAGCCTATCGCCACACTGCGACTTAGAACGCAGACTCCAGCAGTGTGGATCCTACTTTTCCAGGGGCTATGCCCCAAGTATCATCGGCCCTGGAACGAAAGGC
>LADV01000143.1 GCA_000961805.1 Peptococcaceae bacterium BRH_c23 | reverse complement strand
AGTAGAAGCAGAGGTAACACCTGAAGCAGTAGAAGCAGAGGTAACACCTGAAGCAGTAGAAGCAGAGGTAACACCTGAAGCAGTAGAAGCAGAGGTAACACCTGAAGCAGTAGAAGCAGAGGTAACACCTGAAGCAGTAGAAGCAGAGGTAACACCTGAAGCAGTAGAAGCAGAGGTAACACCTGAAGCAGTAGAAGCAGAGGTAACACCTGAAGCAGTAGAAGCAGAGGTAACACCTGAAGCAGTAGAAGCAGAGGTAACACCTGAAGCAGTAGAAGCAGAGGTAACACCTGAAGTAGTAGAAGCAGAGGTAACACCTGAAGTAGTAGAAGCAGAGGTAACACCTGAAGTAGTAGAAGCAGAGGTAACACCTAAAGTAGTAGAAGCAGAGGTAACACCTGAAGTAGAAGCAGAGGTAACACCTGAGGCAGCAGAAGCAGAGGCAACACCTGAAACTCCAGAAGCTCAGTAAAAAGATAAAAATGTAAAAGTAACGAAAAGGGTCAGCTTTAAAATTATCGCTGGCCTTTTTTCTTGTTAGAGTACCTATGTTTTAGTGGGAAGTTAAAGGCATAGGTGGAGGTTAGAATATAATGCTCCGGGAAAAACTTATCACTAGCGAATCAGTTTAAATTTAGGTAAAAGGGGAGGGAAAACAGTGTTGAAAGTCGATATTGCGCCGGAAGCGGCACGTTACATTCAAAGCAAAGGTGGAGAAATAATAATCTTTCGCGGCACCCTGTCGGGATGCTGCGGAGGCACGTTACCAAGTCCAGACATGGAACTTGGGCATCCACGTCGTCCACTGGACAACTACTCTGTAGAAAACCGAACGGGAATAACCCTCTATATCGATAATGAGTTAAGTGCTTACAATGGTCGGGCTGAAGTAACCCTGGGGAAGAACCTTTGGTGGAGTTCGTTATCATTTAAGTACTACGAGGATTAAAAAAAACGATGTTCGAAACGGTTTTGAATTTGATAAACTGGCAGTGAAGGCCTGAGCGTCAAGTGCGGGATAAACTTTGGCAAGCTCGAACTCAAAGTGCAGACGAAGATTGATGAAGTGGGGATGAGGATGAAGTCAAACAGCATTGTAACAAAGCTTTGGATAGTGATAAATATCCTCACATTAATCGTCATTGGGGTAGCTGGGATTCTTCATATGAGCATTATGGATAAAATTTACTACGATGTACAATTTAAACAATTAACATCTTTAGCTAAAAAGGTGGCCAACTTTACTAGCACTGAAAATGACAGTCTGGCGATGGATTTAAAAGTAAAACTAGCTTCTGATTTAATTGAAGGAAATATCATGGTCTATGACAAGAATGGTATTGTCCAAACATTTGAGGGTTTTGCTAAAAGTACCAAAGACACATCCTTAGTACTTACTGATCCTACTTATAGTCCTTTAACTGAAGATGATATAAAAAAGCTGTTGAACGGAGAAACGGTTTTTAACAAGGGTAATAACCCCTTCTTCAATACCCAGGTTCTTACGGTAGGTGTTCCGGTGACGGATCCCCAAAGTTCGATAGGGGCGGTCGTAATTCATGTTCCAATCGAACCATTGGCCGGGCAACTAGCTGTCTTTAAGACGATCACAGTTTATTCGACTGTGGGTGGGCTCGCCCTCGGAATAACTCTCAGTTACCTCTTTTCGAAAAAGGTGTCCGAGCCATTACGCAGCATGAGCCGGGTTGCTCTGGCGATGGCCAACGGAGACTTTTCCCGTCGGATAACTATTAATACCAATGATGAAGTCGGTCTTCTGGCCGATTCTTTGAATACAGTTTCCGGTCAACTCCAGGAAAAGCTGGCCCAACTGGAAAGATTAGATCAGACGCGTAGGGAGTTTGTTTCCAATCTATCCCATGAAATGAAAACTCCGTTAAGCATTATCCAAGCCTTTACAGAAGCTTTACAGGATGACCTTGCTGTTGATGTCAATGAAAAAAATTCTTACTTAAATAATATTTATGAAGAAACTGCACGTCTCAAACGTTTGATCACAGATATCTTAGATTTAAAGAAAATGGAAGAGGGATATGAAGATTTTAAAATGAATTATGTTGACCTAAAATTACTTGCTTCTTCCGTGCAAAGTAATTTTAGTACGCTGGTTGAAGAAAAAGGAGTTAAGTTGATATTTCACATAAGCAGAAAAACTCCGCTTGCTTGGGGAGATAGTGATAGGATTAAGCAAGTATTTATCAATCTACTGGATAACGCCATCCGCCATACTCCTAGAGGGGGAGAAATTGTAATTACCATAGCTCACAAGGCTGATAATGTGCTGATTGAAATAAAAGATTCAGGCATAGGGATTGCGTCTGAGGATTTACCGATGATTTGGGAGAGGTTTTATAAAGGAGACAAATCCAGAAGTCGATCCCAGGGTGGGACTGGACTGGGATTAGCCATAGTCAAGAGAATTATCGAAACCCATGGAGGCCACATCAGTGTCTGGAGTAAACCTGGTGAAGGAACAATGTTTACGATTATCTTACCAAAGAAAATGGTGGTACAGTAATTTTCATGAGAAATTCATAGCTTTTTCATGAGATCCTCGAATTAGAGAGTTACACTGAGGATGTAGAAGTAACTAAGGAGGGTCACATATGAGCAAAAGCGAAGTAATTCTGGATGTAAAAGCAAAAAAGGATAGAGGCATAATCAAAGCAATTGGTTCAGTTCTGTTTGCAATTATAGCTTCTTCCCACCACTGGGTTCATACTCTTTTGATTGCATTGGGTCTAACCACTCTAAGCTCAAGTCTATTATCACTATCTCCGTCAACAAAGATCATCTTTTTACTTGTCTCCCTCGTTGTTTCAGTGTGGTTTATTCTTGTTGCTAAACGTAAGTGGAGTTATGACCGTCCTTCAGCGTGGGTGTATCTTATATCTTCCATTATCTCGATTATTTTGGTTATTACATCCTTGCCGCAAGCGATCTCAGCCGTCATCCCACCATCTCAGCAACAGCAACAACAGCAGCCGCAACAACAGAAAGATATCCACGGGCATTAATGTGCTTTAAGACTTATTGCATTCCTCCCTCTTTTGTGGGAGGAATTTTGCTATTTAATATAAGTTATCCATACATCTTACGGTTCCGCAACAATATGTTTTAAAATTTTGGTATTCTGATCCTCTATACTTCGGATCCTTAAGTCAGCTTTAGTAATATTCTCGACTGTCCTACGGTTAATATGTGGACCTATTATTCGCACGGTTAGAGGATCCAAGAGATCCATCTGCGTCGTTGTCTTAACTTGGAAGTCGCGAGGCCAGCAGGTGCCTAGAGGGTAGGCTAGAAAAGGGCAGTATCTTCACAGGGAGAAACTGCCCTTTTGGCATTTGGTAAGGATTATACTATTCATGTTTATGTCTAGAACAAATTTAACGAAAAATAGTTATTTTATTCATAGGAAATTCACAACTCATTCACAGCTTAGTCGGATTGTGTAAGTATTATTAGGGATAGTAAGACAAGTTGCTAGGGAGAAATGTCTTGGATGTAGGAATTTTGTTATTCGTAAAGGGGAGAGACGATTGAAGGTAAGAGTACTTGCAGCTGCGTTAATTATTATTTTAGGGGCAGGTGTTTGGTGGGGTCTCCAAACAGTTGAAGCTACGCAAAATCAAGCGCAGCAAGCTCCTAATACAACCAGTATTAACAACTCTGGTTCTTCCAGCCCTTCGGTCGCTGGCTCGGAGAGTGCACCGCTATTTGATACCCAAGGAGGAGTAGATGTTACCGTTACCTGGGAAAAAGAAGGTTCAAATTCTTCGATGCAGAAATTTGCGGTATCGATGAGCAATCATATGACCAATCTGGATGATTTCGATTTTACTGAGAATACTGAACTAAAGATTAGTGGAACCACTGTGCCAGCTGTCGTTAAAGTTTTAAATAAAAGCGGAGAAGGTCATCACGTTTCGGCTGAAATAGGAGTACAAAGTACAGATTTAAGTGAACTGAAACCCGGCAGTCAGGTTACACTTGTCATTAAGAATTTAGTCAGAGTTCCGATGCGTAACTTCACATGGGTTTACTAAAACCGAGAGCAGGGTGATTCATTGACTACGTCGTTATTAGCAATTGCTTTTGCTGCTGGAATTCTTTCTTTTCTCTCGCCCTGCATCATTCCGATGTTAGGAGTCTATTTTTCTCTGATTACAGGGCTGACTTCTGATCAACTTAAAGAGACGGCTATGGACGCACTCCTGCGTCGCCGAGTTCTGAAGAATACCCTAGCCTTTATCGGCGGTTTTACTCTGGTGTTTACTGCTGCCGGAGCTGCTGCGGGAGAGCTTGGTGCAATACTCAGTAAATGGCAGTTCGTGCTTAATATTTTGGGTGGCACAGTTGTCCTTATCTTATCGCTTAAGCTTTTGGGCGTTTTCAATCTGTCGTTTCTTGCTAAATTACACTGGGAACCAGCCTTCTACGAAAAGTTAAGGAATAAGGCTAAATACAGTGCTTGGTCATCCTTTGTTGTCGGCTTGTTGTTCGCCGTTGCTTGTTCCCATTGCATTGGCCCGACTCTCTACTCTATTCTAGCTTTAGCAGGCACTACTCAAAATCCGTTCAGCGGAATGTTAGTTATGTTTATTTTTTCCGTAGGGCTGGCTATTCCGTATATGATCGCAGGGATGTCATTTAATTGGGTTATGAAGAGTTTGCAGAGGGTGCGTCGCTGGCAAATTGTTGTTGAACGGCTAGCCGGCCTCCTAATGCTTTATATCTCGTATGTGATTTACGCTGACAAATTGACTCAACTGACGGGTTTCTTGGCTAAGTTCCTGCCTCGTTTGCCTCTGGGCATGTGAACACATTTATCGTTTTGTGGGTTTAGTGGAAGTGAATAAATTACTTTGGGAGGGAATTGAAAAATGTGGCAATTTATCAGTCAAAATTGGTGGGTTTTCTTGTTCATCGCTATAATGCTCTTTATGCATCGGCCAGGGGGAGCGGGTTGTTGTGGCGGTGGGAAGAAACATGGGCAACGGCACGATAGTCCTGAGAAAGATCTACAGGATAGAAGTACAGGTGACGCGGGTTGCTGCAGTGGTCATAAGAGCAAATAGGCTTTAAGTTAATTTTTCGTGATGCTATGTTATAAAACATTTCCTTTTTGACCAAGGGATAGGGTAGCCCTCTATCCCTCTTTACCTGAGTTTAAGCCACATCTATTGGATCGAGGTTCTAATCTAGGGCATTAAGGAATGGACAACTTCACAACACAAGGAGAGATTAACAAGTGAAAACAAATACAAAATTGCTTTTAACGATAGTTTTACTTCTCCTAAGCTTAAGTATAAGTCACCTTAGCCCTAATGTTGCGTGGGCAGAGAGTGGTAGTCTAAAGGCCACAAACTTTCAAGTAGACGTCAAACCAGAATATGATGCCCCAAGAACGTTAGTAATTTATCAAGGGGACTTCATTAATCCTGGCACTGAAACTATAAAGAAAGACACCCTTATTTCCTTTATCATCCCTAAGGGAGCGGAAATAGGTATGGCATGCGAAATTACTGACCAGGGGGGTCATGACTGCCAGCCGTATACTACTCAGGATCTAGACGATAACAAAGTGAAGCTCAGTTGGAAAATCACCAAAGACATCGCTCCCAACCAGAAGTATCCGGCCTATTTAGAATTTTATTACGATAATGGTTCGGCTGCTCCAAACAAGACGTTTAACTACATATTTTTTCCGACAGATGATATAGATAACTTGGATTTAAACATTGTAGCCCCGAAAAACGCTAGTAATTTTGTCACGACTCCAGCTGCAAGTATGACTGGGAAAGATTCTAAAGGGTTGGATAGATTTTCCTTTAACTATAAAAATCAGACGCCTAAAGATAATGTAGCTGTCAAAGTTGACTATACCAAGCCGGATAATAAACCAAGCTTCGACCAGCCACAAATCGGTGAGAGTAACCCTCAAAGTTTATCACCGGGATGGAATAGTCAGCTTAGTAAACCGGAGGTCCTAATCCCTATCTTGTTGTTTGTTGCTATCTTGGCCGGTATCCTAATCTTAGGCCTCAATAGGGATAAGCAACCTGCACAGGGTACTTATAAAGGGACCGTAGCCAAGAAAAAAGGGCCAGTATCTAAAAAGCTTAGTAAGGCGGAAGCTGGAAATCAAGAAAAAAGGAAACTTCGGCAAATGTTGCTAGATGGCAAGATTGATGTGGACACTTATAACCAGCTCTTGGCCGAAATTAAAGAAGATAGTAAGTAGTATACTGGAGGCGTGTAAATGAGACAAAAAAACCTTAAAGTAACTGCTGGCATCCTTATAATTGTGGCCGCTGTTTTCTACTTGATAGTTGCCGGGTTTAGCACTGCTAATGCAGCTTATTATCTAAAGGTAAGTGAAGCTATCAATGGTAGTGTTGATCCTGGCAAGCATTACCGTATTGAAGGAAAAATTGATGTCACTACGGCAACCTTTGACGGGAAAAGTAACCCGGTCGTACTTAAGTTTCAGATCTATGATGAAAACTCTCCCGACAAGAGATTGATAGTGATTTATAACGATGTCAAACCCGATAATTTCCAAGAGGCAACCGGGGCTGTAGTGGAAGGTAAGTTCAACAAGGATGGCACTTTCCAGGCCGATAATCTTAACCTCAAGTGCCCTTCCAAATATGAGCAGGCAGACCAATCTCAGCAGGAGGGTGCGGTTACTAAGTTTTTAAGATCGCTAGGACTAAAGCGGTAGCAATAATCAAGATCGGAGTGATGTACGCAAATGGCTGAAGTAGGCTATTTTTCAATAGTTTTGGCTCTGGTTTTGAGTATATATGGAATGATCGCGTTCCTAATGGCCATTCGTACTAAGAATCAAGCCTTATTGGGGAGCGCTAAAGGTGCAACTTTAGCAGTGGCTTTTCTCAGCACTGTGGTTAGCTTAATCCTAATCTTCTTTCTCATGAGTGGAGATTACAGCATCAAATATGTTTATGAATACACAAGTCGTGATTTACCGAGCTTCTATCGATTTTCTGCTTGGTGGGCGGGTAATTCCGGTTCCTTGTTGCTTTGGCTGTTCCTACTATCTTGGTATACGGTAATCGTTGCCTATTCGCGTAAAGGAAAGCTGATGGCGCCTTATGCCAGTGGAATTTTGCTCTTTAACTCAGCCTTTTTTCTCTTTGTTCTAGCGTTTTTGACGAATCCCTTTGAACGGGTTAGTGGCTGGTACCCAGGAGCTATAGTAAGTGCCGGAGCAGGTATGAATCCGATGCTACAAAACCCAGGCATGGTAATCCATCCGGTCACTACTTACCTAGGCTACGTCGGGTTTACCATACCCTTCGCTTACGGGATGACGGCACTGATTACCAAAAATGCCGGAGATGAGTGGATTAGGATTACTCGTCGTTGGACGATCCTAGC
>LADV01000195.1 GCA_000961805.1 Peptococcaceae bacterium BRH_c23 | reverse complement strand
GGCCCTTCTCCTTCTGGGGATTCCGGAAGATGAGCGGGAGAAATTTATCCTGCAGCATGTATAGATGAAGAGCCAACGGAGAAAATCTGTTGACTCCTTTTTCCATTGGAGAGATTAGTATATTTCGGAATAGCGCGATTACCGATTATAAGAGGTCACCACTTTCTCGTAGTGATCCTGGTGATCCAGTAAAAAAGCCTCCATAGCTGGTAATTATAAAATTATGTCCATGTTAAAAAAGACTTGCCCCGACCTCTTGATCCCATAGACAATCGGAAGTAAACTAAAGATACTGGCAAAGTTTCCTCCGAGACCTTATCCGTGCCAACCTAAAAGTGATACTCACCCTATCAAAGAAATTAAGGAGAACTATCATGCGTGAGCGAATTATCCAGACCGCTACTGAGTTGATTAAACAATACGGGTTAAGAGGCTTTACTCTTGATGACATCACCGGCGAATTGAGCATGAGTAAAAAAACCCTCTATAAATACTTTGCCTCCAAAAACGACCTGATTTCCGAAATTGTACAAAGAGCTGCTGAAATTGAAAAACAACGGGTGCTGCAAGAAATCGAGGGCTGTACGACCTGGCTTGAAAAGCTCAATGCTATCCTTTCCGTATACTCCTATCCAGCCATTCCCTTCCGCGTCCTCAATGAACTGCAGCGTTATTTTCCCGCCGAACAGGAGACTATCGAAGAAATTCGCCGTTTCCGCCAAGAGATGGCTATGACTGTCTTAGAGGAGGGCATCGCCAAAGGTGAGATCCGGGATGATATTGATCCGGCCATCATGTTGCTGACGTTTACTAAGACGGTTCTGTCACCCATGGAAGACCAATTTTTAAATGCTAATGACATTACTATTAACCAACTTCTAGAACAAATGAAAAAGCTCTTGTTTTACGGCATCTTAAATCGTTGAGGAGGAATTTCTAAACTATGTTAAAAACCAAACAGCTGACTACTGTCTTCATAACCTTTCTTCTGCTTCCCGTCTTCTTAATCGGCTGTAGTTCTCAGCCGACTGACACCACCCCGGTGGAGATTACCCGACCGGTAACGGTTTCAGCGCTGACCGAACAGTCCCAGTCGGTTAGGTTGGAGTACTTAGGCGTCATCGGCTCCGGTGAATTAAAGAAGTACAGTTTTAAAGTCCCCGGGAAATTGGCACAACTGAAGGTAAGCAAAGGAGAGGCTATTCATCAGGGTGAACTGCTCGCCAGCCTGGATCAGACGGATCATTACCTAGCCCTGCGCAATTCTCAACTTAACCTTTCTCAGGCTGAGCAAGTGTATCTGGATGCCCAGTCCCAATATACCAATTATCAGGAACTCTTAAAGGCCGGAGCCATGGCCCAAATTGATCTGGATAAAGCCAAACTGGATAGGGATGTTAAAGAATCTGCTTACCAGAAGGCTCAAGTCGATGTGGAAGCCAAACAAAATAGTCTCAACGATACGAAGCTTTATGCAGATATGGAGGGCTATGTGACGGATATCCTCTATAAGGAAGGGGAAAATTTAGCCGCTGGCTATCCTGTTATCGTCGTCCGCAGCCAAAAGCAAGTGATCAATGTCGGTCTTAACCAGACCGATGTCACGAAGATTAAGCTGGGGACGCAAGTTGAAGTCAAAGTCGGCAGCTTTAGCGGAACGGGAGAAGTAACCCGCATCGATCAAGTGCCGGATACCGAGACTCGTACCTATAACACCGAGATTAAATTAACCAAAGAAATCCCGGCCCAGGCCTATTTTATTGGTGCCACAGCGGATGTTTCACTGGCTAATGGTACCGAGCAAGGCATTTGGATTCCTATCTCTGCAGTGATGAATGACGGCGAGGATTATGTTTTTATTGTCCAAGCTGACCGGGCTGTGAAAAAGAATATTAGCTTAAAAAACAGTCAGGGCTTTAATGTGCGAGTTGAAGGACTTAATTCGGGAGATAACCTAGTCACCTCCGGCATGAAGGAACTGAGTGAGGGCATGAAAGTTACGATTCCTCAGACGGCAGGAGGGCAATGATGGAAAAGGAAAAAGAAAAAGAAAAGGGTCTGATTTATCAAGTCATTCATAATCGCCGATTTACCCTTTTCTTCACGTTAGTGATCCTGTTGCTCGGACTTTACAGTTATTATGTCATACCCAAACAAGAAAGCCCCAATGTAAATGCCCCTTTTGCGATTATTAAGACAGTCTATCCGGGAGCTGAACCCGCCGATGTGGAAAAGCTCGTCACTAAAGTCATCGAAGATAAAACCATCGAAGTTCCAGGTTACAAGACTTCCTCCTCCTTTTCCCGCAATAGCGTTTCCATCGTCGTCTTGGAATTGCAAAATGATGCGGATGTGGATAAAGCCTGGATCGATCTGCGCCGCTTTATGGACGAGCTCCAAAGCAGTCTGCCGTCGGAATGCCAAAAGATTGAGGTTGATACGGATTTAGCGGGTACTCCCGGCATGATTCTCAGCTTTTCCGGTGAGCAGTATTCTTATGAACAGCTTTCCGACTTCGCTGATCAATATAAAAATGAGTTAAGCAAAGTCAACGGCCTAGCCCGTTTTGAAGTGGATGGGGTACAAAAAAAAGAAGCCCAGGTAGAAGTCAATACTGCCCGACTAAACCAATTTGTCTTATCCTTGGATGACATTGTCAATGCTTTGAAGATCCAAAATGTCAATATTCCCGCCGGTTCCCTGAGTAATGGAACGACCAAGATTAATGTCAGCATCCCGGGCAGTTTTAACTCCCTTCAGGACATTGAAAATTCCGTCGTGTCAGTCTCCCAAACTACCGGAGCAATCGTGCATTTAAAGGATATTGCCACTGTGTCCTGGCAGTTGTCAGATTCCACGACCCGGATCAGAGAAAACGGCCAGAAGGCCATTTTGTTAAGTGCCTTTTTTTCTGACAATAAGAATATCGTTCTCATAGGCCACGACTTGCAGACTAAGCTTAATCAGCTCCAACAGCAAATGCCTCCCGGCTTAACCGTCGATGAGGTCATCTACCAACCAGCTAATGTCAATGAAAGTGTGACTAACTTCTTTAGAAACCTCCTCGAAGGAATAGCCCTGGTCCTAGTGGTGGTTTTCCTTGGTATGGGACTAAAGAATGCCATTGTCGCTTCTGCAGCCGTCCCTATCTCCATCCTGATCGCTTTCTGCGCCATGTACCTCCTTCAGATCAGAGTGCATGAGATCTCTATCGCGGCCTTGATCATTGCTTTAGGGATGTTGATCGATGATGCTATCGTGATTATTGATTCGATCCAGGTGCTGATCGACGAAGGGATGGAGAAAATGTCCGCCTGTGTACTCGGTACCAAGCGGGCTGTCCTACCCGTATTCACGGCGACATTAACCACTGCGGCTGCTTTTACCCCTATGCTCTTCGTACCCGGTCCGGCGGGAGAGTTCCTGCGTGCCTTGCCTCAGGTCGTGATTTTGGCTGTCGCTGCCTCGTTTATAGTTGCTATCTTTGTTACCCCGGTCCTGGCTTATATCTTTTTTGATCAACTCAAACCGGGAAAAGTTCATCAGCGATCCCCTGTGAAAAGCTTCTACCAAGGCTTCCTAAGGATCGGCATGAAGTATAAGAAACTGACCCTTCTTTTATCCCTCTCCTTACTGGCCCTTACTGTGCTCTTAGCCTTAAGGTTGCCGGTGATGTTTTTCCCCAAAGCGGACGTCAATTTGTTTTATATTGATATCCATGCCGAAACCTCAGCTGACCTGGATAATACAGACCGAGTGGCTCAGCAGGTGGAAAAGCTGGTCTCTGCCCAGCAAGAAGTCTTGGATTATACCACCTCTGTAGGGGAAGGACTTCCCAAATTTTATTTAACTGTAGCCAAATCCTCTCAGGCTCAAGATTTTGCGCAAGTTCTGCTGAAAGTGGACTTATCCAAGGGCGGCAGGTTTAAATCCAACCAGGAAATGGCGGTCTATATGCAAGAACTGTTGGACAAAAGCTTGATCGGGGGAACAGCCCGAGCAGAATTGCTGGAAAAGGCCTTCCCAGGAACCCCTATAGGAGTTCAAGTCAACAGTAATGATCAGCAGGCCCTGACCAAAGCTGTCAACTATATCCATGATCAACTGGCCGGGATCCCTGGCACTTTGAATGTGAATGACGACCTGGACAGTGCCGAATACCAATTTACCGTCAATGTCGACCATGACAAAGCTTCCCAATTGGGTATCACTAACTATGACATTGAGCGCCAGATCAATATTGCATTAAAAGGAGCGGAAGCGACGGTTTTCCACAAAGCCGGCAATGAATACCCTATCCTAGTCACCAGTGATATTCACTCCAAAGAGGCCTTGGAAAACCTGGCCATCAAATCTTCCCTCTCCGGCCAGAAAGCCCTACTCAAACAGCTAGCCACCCTTAACCTGGAAGCCTCTATTCCCACGATCCGCAAATACGACCGGGAGCTGGCGATTACCGTCTCCTCCCAGGTTAAACCCGGTCACAGTGCCATTGCGATTGAAAACAACCTTAAACAAATCCTCGCCCAAAACCCGGAGGAGTTAAAAGGGGTCAGTCTCACTTACAAAGGGGAAGCGAAAGATATCAGTGATAATTTTGGCGATCTGGGCACTGCTGCTCTATTTGCCCTCTTTGCCATCTATCTCATTCTCATGCTCCAGTTTCGCTCCTTCTGGCAGCCTTTCGTCATTTTTATCACGATACCACTCTCACTCTTCGGGGTGATTATCGGCCTGTTAGCTTTCGGCCAACCTCTTTCCTTTACAGCGATGGTCGGGGTCGTCAGCCTAATGGGAGTGGTGATTAAAAATGCCATTCTTTTAATTGAATATATCAACAGAGCTCGTCAAGAGGGCATGACAGTTAGGGATGCCTGCTTCGACGCTGTCAGTAAACGCTACCGGCCCATTTTCCTGAGTTCCATGACAACGGTCATCGGTCTGGTTCCCTTAGCTCTCTCCGGCAGTGACCTGTTCGAACCCTTGTCAGTAGCAATTATGTGCGGATTAACAGTCTCAACCTTACTAACCCTTGTGATCATTCCGGTAATCTATAGCCTTTGGTTTAAGGATGGAAAACTTGCCACTGAAGTTAATAGTCTGACAATGTAGTAACCTTAAACAGGTGATTGTGTGTGGAACTTTTGCGATGGCACTATAAATTCCTCCTTTATAAAACTCCTAGATTTAAAAAGTCTAGGAGTTTTATAATATTTTAATACTTTTTTATGAAAATTATTGTTTTTTACTTCAAAAATATGTATGAGAGTCCTCCAGTAACAAATACTAATTTAAACTTTAGATTAAAGGTTTTTAGGAGGTTCTTAATGTGGCTAAGAAAATGAAAACAATGGATGGGAATCAGGCCGCAGCTGAAGCATCTTATGCTCTGACTGAGGTTGCAACCATCTTCCCAATTACGCCCTCTTCTCCCATGGCCGAGGGCGTTGACGAATGGGCAGCCCATGGCAAAAAGAATTTATTTGACCAACCGGTTAGAGTTGTTGAGATGCAATCCGAGTCCGGTGCTTCGGCCGCTTTACACGGTTCCCTCCAAGCCGGAGCCCTAACCACAACCTATACGGCTTCCCAAGGCTTACTTCTGATGATTCCTGAAATGTATAAATTGGTTGGAAATCTAGTGCCGGCCGTATTCCATGTCACTGCCAGGGCTTTAGCAACCCATGCTTTATCAATTTTTGGCGATCATCAAGATATTAATGCTGCTCGTCAAACAGGTTTTACTATGATTTGCTCGAACGATGTTCAAGAAGCGATGGACTTAGGTTTTGTGGCTCATCTGGCAGCGATTAAGTCCCGGGTTCCAGTATTGCATTTCTTTGATGGGTTCAGAACCTCCCATGAAGTTCAAAAAATCGAGACGACAAGTTATGACGAAATTGCTAAACTTGTCGACTTTGACAAGATTCAGGAATTTAGAGACCGGTCTTTAAATCCAAACCGTCCTGTCCTCAGAGGGACTGCCCAAAATCCCGACATTTATTTTCAAGGACGTGAGGTTTCCAACCCCTTCTTCGATGCAGTTCCAGACATCGTCGAAGATTATTTCAAAGAAATCAAGAAATTAACGGGTCGCGAGTACCATCCCTTCCAGTATTATGGTGACCCCGAGGCCGAAGACATCCTTGTAGCTATGGGTTCCGTCTGTAACACCATTGAGGAAACCATCGACTTTATGGCCCAAAGAGGGGAAAAAGTCGGGCTCATTAAAGTCCACCTCTATCGGCCATTTGCCAAAAAATACTTCTTTGACGTCTTACCAAAATCCGTAAAGAAAATCGCGGTTCTAGACCGAACCAAGGAACCGGGATCTACCGGTGAGCCTCTGTACCTTGATGTATTACAAATCTTTAACCATGAAACTTCAAAACCAATGATCGTAGGGGGACGCTATGGTCTAGGCTCAAGAGACACTACTCCCTCACAGATTCTTGCTGCTTATCAGAACTTGAAGAAGGCTCAGCCTAAGGATCGCTTTACGATAGGGATAATCGATGATGTGAGCCACACTTCCTTACCTATAGAAGAGACTGTTGACACATCGACAGAAGGAACAATCCGCTGTAAGTTCTGGGGACTTGGCTCTGATGGTACGGTCGGCGCAAATAAAAGCGCTATAAAAATCATTGGAGATAATACTGACCTTAATGTTCAGGGTTACTTTGAATACGATAGCAAAAAATCCGGTGGAACGACAATCTCACACCTGCGCTTTGGCAAGCAACCTATCAAATCATCGTATCTGGTGTTTGATGCGGATTATATTGCTTGCCATAATAAGTCGTTTATCTATCACTATGATATCCTTAGGGGTCTGAAAAAAGGAGGAACCTTTGTTCTCAACTGTCCGTGGCGAGCAGATGAACTAGAAAATCATTTGCCAGCCTTCCTTAAACGTTATGTTGCTAAAAATAAGATCAATTTCTATATCATAGATGCTATTTCCATTGCCAGAGAAATTGGGCTTGGCGGACGCATCAATATGGTCATGCAGGCTGCTTTCTTTAAATTAGCTAAGGTAATCCCTCTCGAAGATGCTATTCAATATCTGAAAGACTCTATCCAGAAAGTCTATGGCAAGAAGGGGTCCAATATTGTTGAGATGAATCATAAGGCTGTCGATGGAGGCATTGACGCCTTACATAAAGTGGAGGTTCCTGCTGCTTGGGCTGAGGTTCCTGATGAAGATATGCCCATTAAGGGTGAGCCAGACTTTATTAAGAATATTCAACGTCCTATGGCCCGTCATGAAGGAGAAGACCTGCCGACCAGTGCTTTTGTAGGTGTTGAGGATGGTACTTTCCCGTTAAGCACAACGCGGTATGAAAAGCGGGGAATTGCAGTTTATGTACCCGAATGGCAAATCGATAAATGTATTCAATGTAATCAGTGTGCCTATGTTTGTCCCCATGCCACCATTCGGGCTTTCCTCTTGGAGGATAGCGAGCTTGAAAAAGCTCCAGATACCTTCAAAACGAAGAAACCCATCGGCAAAGCCCTTGAAGGTTACCACTATCGTATTCAGGTCACACCGCTGGATTGTACGGGTTGTGGAAACTGTGCCGATGTTTGTCCCGCACCAGGTAAAGCAATTATCATGAAACCCGCCGACCATGAGATTGAAATGGAATCAGAAAACTGGGAATATGCCATTAAAAATGTTACCGAAAAACGCCATCTCATGGATGTTAAGACCTTAAAAGGAAGTCAATTTGCCCAGCCGCTGCTTGAATTCAATGGTGCTTGCCCTGGCTGTGGTGAGACACCCTATGCAAGGCTTATTACCCAGTTGTATGGTGACCGTATGGTTATTGCCAATGCTACAGGATGTTCCTCAATCTGGGGCGGCAGCGCTCCCTCGATTCCCTATACGGTTAATGCAGAAGGGAAAGGACCAGCCTGGATGAGTCCGCTTTTTGAGGATAATGCTGAGTTCGGCTATGGCATATATCTTGGTGCAAAGCAAATTCGAGCTAAAATAGTCCAGCTGATGCAACAAGGCTTGGAGAGTTCTCTCGGCGAAAACCTTAAAGAGAGTTTCCGGGAATGGCTGGACAACTTGGAGGATGGGGAAGGATCCAAGAGAGCAGGGTTGCGGGTACTGGAAGCACTGAACAACGAAGATGTCTCTGGCAATCCGATTCTTAGCGAAATCAAGGAGAAGAAGGATTATCTCATCAAACCCTCTGTTTGGATTTTTGGTGGAGATGGTTTTGCCTATGATATTGGTTATAATGGAATAGATCATGTCATGGCGAGTGGGGATGATGTAAATATCCTGGTGATGGACACTGAGGTTTACTCTAATACTGGGGGACAAGCCTCCAAGGCAACCCAGACGGCAGCTATCGCAAAATTTGCCGCAGCAGGGAAGAAAGTACGTAAAAAGGATCTCGGACTGATGGCGACGACCTATGGCTATGTCTATGTTGCTCAAATTGCCATGGGGGCTAATATGAATCAAACGATTAAAGCGATTGCTGAAGCAGAAAGCTATCCTGGGCCGTCGATCATCATTGCTTATGCTACTTGTGTGAACCACGGGATAAAATCCGGCATGGGCACAAGTATCTTACAACAGAAAAAAGCTGTAGAATCAGGGTATTGGCATCTCTGGAGACATGACCCTCGTCTTAAAGAGCAAGGTAAGAATCCGTTTGTTCTCGATTCCAAAGAACCGACTGCTTCTTTCCAAGATTTCATAAAAGGGGAAATCCGGTATTCTTCGCTCCTAACCATATTCCCAGATGTCGCTCAAGAAATGTTCGATGCAGCAGAGGGGCACGCTCGTGAGAAATATCAGACCTTAAAGCGTTACGCAGAAATGCAATACTGATAAACTCTCTAAGGGTGTCAAACTACTAACATGACTAAAAGGCATGTCAATCAGCTTGATTTGACATGCCTTTTAGTCGTACAGTTAAAAAAACAGGAATGACTCCCGGCCACTGTGGTTCGGGGAGTCATCCTGTTTAGTTTTAGGTTTTTTTAGGACAAGGAATTTGTGTCTACCCATTCCTTGGCATTCTGGACGGATTCTTCGCTAGGGATAGGAACCTTCGATTGGGGTTTAACACTTTCGATATTTCCTCGCCAAGCAGCCGTGTCATGCCTTTCAATAGGGTTTGCTACGAACTTTTCTTTGGATTTATTTTCAGTCATTGCAAGACCTCCTTTAAGATTCAGTCTTATTATTCCCAGTTTTTAATTCTATAATTGGTTTAAAGGGGAATCAAGATACTTTACCTGAAAAAACAAATTATAAAGATGTAGCAGAATAATTAGAGAGTTTTGAATCGTTCAAAGCTGGATAAGAAAATGAAGTTAGTTAGAGAGTCTGCAGTGATTAATAAAACGAAAGAAGAGATGGCTTAGCCATCTCTTCTCTCGTTTTATTAAAGGTGTTCTATTTCTGCTGTTCTTAAGAAGTTATTGGACAACTTCGTAAGATTTGTCAGAGCTCCACCCTTTGCTAAAGCCAGCCATTCCGAAGCCGTAATTCAGACTCTTGGTGGGGATGCCAGCGATATTAAGCAAGGAGTCGGTCTGTCCAGCTGTTTGGCCGGTATAACAATAGACTACAACAGTTTTGCCTTGGCTTTTTTCTTTGATCGAATCGAGGTTTTTAGCGACGTCAGGACCGTAGGGAACGTTTACTGCGCCTTTAATATGGCCTTTGGCGTAATCTACTGCTGTGCGAACATCAACAATGTAGTATTTGTCAGCCTCTTTAGCTAGAGCCTCTTTCATAACCGGAAGATCAATCTTATAGGAATCTTTCGGCATTTCATAAAAATACTTCTGAACTGCCTCGTCAATTGCTTTGCTCTTACTAGCAATAGCAGGAACAGTCGGCATCGCAGTCGCTTCTGTCACAGTCGGATACTTCTGTCCTAACCAACCTCTGGTCTCAAAGCCTGCAGTACTACTGCCACCCATACCCGAGTTTAAGGAGAGGGTCTTGATTCCGGCAACGTTGAGAAGTGAATCTGTTTGACCAGCGGTCTGTCCGGTATAGCAAGCAACGATTAAGGTTTTGTCCTTGGCGATTGCACGAATGCTATCGAGGTTCTTAGCAATTTCTGGGCCATAAGGGACGTTAATGGCTCCCTTGATATGACCTTGTGCATAAGCATCTGCTTTACGAACATCTAATACTACGTATTTATCTGGGTTTTTGTCGAGCTCGTCCTTTAAATCCTTCTCAGCAATCTTATAGGAATTTTTCACAGTGGAGCCCATAGCATTGAAATAAGTTTCAACAGCTCCTTTGATTACCTTTGCGGGGTCTTCTGCAGGAGTAGGTACGGCTGTTACTGGTGGAGCTGCCGGTGGAGTGGTAGCGGGCTGTGCTGCTTGACCACAACCAGTAGCAAGAAGGCCAGAAATCAGGAGGAGGGACAAGATGGGAGTTAATTTTCTTTTTAACATATTAATCATCCTTTCAAGTTGAACTATATTCTAAGTTTTTTAGAATATGTCATTTAGCTTAAATATTCTACGATCATGTGAAAAAAACCTTTATCACAACTAATCTAAGCCTATAAATCTTTGTTATAAGTCTATAAGATTAAACGATAGGATAATATTTCATATAAATTTTAAAAGGTTGCTTTATTAAAACTTAATTATAGCCTATAATTTTTTGTTATATGCTTATAATATTAAAGAATGAGAGGATTAAGCAATAATGGCAGGATAAATATATCACTTGAAGAATAATATATATAGAGTTTTTTAACGTTGATTGAAGAAATCATCATAATCAGACTTGTGAATTTTTTATTTTAAGGGGAGGGCGAGAACTTTGAAAGTTAAGTCGATGTCAAGGAGATCCATGGGTTTGAGAGTTGTCTATCTATTGTTATTAGGGTTTAGCATGACTTTTTTAGTCGGCTGCAATAGCTCATCAACGGTGGGCACCGTTGACAAGGGGCAAGCTCCGTCGCAGGCTAACGTTAACCAGAATGCCACTCAACCGGTCCAAGGCGTCCCCGCCGATATGATACCGTCTACAGCCAACCTATCGGTCGATGATTTGGAAGCAGCTCTAGAGGCTAATAAAGGGTGGCAGTTAATAGACGTACGGGAAGCCAGAGAATATGCCACTGGGCATATCAAGATGGCAATTAATAGACCTTTGGGTAATCTGGAGAAGAATCTTGCCCAGATTAGTAAGGACAAAGAGATTGTCTTAATCGACCTTAACGGTAGCCGCGCACAGTCAGCATACCATCTTCTGGTCAAGAACGGCTATGACCAAACCAAGATCAAAGTCTTAACTGGAGGCATGTTGCAGTGGAGAGGAATCGTCAGCTCAGCGGGCAGTAGCAGTGCTGATACTGATGTTAGTAGTGACTCAAATAATGGTGGTGGCAATGCTGGAGCAGCGAAGCCTGAGGTTCAGGAAATGGTAGGCGGCTGTTAGACTATTTAGGTTTAGAAATTATCAAGGTTATGATGTTGTGATGAGTGGAGGGAAAACTATGAAACGAAGAAATTTCTTAAAGGGTGCACTTTATGGAACAGGCGCTACCATGGCGCTGGTGGGTGGATTCGGTACCTTCAATAAACTGGACTCGCTCAAAGCTGAGGCTACAAGTAAGGAACTTGAAACATCTGTTTTTTCTTCCTGTGAAATGTGTCGAAACCAGTGCCCAATTGCCGTCAAAGTCAAAGACGGGAAAGTCTTTAAAATTGATGGGCATCCGGAGGATGCGGCTTTCGGTGGCTCAATCTGTGCTAGAGGAAATGCCGGTCCGTCCCTGCTTTATGACCCCCAACGGATTAAGAAACCGATGATTCGTACTGGTGAACGAGGAGCAGGCAAATTTAAAGAAGTAAGTTGGGATGAAGCATACACCTATATAGCGGATAAATTATATAACGTCAAGGATCAATACGGCGGGGAAGCAATCGCCTTGGCTAGTCGTAAAGGCCCTCATGATTGGTTTTTCCGGTCGATTGGTAGAGCTTTGGGTTCTCCTAATGTGTTTTCTCATGAGGCAACTTGTCCAATGACTCGTTCCGTAGCCTTAGACACAACCTTTGGGAATGAAGCGATTCAAGCCGATTACGCCAATGCCAAGTATCTTATCTCCATTGGTCGAAACTGGTTTGAGGGAATTCACGTTGCTCAGACCAGAGCTGTTTCTAAAGCGCTAAGCAATGGGGCTAAATTGGTAGTGCTCGATCCCCGTTTTAGTGTTACTGCCTCCAAAGGAGAATGGCTTCCGATTAAAGGCACCACTGATTTGGCCTTTGTCATGGCCATGGCCAATATCATGATTCAGGAAAATCTCTATGATCAAACCTTTATCTCCCAGTACACACAGGGCTTTGAGAAATGGGCCGAAGAGGTTAAGGATAAAACTCCGGAATGGGCAGAGCAAGAGACTGGAATTTCCAAAGACAAAATCATTCAGATAACCAGAGAGTTTGCTGCTGCAAAACCTCAAGCAATCTTAGACTTTGGCTGGCGAACGGCTTATACACCCAATGACTATCAACTGCGCCGGGCAATTATGATCGTCAATATGATGATTGGCAACTTAGAAGTTCCGGGGGGATATTACAAAACTAAACCGGCAAATTTCTTGAAAGATTTCCCTGATCAAGCCGCTTACGCCAAAGGGTTAGGGACTATAAAACAACCGAGTTTCCCCAAGGCTTCCAAAGGGCGAATTGATGGCACAGGTGTCAAAGGCACACCAGGTCAAATCATTCCCGCTTATGATGGGGCTGTGGGTAAAATTGTAGAGAGTATCTTAACTGAAGAGCCATACCCTATCCGGGCCTGGCTTGTCCATCGATTTAATCCCTATATATCGCTCACTGAAAGTCCGAGGGTTTTAGAGGGGTTCAAAAAACTCGACCTTTTGGTAACCTGTGATGTCTATATGACTGACACGGCCTATTTTTCAGATGTCGTGTTACCGGAATGTACCTATTTAGAACGCTCTGAGCCAATATTTGATATGTCGGGCTTAACTCCTAAATATGTGATCAGACAAGCTGTTGTACCCCTTGTTTATCCGGATACAAAACCATACTGGCAGATTTATAAAGA
>LADV01000273.1 GCA_000961805.1 Peptococcaceae bacterium BRH_c23 | reverse complement strand
AGTACAGAATGTATAAGAGCGCAACAAACATTGTTCCAAAGGTAAGTGCCAAGGGCAGGTTTCTCTTAGCATCCTTCAATTCAGCATTGATACTGGTGGCAATAATCCATCCTTCGTATGCGAAAGCAGTAGCAACAACTGCTGTGAAAAGCGGGTTGGCACTCGTCACATCAGCAATCGCACCACTCGTGAAATTACTTACTAAGATGCCATTGCTTAGTCCGACGATGATTCCGACAACTGCCATTAGAGCAAGAGGGACAATCTTGATGATCGTCGTCGAGACTTGGAACTTACCGGCAAGCTTTGGTGAAAGCGCGTTTAAAGCAAAGCTCCCGACCAGGAAAAACCCAGAGATCGCCATTGCTTCACTACCCGCAATATCCCATCCCAGCAACACACAAGTGTATCTAGCAGATACCCATGCCAGTACAGAGGTGAGCGTTGGATAATAAATAGCGGCCATGAACCAACCAATAAAATAACCGTACTTACTGCCTAGAGCAACTTCAGCATAATCAACAATACCATTCACTTTCTCATATCGGGTGGCCATCGTTGCGAATACATAGGCACAGACCATCATTATGATTCCGCCAATGCTCCAGGCCAAGATACCCTGTGGAAGATCACCTCCAGTAGCCGTTAAAACCTTCTCCGCTTTGAAAAATACGCCGCTGCCAATGACAATGCCAATAACCATTGCTATAGCAGTTAAAAGTCCGTATTTTTTCTCTAATCCGTTTTCCATCATTCAATCTCCTCGCTAGCTATATATTTTGCTAAAATAAAAACATTTATAACTGTAACATAATGTCCTTTAAAAATAAATACTAGTTAGGACTTATAAAGTGCTATGACTACCTTGTGTTTGCATAACCAGGTTATATTAATATGGTATTTTTCACACTGCCTGAGTCAATAATAAGCTAAGTAAAAGGTATTTAGAGAAATCATTCGAGGAGAAGTTTAAACCTAATCTTATTGTCTGAAAGGGTGCTAAGGTCTACGGCGCGCCCCTTGCGCTGATCATCTGTGCTGACCATAGTGTTTCGTGGAAAAGGCCGCAGGACGGAAAAGATATCGCTGATATTGATGCTAGTATTGTAACGGATCATATGATGTTGCAGGCGACAGAATTGGGTCTGGGGACGTGTTGGATCTGTTATTTCGATGCTAAAGTAATACTAACTGAATTTAATATACCGGACAACTATGAACCAGTAAATATTCTAGCGATTGGGTATGCCGATTCTGAACCACTTTCTCCAGATCGACACATCACATTACGCAAGAATCTTGAAAGCACTGTTTGGTATGAAACCTTCTGACATTCACACATCCATCGACATTCAAAGGGACAGGTAGATTGTTTCTCCATGAAACAAATTGCCTGTCCCTTTGTATCTTCTCCTGCTCTTTCCAACGTACTATCATACAATTTTTTTGATATCCTGTAGCCGCTCTGCACCAAATCGTCGAGATATGGGCGGACCTTAATAATTTTCCCTGTAATTGCAAACAACCCTAATCATTTTACAGCTCCCATTTCATCCAGTAACTTTCTAAGAGACTCATCATCCTGGGATTGCTGCTCTTCCGTATACTCGCCCCAATGCAATCCTCGGCTTTTCAAATCTCCATAAAATCTAACAGTGACCGCCCTGAAAGTTGCGCTGCTTGGGCTAACGAGGCGGCCTTGCTTGCCAAAAGCCCTATAGCAAGAGACAGTCTGATCCTGTCATCCAACGAAGTCCCGACCCCTAAACTATTAACAATTGCCACAAAATCGTTTGGTATGTTCACCTGAACCTTTGATTGTTTCAAAGCCATCAGCATCACTCCCTTTTGTATCAAATTATATACTAACTTAAAAATCATTTATACCCAGACAGGTAAATATTGTATAATTTGTGCTTATTATTTGAGTTCCGATAAGGAGAGTTATGACAATAGAGGGATCTCTTTCATCTTCCATTATCCCTATGGGAGGAAATATGACCCCGAAGGCGAACTTCGAAGGCCTTTTCTGACCCGAGCACCTGTCCCCACCTTTTCACAAGCTAAACAATAAGTTGATAAGTTGGTGTCAGGCACCGAGGTCCGAGGTCTTAAAATAGATAATATGATATGATCTGCCCAAAATCCTGCCATTTATATGCATTAGTCTTTGTAGATTTAAAATCATACAATACGCCATCAATATAGATATCTGCATCGGCTCCGCCAACAAGATATCCGACCTTCCCAAATGTTGGATTATATACAACATCACTCTTTTGAGTTACCAATCCTGAATCAAAGAAATTCTTAAAAAATGTATTGCACATCTGTGCTAAATCATTAAATTGTTCCATATCTAGATTTGTGAGCTCGTTAATATCCTCGGGTATGACTTTAGATCTATAAATCATTTCAAGTTTTGCAAAATACACAGCATATGTGATTAAATTGCTTGTATCAAAATCATACTTATAATTTGACTTAGATAGTTTCTCAAGAAAATCCTCATAAGCCTTCCATTCAATTCGATTACTCACTTTATCAATGAGCATGTCTATTTTTTTGGCTACATCGCTATAAACGAACTCCATAATGTTAGACAAGTATGAGATATAACGTCCTACTAATTTACTGTACTCATCAGGATTGACCCTAAATTCAAGATTGAGTAAGCCTTTCAATGCATTCAAATTCAAGAATGAATTCCAACATTCTTTATCAACTGCCTGCCCAATAAAAAATCTTGCAAGATAATCAAAAGCAATACCTGAAACCCCGCCTTTATCAAGCTTTCTTGCATAGCAGACAAACCGTCTCAAGTGCCGGGGTCACGCAATATGAACCTTTTCTAAGTAAGGCATGAATATCTTTGAATAACGCCATGTGGTCACCTCAATAAATAGACATTTCAAAGCCGTAAACCATTATTTACTAATTTCTTTGTTTATCCCTAGAAATCCTGCAAATTTTAAGAGATCATTTTTTGCTAACCCCAAAATGCCTTATACTTTTTAACGATTCTCCAAACCTTTTAACGATACCTATACTTTTTAACGAAAGGTAGGAATTTTGCCCAAATGGGGGTGCATCTTTTAACGAAAAGGGAGCAGAAAACACAAAAAGCATCGCTTTAATCGATGCTTAATCTGCCCTAAAACGCCGAAAAGCCCAGTATTACTGGACTTTTAATTGTATCAATTATTGAGTACTTATTTGTCTAATAACTCAATAATTGATACAATTAAATTATGCACCCGCTCTTTTTCAAGGGGGGTGCATTAGCTTTTTTGGGGGTGCAAAATCCGAGGGGGTGTATTCAAACGTAATTCCCTCGTGAATTGGGATTGTAATTATCTTAATTTGATACTGCCTGGTAGAAGGAAACTTCAATGCCAAACTTTCAAAAATACTGGCATCCTCAGCTACTGGATCCATTAGTAAGCACCTCTTATTGGAATATTTGTCTTGGCTCCGATAACACCATCTCCTGCCCCGAACTGCCTGCAACTCTTGACGTACTACTAGCAAAATAGACCCAATCAAAAAGAAATACACTCCTAAGTCAAAATCAACGCAGGAATGTATTTACGTGTCTTACTAAAAAATGCTTGTCCTGATAACTCTATTTTTTTCACAATATAGATAGAAATAATTATAAATCTTATAAAAAAAGGCAAACTAAATTCTAAGCAACTTTTTCTAGCAAGGAGCGTTTCAAATTGAATAATAAACAAATAATCGGTCAGTTAAAACAGATATATGAATTAGAAAAATTCCAAATAAATTATTACACATCTCAAATATCTTCGACACAAAATAGCTTACTCGATAAAGCTTTATCTAAAATTATCCAAACTGACAAAGAACATACTGATTTTTTTGTTCATATATTTACAGATGAAAATATTGAAATACCAAAAATCGCAACTACTATAGCAGATATTGCAGGCAGTATCATCGGAGAATCTATGGAATTAACCGGTCAGGCAAATACGTTCAAAATAGGGGTTTCACTAGAAGAAAAAGCTTTAAGTGCTTATTATGAACTTCTAAAAGAAAATGATCTAGAGTCAAAGCTTAAAGATAAATTAATCGATTTCAAACTTGATAAAGAATTTCATATGTTATGGTTGCAACACTATGCCCAATATTTGAAACATAGATCATCTCAAAAAAATTATTTATTATACGAAGGTATCGAAGAACACCCTACAGTTAATTTAAACATGCGGTGGATTTAAATAGTAATAATCATATCAGGTGTTTGAGCATCCTTCTCCATACTTTTAAGTACTAACAGCTTGTTTCAACACTTAACCAAGATGTTGTGGGGATGCGGCGGGAATACGCGGTATGTTGATAAAACCAGATTCTGAGAAATGGGGAGTTTAAGTGGGGAGAGGAACTAAAAGAAATCTTAAGTGTGATTGTGGGAGTGGGGGAAAATATAAAAAATGTTTAGGATATCAAAAACTTCGTAAAAGGATGATGGCTTTATGAGCATCCATGAGTGCTGCACAGATCCGACTGAGCGAGCCATCATCCATGACTGGGATACCAGTCACCTGTCATACTAGCTAGACTTTGCCCCGGTAGATTCTTCGAATACTTTCGACATTTAGCACCCCCAAATTCTAGCATCTGCGTCCGAGAACAAAAACTGCCAGAGTTCTAAAACATCTCTGGCAGTTAACAATTCATCAATACTGATAGGATCGATTTCTAAGTCCTGTTAATATGTGAATCATTGGCACTCAGTCTTTCTGCATTGTTAGCCAACATGGCATCAATTGGATTTAAGAATTGTTCATCTAGTTCCCATTTCGGTTTTTGGCCGGATTCCATTTCCATACTTGTTCTGATTAATTGAATCATATCCTCCAGAGTAGCCTGTCTTGGATTAGTCAGGCCGGCTACATCCTTTGAAGCATTTTCGGCCATGAGGCCGACATTTTCTTCTTTTGCGCCCAGCTCACTAAGATCAGAGGGAATTCCTAGTTCGGCATTGAGTTCATTAATGGCGGCCAGGACAGTTTCCACTGCGTCATCTTCCGTAATATCTTCTTCCCCCATGGCTATGGCTATATCCATAAATCGTTCAACGGGTACCGCCGGAGCGTTAAATTTAAGGACATAAGGGATCAATG
Source organism: Peptococcaceae bacterium BRH_c23 (assembly GCA_000961805.1). The sequence continues at coordinate 1,927 of LADV01000273.1, read as the reverse complement.
CTCCAGTAATTAAACCATGATGCCTGTTGGAAAACCCGCCAATTTGATGGGCTATGGCATGAATATATCCTACCCCGGCGTTATTAAAGGACATTCCGGCCATGAATTCAGCGTACATCATTTTCTCTCTGGCTTCTGTGTCGTTGCCGTTGGCAGCGGCTTTTCTTAAATAGTTAAAAACCAGTTTAATGGCTCCCAGAGCCAGAGCGTCCGTAACGGGCGTGGCTTTAAAAGAAACATAAGCTTCAATGGCATGTGCTAACACGTCAATACCTGAAGAAATCGTTACTTCCCTAGGCATGGTAGTCATTAAGGAAGGGTCGTTGACCGTTAAGGTAGCGAGCATCTGCGGGTCCACGATGTCCATTTTTACCTTTCGTGATTCATCAGAGATAATATCAAAAATTGTCACTTCTGCGCCGGAGCCGGAAGTAGTATTTATGGCGACCCAGGGGAGGATAGCCTTGGGAACCTTGCTTAATCCCTCATAATCAGCAATTTTGCCTCCGTTTGCCGCCAACAGGGCTATGCTTCGCGCGCAATCATGATTGGTGCCCCCGCCTACCGAGATTATAAAGTCAAAATCTTTTCTGAGAAGATTGCCCTTTTTGAGGTGGTCTAAACCATTTTCGACAAATGAAATAGTCGGGTTGGGATGTTCTACTCCGTCAAAAATGCTGTAGGTTATACCTGCATCCTTCAAAATGAGTTCTACTTTTCCCACATGACCTAAATTGACCAAGTTTTTATCGGTAACAATGAGTGCTTTTTTGTATCCTTTGGCATGTAATTCTTGGCCAAAATTATTCAGGCATCCTGTTCCCATGAGGTTAATGCTGGGCATATAAAAATAGGTTGGTTTTTGCATGAAAACTAATCCTCCTTTATTTTCAACTAAGGCCTGTAGACAGGTGGTCTAATTAAATAATCCTTGATTTTACCGTATTCGAGATACTCATCATATATCTTCATTTCTTCAACCATAAAAGACATGAACAAATCCCTGAGTTTCGGCGAAGTACTGTGAATAAAGGCCATGGTATGAACCGGTAAAAAGGCCTGAATGCCTCTTAGTATCCGTCTGTAAATCTGCCTGTCCGATATCAGCTCGGAATTTACCGTCTTTTGGGTTTGTTTTGGTGGCCTGAGAGATAAAGGAATGCCATAGTTCAAAAGCTCTTTTTCTAATAACTTGATATGCTTAGTAAGAGTCTTGTTGCCAGAATTAAGGACTAACTTTAAATCATCATCTTTAACGAAGCTGTTTAAAAGATTGGTAACATATATGACGTTATATCTCTGCATCAAATGATTCCAGAGATGGTAAACCTCGCTTACATTTATGGTTCTTTGTTTATCCCTGAGAGACTTGCCCATTTCAGAGATTTTTCCAATGTACTTTAATATCTTCATGATATCAACCTCAATTTTTTTTAATTTTATGGACGATAGACAGGCGGTTGATTTAAAAAGCCTTTTAATTTACCGTATTCAACCAGCATTTCCTGTAATTCCATAGTCAAGAGCAAGTGATTTTTTAAGCCTTTTCTGACGTCAGGGGTGGTACTTTGCATAAAGCCGATGCCAAGAATAGGAAAAAATGCGGCAATAACTTCATAGAACATTTGGAAAATGTCCCTGTCACTAACAGCCTCCAAATGAACTGTCGAACTTACGTCTGCCGGCGGCCTCATGGGAAAAGGCAAATCGTAATCGCGCATTAATGCTTCCATATCATCAATTCCTATGAGAAGGCCTTCTTTGACCTTGTTTTTTATTATTGTTAAATCATTATCTTCAATCATATGTTCAAAAATCTGGATGGTTTCCAAGGCATCCAACTTGGTGACTAAAACATCCCAAATATAAAAAACTTCTACTACATTAATAATTTTTTGTTTTTCCCTGGCTGACTTACCGATATCAG
>LADV01000183.1 GCA_000961805.1 Peptococcaceae bacterium BRH_c23 | reverse complement strand
GAAGCAGAGTCGTGATGTAAGACAAATCAGTCATCCAGAGCTTCACGACCAAATGCCAGTCATCATTAACGATGACAAAGACCCCGCCGGAATAATGTTGGCGGAGACGAAGGAGAACGGAATCCTGATATGTTTTATGAGAAACAAGTATTGGCTTCAAACAGATCACCCCATATTTTGTAATCAAAGGGATAAAACCCCTCGTCACGCGATTATGGGGGCGTTTTGGGAAAGTCAAGTAATTCTGGCCGTTTTATGGCAGATTAAGAAAATTTTTATTACTAGTGAATTTCCAGTTCGACTGTATGAAAAAGCAAAATTCCTCCCACTAAAGTAGGAGGAATGCTATAAGGTTGGTTCAAGGAACCCCTTGGCCCAACCGCCTCGGCGAATGCCGAGAGTCTATGTATTAAAGAGGAGGAGCAAAATGACTGAACAAGCAAAAGGCACCTATTATAAAGATTCTTTAATGCAGTCCCGAGAGTTTAAAAAAATGTATGCCAAACAAAAGACCATTGTAAAATCCCAAGAGATGTTATGGGAAGATAGTCCTCAGGGTCGAATCAAACATTTGGTGAACGACACAATGGATACTAAGGAGTATTGTCTCGATATCTATCAACAAGACCTAGAGCCTTCCGGTCAATCTGGGAAACACCGTCACTTATCTGAGGAGATACTCTTTGTACTTGAAGGTAAAGGCTACGATTTGCATTGGGATGTTAAGTTTGACTGCGCAGATGATTATATCTGGGATTGGGAAACTGAACCACAAAAATGTGAGTGGGAAGCAGGAGATTTTATCTATATTCCACCCTACACCAATCATCAGCATTTTAATGCCGATTCAGCTAACCCTGCTCGTTTTGTCTCTTGCACCAGCAGGATCGTCAAAGCCATGGGATTTGACTGGTTTGAGCAGTTAGAGAACGCCCCGGAATTTAAGGGTTGAAATTTGGGTATCTGACGAAAGGGAGGATACTAAACATTTAGGAATTAGTTGATTTTTAATATAGGCTTTTTGGGTTTACGGAAGGAGATAGAAATATGGGTATAGAATCACATTATCACAGTAAGAAGGATCGTATTTTCGTCAGAGGAATTTCTGGTGAATACAATTTGCAACAAGAGTTAGAACGATTACGCTCACAGCCGCGCGTATTGAGAGGAAATGAGATTAAATTCAACGATGGTCCTCAAGCGTTCAGTAAACATTACGTGGAACCGAAAGATGGCATCTCACAAATGTTCCATATTCATCTCGAAGAGTATGGTCCAGGGGGCAAATCTCAGAAACATGGGCATGTAAACGAAGCGGCCTTTTATATTCTTGATGGAACAGGTTACGAGATTCATGATGGAATTCGCTATGCTTGGGAAGCTGGGGATGTGGCAATTGTTCATAACAACTGTGTACATCAACACTTTAATGCTAACCCTCATAAACCAGCTCGCGCCCTAGTCATTAAGACCAAGCCAATGTATATGTTTATGAATATGCTGTTCCAGAAGACTGTTGAACCTCGAGCAACAGAGGCTACTCCGGAAGGTGTAGGCTTCGAGGCCAGAGAAGAAGACGAAAAATAAAATTTTGGAAGGAGGATATAACTATGTCATGGGATGAATCAAAAGTATGGCAGCAAGGCAACATATCGGAGAATTTTTATCAGGATCTATTGGATGATGCAACAGCTAAGCCAGTTCAGGATGCAAAACGGAAGAAAATCGTAAAACCTAGTGAAATGCCGTGGGAAATGGCACGCCAAGGATTGTTAAAGCACCTTTTAAATGAACAGATGAATACTCGGATGGAGACTGTTGATGCGTATATGCAGATTATACCGCCGGGCAGCCGTTCGGGAAAACATCGTCACTTGGCAGAAGAATGTTTATATGTTCTGGAGGGAAAGGGCTACGATCTGCATCAGGATTGTGATGTGGAGATTACCGACACTTATCATTGGAAGCTGCAGGTCGAGGTGAAACGGTACGATTGGCAGGCGGGAGATGTGATTTATACGCCACCTAATACAATTCACCAACATTTTAATGCTGACCCGAATAAACCGGTCCGTTTAATTTCAGCAATCAACCGAATTTATAAATATTGTGGACTCAATGATTTGGAACAGCTTGAAGATGCACCGGAATATGATCCAAATGTTGTATTGGATGCATCCATTGTAGAAAAATATCTTAAAAAGATAAGCAAGTAGATAAATAAATGCGTAGCTCTTAGATCTCCCGTAGCAAAATGCGGGGGGTATTTTTTCTATATTAGACTTCCAAGCTACTTGATAGAACCACTGTTGAAAGGTGAAAGGTAATTCAATCAGATGAATTTAGCACGTTATACAATTAAGATCGAAAGTGCTTTATTCGGAAGAGGAGAGTATTGCCAATGAAACTGAAAATCGGCATTCCTAAGTCAATGCCTTGGTCTGCTTTTCATTTTAGGAATTATCGGTTGCTTTTATTAGGTAATGCATCTTCCCAGTTTGGCGACCATATGCAACTCGTTGCCCAAAACTGGTTAGTCTGGCAAATAACTGGTTCTGTTACTGCTTTAGGCCTAGCAGCATTCGTGGGCATGGCTCCCCGCTTGCTTTTCGGATTTCTTGGCGGGCCGCTCGTGGATAAGTATAACCGACGTCGTTTATTAGGAGTAACTCAATTTGTGGCTCTTCTATTTGCTTTAAGTTTTAGTATTGCAGTAGTGACTGAAAATATTAGTTATTTGTTGGTGCTGTTTTTTATTTTTTCCTTAGAAACAACACAAATTATTAATCAAACGACTAGGCAGGCTTTGTTACAGGAATTAGTCCCACGTATAAATATTCCCAGTGCTATTTCTTTAAATGCAACTGGAAACAATCTGGCTAGAATTGTAGGACCAGCTTTAGGCGGTATTCTTATTCCACTCACCGGTGTTGCCGGACTTATGTTTATTAATACGTTTACATTTCTAGTCATTGTAATTGCCGTTATGTTAATGAAGATATCGCCGCTATTTAAAAATGAATTAAATCAAGAGGATGCTAGTTTCAAAGAAGACCTGATCAAAGGTTACCTGTACATTTGGCATAATAATCAGTTAAGAATGTTAATTTATCTTGGTATGATCTCTTCTTTACTTATCATGCCTTTTACCAGCTTATTGGTAGCGTATGTGGATACCATACTCCGTAAAGGTCCTCAGTTTTATGGACTATTAACTGCTGCCTTTGGTATTGGCGGTGTTTTAGGGGCCATGAATAGCGCAGCAATACGCAGTAATGTCGGGAAAACGATCACCATTTTACTTGCCGTTCTACAAGGTAGTGCCTTCTTATTCTTCGGTTTAACGAGTTATCCCACACTTGCTCTTTTTATGATGTTATTACTGGGATTTGCGACAGTGACTTATAACAATAGTGTTGTTACAGCAATGCAACTTACAACGGCCCCAGACTATATGGGTCGAGTTATGGGTATTTATCTGATGAATAAGGCTGTTACCGCTTTAGGGGCGTTGTTGTTAGGGTTTGCGGCAAGTCTTTTGGGAGTTAATTGGGCATTTGTCTTAAGCGGAGCGCTGTATTTGTTTCTCGGAGCTGGCGTACAATATGCCAAACGGGAGTTGGGGGCAGAAGCTATTAGTCCGGCTGTTAATAGAAAAAGAGATATGGACTAAAAATGAGTTGAAAGAATCTATTTTATTGCCGTAGCACAAACCTATGCTTTCTAAAATTAGTACAGATAAAGGTGGAATTAATTTGAAACTTAAAACAAAGTTATTAGGGGCATTTTTTATTGTTCTGCTCTTGACGGCGGGAATAGGTTTTACCGGAATTATAGTGGCAAGAAATATAAGTGTAGTTGTCAGTTCTATTACAACTAATTTGTTACCTTCTCTGGGTTATATTAGTCAAGTAGATGCTAGTCTTGCCGAACTAAGATGGAATCAATTAAGATACATAACCTTAATTGGAACACGAGAAGAAGCAAAATCAGATATAGATAAATCTATAAATGATGTTAAAGAGAACATGGATAAGTTTGAGGCGACAATTAGCTCAGTCGAGCAAAGCCGGAATTGGGATAAATTTACTATCGAATATGCTGACTATTTAAAGGGTACTAAAGATATTATTCAACTTGTTAAAGATAATAAAGCAGATGAGGCTTTAATGCACTATAACTCCTATAGAATAGCATATGATGGTTTCAAAGAAAATATAAACTTTTTAGTGAATTTAAATAAGAGCAATGGAATTAAAGCAGTAGAAAATACTGTTAATCTTGAAACAACTGGTCAATATATTGTAATAGCTATTATGTTGATTGCAATTTTATTGGGGATCGGTATTGCTCTTATTATTTCTAAAAATATTACTGAAACTATCAAAGTAATATCACTAGCTATCGGCAAAGTCGCCGATGGAGATCTAACAGTAGCAGAACTTAGGATTACTACGAAAGATGAAATTGGTTTAATGGCGGGTATGATTAATAAAATGGTTGAAAATTTACGGACTATAGTACAGAAAGTCGTGGAATCCTCCCATGAACTTGCTGCATCAAGTGAGGAATTGTCGGCATCTTCCGAAGAAACTACTTCCGCTACAGAGCATGTAGCAACGACGATTGGCTATTTGGCAACGGGGGCGGATAATCAATCCCAAGAGGTCCAACACGCTAGAACAGTTGTTAATGAAATGTCAGCAAATGTTCAGCAAGTGGCCAAAAACTCGAGATCGGTTACTGAATCAAGTATAAAAGTTTCGATGATCGCAAACCAGGGTCTAAAAGAGGCTAATAATGCAGTTGATAGAATAGAACAAATTAATCGGGTATCATCCGAAACCGCAAGTGTAATTAAAGGCTTAGTACAAGAAATGGAAAAAATTGGCCAAATAATAGATGTAATCAAAGGGATTGCAGATCAAACAAACTTATTAGCATTAAATGCTGCTATAGAAGCGGCAAGAGCGGGAGAAAATGGCAGAGGATTTGCCGTAGTAGCTGAGGAAGTTAGGAAGCTTGCTGAACAATCGGTAATATCTGCCCAAAGCATATCTGAACTCATTAACAGTATTCAAAAAGAAACGAATTTAGCGGTAAATGTAATTGAGCTTGGTTCAAAAGAGGTTGCTTTAGGAGTAGTAGCTGTAAAGCAGGTAGGTGACTCCTTTAAGGTTATTGCGGATGAACTTAACGGGGTAGTAGAAGAAATTAAGGAAGTTGCTGATATTGCCCAAGAATTAACTGTTGGTAGTAATAAAGTTATTATATCGATTGAAAACATAGCTGATGTTGCAGATAAGACTGCCGCTTCTAGTCAAGAGGTAACAGGAATTGCTGAAGAACAGACTGCTTCCATGGAAGGAGTTGCCAAATCAGCTCAGGACTTGGCGATTTTGGCAGGGATGCTTCAAGAGTTAGTGAAAGGTTTCAAGAGTTAGTGAAAGGTTTCAAAAGTTAAGAAAAAATTGCCTTACATTTATGGAACGTAATGTTTCGTTTTTGTATTTATTTCCAGAGATTATATTTATTTAATTATAACGATTGATCCAGATGAGAACGGGGTTAATTTGGGCACTTACAGGGACTATAAACTATACTTGTGTTAACAATTTGAAGATATAGTGAAAAAACGTCTGTCTTAGGTAGAATTGTTAAAGTAGGCCAGCTAAGTGTTTCTAAGTTGAAACGCCTAGTTTCATGATTGGCAAGTAAAATAGACTACGGATTTTATTTCGCTACTGAAATTAAACCTCACGTTACCTTTGACTTATTAATATCAACAATTCAGCTTAACATCCAGACGTTTCAGAGCAAGTCCATAATAACTGGAATGTTTATTGCTTGTAATTAGTAATAGAGTTAATATTTGGTTATGTTTTTTGGTTTTGGTAAGAAGGAGACCAATATGACAAAACACAATAAAAAGAGTCCGTGTACCTACTATCCTTATGGCTATCCAGTAGATTTTGAATATCGTTTACGAAAGTATTTATTTGCTGGAAAATCTGAGCTTATTGAAGTTGCCGTTTCAGATACCTTTAATGAACTAGTTATTCATTCAAATAGTAATATGCCACTGCTTAGGTCGTGGCTAATTAATGCAATTGCCGTAATTTATCATAAGGCTTGGCAACTTGGAGCACCTTTAAGAACTGTATTGCCAGGTATTAATTCTCTGTTGGAAATTATTGATTTAGCGGAAAAGGGAGATGGGCCTTTAGAGATTGACCATTTGCGGGAGTTATTTAAAGACCATATCAGTATGGTTCTGCGATTGGTAAATTATAAGACAGAGATAGAGATAGACACGAGCGTGTTGTCCATAAAAGCTAAAAGGTATATTCAAGCTCATTTCCATAGGAATTTAATAATCAAAGATGTTGCAGAAGCTGTACACGTTGATGAAGCGCTTTTGCGTGAAATCTTGTCAAAGGAGTTTGGATTAAGTTTTCACGAATATTTGATTAAGATCAAAATCAATGAGGCCAAAAAAATGCTTGTTGGTACAAACTTTTCTATAGCTGCTATTGCTCTCCAACTTGGCTTCCGGGATTCAAGTTACTTTATTAGAGTTTTTAAATGTTTGGAAGGAATTACACCGGGGCAATATGCCAAGCGAAAAAGTATTAATTTCATTAAAGTAAATGGACTTGAGAAGATTGCCTTAGAAAGCAGTGAAGCGGTGATAGTTCCCAAAGGTAAGCTATGGATCCAAACAGAAAGGAATGCCTTGGTTTCTCTTCTGGGTGGGGATTTTCAGACTACAGTCTCTATATTAAACAAATTACTCGCAGAAATTAATGAGGAAGTAAAAGATTTAGACTATCTTAAAGCCTATGCTCTAAAACTGATAACTGTCTTTACTCGCAAAACTATGCAACTTGGTATTCCGTCCGAGGATATTCTAAATAATTTAACGATCCTAAGTAGTGAAGTTCGCCTCTTAGAGTCCAGCGACCTTGTCCGTGCTTTTGTGCACCGTATTATTAAGGAACTCTTAGATCGTGTAACCCTCCATTATAATGAGTCAGCTTTCCGAGCGGTCGAAGCAGTAAAAGTGCATATTCATCAAAATTATAACCAACACATTCAGTTAAATGATTTAGCCCGTTTAGTAAACTTTAGTCCTTTTTATATATGTCGTTTGTTTATAAAGCTTACTGATTTAACTATTTATAATTACATTACATTAACTAGAATTGAGGAAGCAAAAAAATTAATTTGTACTACAGATTATACGATTGGAGAAATTGCCGAACGAGTTGGTTATCAAGATAGTTCGAATTTTATGACTCTATTTAAGAAAAAGGTAGGGCATACTCCCCGTGAATATGCGGAGCTGTCTAGAATTCATTTTAGAGTATTGAATGAGAGGATTAATTAAAACTTGATTATCCGATGAATGCAAATACATGAATACACGAGTTAGGATTTTTCAAATAATTAGTCATAAAATTAACTTATCTAGTTTTCTGCGTCTTTAGCGGTGGCAGGTACAGATTAGAAGGGAGGAAGTATGCTTAATAGTACAAATATCAACAAGGAGAAGGACTATGAAATTGTGGGAAGCTCACCACTTCGTTCCGACGCTTGGGAAAAGGTAAAAGGGAGAAGTATCTATTTAGAAGATATGAAGTTCCTGGGTCTACTTTATGGCAAGGTTTTGCGAAGTAGTTATGCGCACGCCAAGATCATTCATATTGATACTTCTGAAGCTGCGAAATTGCCAGGCGTGAAGGGAATAGTCACCGGGGCAGACTTGCCTTTTCTACATGGCGAATCTTGTCTGGACGAGCCGTATCTGGCTAAGGGTAAGGTCCGTTATGTAGGGGAAGCTGTGGTTGTGGTAGCGGCCATTGACGAAGTGACTGCTGAAAAGGCGTTGGCCCTAATTAAGGTTGAGTATGAGGAGTTGCCTAGCTTATTTGACGCTGAAAAAGCCGCTATGCCTGACGCGATTCTAATTCATGAAGAAGCCTACGAACATAAAAAATTGGTGAAACCAGTCCCAAAGACAAATATTTGTAATCATGTTAATTTTGACATAGGGGACGTCGAACGTGGGTTTAAGGAGTCTGACTACATTTTTGAAGACACCTTTACCACCCAAACAGTGCAGCACTGCACTATAGAACCTCATGGTTCTGTTTGCCAAATAAATGATGACGATAATTTCGTACTATGGACGAATAATGATTCACCCTATCGTGCCCGAATCGAGATAGCAAATTCCTTACACCTTCCCTTAACAAAAGTGCGCGTGATCAGTGCGCCGTACACAGGAGGTAATTTTGGGGGCAAAGGTGGCTTGAGAGCTGAAGCTATTGTTATTGCCTTGGCTTGGAAGATCAGAAACGTCCCGATCATGGTGATGTATACCCGAGAGGAAGAATTCTGCTCGGCGTTGGTGCGTCATCCGTCGGTCACGAAGATGAAAACCGGTGTTAAAAAGGACGGAACGATTATGGCTCGTCAGGTAACAACCTATTTAGCTACCGGGGCCTATGCCGAAAAAGGGCCAAGTGTTTCCCTGTTTGGCGGAATGTCGGCGGCTGGTCCTTATAAAATCCCAAATGTAAAAATTGACGTTTACTTAATGTACACTAATACCTTGCTAGCAGGGGCTATGCGAGGTTATTCGGGTCCGCAGTTGTCTTGGGCCTATGAATCCCAAATGGATATTATTGCGGCCAAATTAGGGATTGATCCCTTAGAAATAAGGCTTCGCCACGCTTATGAGGACGGTGATACCCATACTGCCACCCGACAGATTTTACATGCCGAGGGTCTTAAAAAGTGTCTTCAAGAAGTCGCCAAGAGCATGGCTTGGGGAGAGAAACCCTTGGGTAAAGATCAAGGACGAGGTATTGCATGTATGGAGAGAGCCGTTAAAACTCCTTTCGGTTCAGCTGCCTTTGTAAAAGTTAATGAAGATGGTACAGTTGATGTTCTAAGCAGTACTACGGAAGTTGGTCAAGGGTCCGAGACAATTCTTCGCCAGATTGTCGCTGAAGAACTAGGCGTCTCACTTGAGTCTGTAAGGAAGCATACCCCAGATACGGCATTTACTCCCTATGATGCCTCGACTACATCCAGCCGCTCAACGTTTCATATGGGCAATGCCGTAAAGATGGCAGCAAGCGATGCTCGTCAGCAAGTATTGCAACTCGGTGCTAAAGTACTTGGTGTTGACCCGTTAAATCTTGAGATCACACGAGGTATCGTAGCTCTCAAAGGAAAGCCGGAGGTGGCTTTGCCCATTTCAACAATATTTGGCAAAACTTGCAGCGCTAGTGGGACAATTCTCGGCCGGGGATATTATATTCCAGAAATGCCAGATGACAAAAGGGAGGATTTCTATTCCGCTTATTGTGTTTTTTGGTTACTGGGAGCTAACGGGGTTGAGGTAGAGGTAGACCGGAAAACAGGGCAGGTTAAAATTCTGAAAATCTATGCTGCTCATGACTCTGGTAAGGCTATTCACCCTGAAAATGTTGCCGACCAGATTGTTGGGGGAGTCTCTATGGGCGTCGGTTTTGCAGCCTATGAAGATTATGCATTCAAAGGTGGTCATGTCCTTAATCCCTCGTTTTTATATTATAAGTTGCCTTCCGCTTTAGATATGCCGGAGGTTGTACCCATCGTGGTGGAACAAGAGCATAGAGAAGGACCTTTCGGTGCCAAAGGGGTTGGAGAAACTACCAATGTGCCGGTACCTCCTGCTTTGGCTAACGCGATTTATGATGCCGTCGGCATCCGCATCAAGAGCTTGCCTATCACTCCTGACAAGGTTTTGGCAGCTTTAAAGCTACAAGATGGGGGTGATAAATAGTATGAAACTAGCAAAGTTTGATTATCAAGTCCCAAGGTCACTCATTGAGGCCTGTGTCCTACTGGAGGAAATGGACGGCAAAGCCTTGGCCATTGCTGGAGGAACAGACTTAATGCTTCCTATGAAAGAAAGGCTTAAAGTACCGGAATGCCTAGTAGATCTGCGAGCTATACCTGACCTTACAGCAATAAGCTATGGTGTTCAGGGAGAACTGCAAATTGGAGCCCTCGTAACACTTCGACATTTGGCTTCTGAACCAACGGTAAAGAGAAATTACCCAGCGTTGGCACGTGCAGCACTTAAGGTTGCCACTGCCCAAATCCAAGCGATGGGAACTGTTGGAGGCAACCTCTGTCAAGATTGTCTTTGTCTATACTACAACCAGTCAGTCGGATCCAAACATGGTCTAGAGCGTTGTCATAAAGCCGGTGGCGACGTCTGCCATACCGTTAAGGGGAGTAAAGAGTGCTGGGCGACCTATTGCAGTGATTTAGCCCCAATTTTATTGGTTTTAGGAGCGCAGGTCAAAGTTGTTGACTCTATAGGAGAGAAGATAATTCCACTCAAAGATTTATATACTGGCAACGGTAAGCAGCCTCAGACCCTGCGGCCAGGACAACTAGTGACTCAAATCATTGTTCCTTTACAAGGTCCTAAAAGCCAAAATATTTATCTTAAGTTGCGAGTGCGCAAAACGATTGATTACCCAGCTCTAGGTGTAGCGGTCAGTGCGACACAGGCTGGAGCAGGACAGAAAGTATCTGTTGGATTGACGGGAGTCGATAAAAGACCGCTCTTAATCGAGGAAATCAGCAGAGAGGGCCTCTTCGGGGATGAAGAAATAGAATTTCTCGTCCAGAAGGCTTATACTATCGCTCGCCCATTAAACAACCTGCGTGATTTTACTCCTAAATATCGCAAAGACATGGTTAAAGTTTATGTTCAATCGGCCCTGGAGCAAGCCCTTCAGCTTGCAGAACGCTAAGGAGGTTAGGAATGGATAGAGCCCTTATTCTTAACGTGAATGGAAATAAATATCAAGTAACGGTTACTGCCAATCGGACCTTGCTCGACGTTTTAAGGGAACAACTTGGTCTGCAAGGATCTAAGAAGGGCTGCGATTCGGGAGTCTGTGGGGCTTGTACCGTGATTATCGATGGAGAACCCGCTTTAAGTTGCATGACCTTAGCTATCAGATGCGAGGGAAGGGAGATCGTAACGATCGAAGGATTGTCTCAAAACGGAGAGCTTCATCCTCTCCAAAAGTCCGCTGTCGAACACGGTGCAATCCAGTGTGGCTTTTGCACACCGGGATGGCTAATGTCCGCTAAGGTACTTTTGGACAATAAAGGGGCACCAACGTTGGACGAGGTGCGAGAAGCCATCGCTGGTAACCTTTGCCGTTGTACGGGGTATAAGAAGATTGAGGAGTCGATTTTGGCAGTAGCCTCTGGTAAGGTGGATCAGAAAACGAAACTGTAATTCACTGGCTGGAATCGAAAGAAGGCGTTTCATGCATGGAACTGCATAACCTTGAAGCTTTCCTGCAAGTAGCAAAGTTGCAAAGCTTTAGTAAAGCCGCAGCGATGCTCCACATTACACAATCAACGATTACCATAAGAGTCCAGTCTTTGGAAAAAGAGTTAGGGCAATATCTTTTTATTAGAACGTCACGGAAAGTAGAATTAAGTTCTTCGGGCAGTGAATTACTGCCCTATGTCGAACAGGCCTTAGGCATATTAGAATTAGGAAAACAAAAGCTGGAAGCAGATGCGACATCAGGAATACGCAAGTTAAATATTGCTGCTAACCATACCATAAACACACATGAAATTCCCCGACTGGTCTCAATTATGAACCAAAAATGGCCCAATATTAGGATTAACGTTATCACTGCCCGCTCTAACTCAGTTATTGATAAATTATTATCGGGGGAGGTTCATATAGGTTTAATCCGCACCCCTATGCCAAAATTTAATCTGTATTGCAAGCGTCTATTTGAAGAAGAACTAGTTTTAGTCGTTACCCCAAACGATCCCTTTGCTAATTTTGATACGGTAAACATTAAAGATCTGAATGGAATAAAGATGGTTGCACATGCTACTACTTCAGCCTTTGGTCGATGGATGATGAACTTATTTACTAGTAAAGGAGTGTATCCTGATATAATTAGTGAAAACGATTATTACATGGCAATCAAAGGAATGATTCTAGAGGGTGTTGGTGTAGCCATTTTACCGCTGAGTTCAGTAAGAAATGAAATTAACCAAGGATCTCTAAAAACTATCAAGATCCTTGGGGCTGGTAAACTCGTGAGTAGTGTTATCGCTGCGTGTGAAAAAAACAAACTAAATTCTCCGGAAATTAGTGCTTTTTTTTCAGCTTCAGAAACAATTGAACGTACTGGAATTAATAGTGTTTGGGATAAGTCGAGTGTTAACCACTAAGTTAATAGGATAGGTTGATATACCAAACAGTTATTTTCTGGGTAAAATAAAGGTTTACTTCAAAAGAGAATAAATTTCGTAGTAACAAAATTGCTTAAATGAATAAGAATAAAGGGAGGATAAACATGAGCGACTGGACACAAGATGAGGTAGTTGACACTTTGTCTGAAATTATGGAAAAGGCAAGGGTGGATCTGGAGTTTCGTCAACTTTGCATTGAAGATCCTGTAAAGGCTGTCAAAGCGATTAGTGGAAAGGAAATTCCTGAAGGAAAGACTATAGTATTTATTGAGAATAAAGGTACTCATCAAACATTTATCTTACCAAATTTAATTAAAGATGATTTGAAAGAGGATAAAAATCCTGACGAATTACCATGGTATTGTCCAGAAGTTAGAATTACTATGAAGTGTAAATAATTTCATTTACATCAAGGGCGAAACGAAAGTGTTGCTTGATTTTATCGCGACTTATCAAATAAAACAGTCCGAAAGGGCTGTTTTATTTGATAAAAAAGAAGAGATTTCTGTTAATAAATAGTCTGTTAAAGGTTTAAGTTAAGAACTATCTATTGATTCTTTAAATGAATAAATTAAATATTTAAAATATACAAAAAATTTAAGATATTATATATTAATATAGAAAGCTTAAATCTTACAAGGAGGTAACTCAATGCCCTATAACGATTTACGTGAATATCTAATGGCGCTTGAAGAAAATGGGTTGTTACATAAGGTAAGTAAGGAGGTTGATAAAGACTGGGAAATTGCAGCAACAGCTAGGGTACTCTTTCAAAAAGTCCCTGCTTCGCGTCGTCCGGCGATCATGTTCGAAAAAGTTAAAGGATCTAGTGTTCCTGTAGTAGCTGGTATTTTAGGAGCATCTCGTTCAGTCTATGCTTTAGCCCTTGAAACACAAATCAATAATATTAGCAAGCGTTGGACAGAAGCTCAAAATTATCCGATTGACCCTGTTCTAGTTAGTACGGGTTCGTGTAAAGAAAATATTCTTAAAGGTCAAGAGATTGACATGGGTAAGTTCCCGGTACCTATCTGGACGGTGGGGGAAGATCCAGGACCTTATCTCACCTCTCCTTATGTGGTAACCAAAGATCCAGAGACCGGAGTCATTAATGTTGGGACGTATCGTGTTCAAGTCAAGGCTAAAGACCGAGTTGGTTGTATGGTTAACTTTCACCAACATGCCCGAAAGCACGTTGAAAAGAACAAACGTTTGGGAAAACCAACTCCAGTAGCGATCGTTTTGGGTACGGATCCGACAATTGGTCTGTGTTCGGTCGCTAGAATTATGTATGGTTTAAGCGAATATGCTGTGGCTGGTGGTCTGCGTGGGCAAGCTGTAGAGGTTGTGAAGTGTGAAACCTGTGATCTGGAGGTTCCTGCATCAGCTGAAATCGTAATTGAAGGTGAAATTGACGCTAACACTCTCAAACACGAGGGACCCTTTGGAGAATATACAGGCTATATGGGACCTGATGGTGATGCTTATGAAGTAAACATCAAGGCCATTACTTACCGAAATAATCCTATATACCAAGCGTTTATAAGTCAAATGCCTCCGAGTGAAAGTAGTTTGATACGGAGTGTGGGACGAGAGGCTGGCTTATTTAAAGGATTAAGGGACGATTTTCATTTGCCTGTAACCGATCTTCGCTTGAAGGAAAGCGGAGGGGCAGCTGCTTACTTGCTCATTTCTATCAGCCAAGACGGATCAGCTGGACTATCAAAACAAGTCGCTTGGGGAGCGTGGGCGATTGACCCAACCCTGGGTAAGTTTACAGTAATTGTGGATGATGACATTGATATTTGGGATGATTTTGCGGTTGATTGGGCTATGTCTTTCCGTTGTCAGCCTGCTAAAGATTGCATGCTTGTTGCTGATACCGCATCAGTACGCCTAGATCCCTCTGCTGCACCGGCTGAGGAAGCTCAACTAACCCAAAAGAGATCTGTTGGTTCCAAGATTATCATTGATGCAACAAAGAAACATAGTTATCCACCACTCGCGATACCTCCTATGGAACATAGGGCGAAGGTTTTAGCAGATCTGGAGAGTTATGGATTAGATAAATTGATCATGTAATCTCACTATTCGAGCCCAGAGCTTGCTAAGTTAGATCGTGAAAGGTTTGGTTATATATTACGTTAGGGAGGGATAAGAATGATTAAGGGGAAATTTCATAAAAAGGTTATCCTAGTAGTTTCTCTTATTACGATCTTGTTAATATCCATGTTGTCAGGCTGTGGAACAACGGCTGCAACCCCCACTGCAACAACTCCAACTGCACCAGCAGTCGATTATCCGACAAAAGATATTACATTCATAGTGCCTGTTTCACCGGGTGGCGGCTATGACACCTATTCTCGTTTACTCACACAGTATATGCCCAAGTATCTGCCAAAGCAGGTCAATATGATAGTGAAAAATGTACCTGGCGGAGAATGGAATATCGGAATCGGTGAAATAAATCGTGCTAAACCAGATGGCTACACCATGGGAATTTTTAATATTCCTGGTAATGTTGTCAATCAAATCATGGGTGCGGAGTATGATTTGAATAAAATGACCTGGCTTGGCAGCATCACTGATACAACTTATGTGGGGTGTCTTTCTCCTAAGTCGAAGTACAAGAGCATCAAAGATATGCAGGCCTCCAAAGAGGAGGTAAAAGTAGGTGTGGTTGGGCTTTCCTCGACTGCGGGCTTAGGTTCAGTGATTGCTTTACAGGAGATGGAGATAAAGGCCAAATTTATCAGCCATCCTGGTAGTTCAGAGGCAGTCATGGCGGCGATCCGTGGTGATGTGGACTATGTTCAGTTTCCTTATCCGACTCTAAAGAAGTTTATCGTTGATTCTCAACAATTGAACCCAGTAGTAGTGTTTTACCCAAGTAAGCATAAAGACCTTCCTAATATCCCTAACATCAAAGAGATAGGGTATGGGTCCCTATTAAATGTTGTTCAGGCAAATTACCAAGTTGCAGCAGCTCCGGGAATACCGCCTGAAGTCGCTAAAATTCTGCGGGATGCATTTCAGAAGGCCGTTAAAGATCCTGAGTTTATGAAGAAAATGGAGGAAGCCGGTCAGCCGGTTCATTCTAGTACAGATGTAGAAGCCGCTAAAAATATCGAAAATTCGATCAAGACTTTTACCAAATATAAAGACCTAATTGCGGGTGCAATGAGATAACAGTTGAGTAGAATGGAAAGGATGTTAAATGTGGTAGAAAACAAAACATACTCTAAAATTGCCTACAATGATCTTCGGGAATGGCTAGAGGAAGCAGAAAAGCTCGATGAGACGAGAGTGGTAGAAGGGGCAACGTGGGAGCAGGATATTGGTATGGCAACGGAAATGTTACACCATTCTGAACCCTCGCCAGCGGTTGTATTTGATACTATACCTGGGATAAAACCTGGTTTCAGGGTGCTAACTAATGCCTTTGGCGGTAAACGTATCAACATGACCTTTGGTTTACCCGTTTCTTTAAATAAATTTGAGGTCAGTGAAGCCTTTAATGGCATGATGAAAGATCTTAATCCAATACCTTATAAAGAGGTGGAATCCGGTCCAGTTTTAGAAAATATTATAATGGGTGATGACGTAGATATTTTGAAGTTCCCTACACCGTTATGGCATGAACGTGATGGTGGACGTTATATCGGTACGGGAAGCTATGACATTACTATTGACCCGGATGAAAACTGGGTAAATTTAGGTACTTACCGAGTAATGGTTCATGATGCTAAGCATTTAGGATTCTATATTTCCCCTGGGAAACATGGACGTATACATCGAGATAAATTTTTTGCCCGTAATGAACCTTGTCCGGTGTTGATCGTTGTTGGTGGGGATCCACTCTTATATCTAATGGCAAGTAATGAGCTTCCTTATGGTACAAGCGAGTATGATATCGCCGGTGCACTCCGTGGAAAACCTTATGAAGTAGTTAAGGGTAAAGTAACGGGTCTACCCATGCCAGCTAATGCCGAAATAGTCTTCGAGGGATACGCTTATCCAAATATCAAGAAAATGGAAGGCCCTTTCGGAGAATGGACCGGTTATTATGCCAGCGGTGAAAGAGAAGAACCAGTTATCGAAGTTAAAGCCATTTATCATCGTAATAATCCGATTATTTTGGGTAGTCCCCCAAATAGACCACCTGATGAACTCTGCCGTTACCGCTCGATCGTGCGTTCCGGTTTATTAAAAGAGGAGTTGGAGAAAGCTGGAATTCCCGATGTTCAAGCAGCCTGGGCCCACGAAGTCGGCGGAAGTCGTATGTTACTAGCCATATCGATCAAACAACGTTACCCTGGTCATGCTCGTCAGGCCGGTCATGTCGCAGCGATGTGTCACGTTGGAGCCTATGCTGGTAAGTATATTGTTGTGGTTGATGAAGATATTAATGCTTCTGACTTGCAAGCTGTAATTTGGGCTATGGTTACTCGCTCCGATCCTGCTGAGTCCATTGATATTATTAAACGTGCCTGGAGCACTCCGTTGGATCCTCGGATTAGCCCAGAGAACAAGGAACAAGGAAACAACACCAATTCCCGAGCTGTGATTGATGCCACTAGACCTTGGGAATGGAAGGAAAGTTTTCCCGCAGTAAATTATCCAAGTCTCGAACTGGAAAAACTAGCTAGGGAAAAGTTTGGCTATTTACTTCGTTGAAACATAATTTAATGTTTTAGTGCTCAGCTTTCGCGGAGTAAAAAGAAATAGAAACATAATGATAGGCAACAAAATATCCGTACCAATATTGAAAAAATTGTTTCAATATTGGTACGATGCTTTATTTTTGCTTGAATTTAAATTTGGAGTATCAACCATTTAAGGCTGATAAACTAACATTCAATATAGAATTCTAACTTTTGAGAAGAAATTAGGGTATATGGAATAAGATTTGCATTTTAGAAACAATAAACATAATCCAAGTTCATGTTGTAATCTAAACGAAGGGAGATTTTTATGAAAAAAATAATCATAGCTTTATCTGGTGCAACCGGTGCTGTCTTTGGAGTTCGACTCATTGAAGTGTTAAAGTCAATGAGTGATTATGAGGTGCATTTGATCATTAGTCCTTGGGCAGAAAAAACTATTGCCTTGGAGACAAAGTATAGTCCCCAACAAGTAAAAAAGATGGCAACATTTTGTTATGATTATCGGAATCAAGGCGCCCCGATTGCCAGCGGTTCTTTTGGTGTGGAAGGTATGGTTGTGGCCCCTTGTAGTATGAAGACTCTATCTGCTATTGCCCATGGTTATGCAGATAATTTGATTGTTCGTGCAGCTGATGTAATGCTCAAGGAAAGAAAGCGTTTGATACTTTTACCGAGGGAGACCCCACTTAATGAGATTCATTTGGAGAATATGCTCAAGATGACCCGAGCGGGTGCAATCATAGCGCCGCCAATGCCTGCTTTTTACAATCATCCTGTCACGCTAGATGATATTATCAACCATCAAACGTCCAGAATTCTTGATTTGCTCGGTGTTGATAATAATCTAACAAGACGCTGGGGAACAACATTAGTTGATATTTCAGACCAAAATGAAGCTTTGTAATAGATTAGTTGATACTCTTTATTAACAACCTGTTAACGAAGGCCTCTCTATTGCGATTAATGAATGACCTTTTCCATGTGTTTAGTACTTTCTTTTGAATTTCATAACTTATGGCATGCATGGCCTTAAAATACGGCAGAGGAAAGGTGGTATTCCTAAGCATTATAGATAAGGTGGAGTTTAGATGGAAAAGGAGGGGCCAAATGGAAAGCGAGGTTTTAATAGGGGTCATTTCAACGCACGCCCACTTAACTGCATTGTGTCGTCAGATAGGACTAGTTCAAGGTATTAAATTAATGGTTCATGAAGGAGTCTTAGAAAGTTCTTTGCCCGGCTTAGAGTACTTCGAGAGAAAAGGTGTTAAGGCGATTGTAAGTACTCAGGGTAATACTTTGTTTATTAAAGATCATACTACCATTCCCGTGGTTTCTGTACCTGAACATAAATTTGACATTTTTTATCCTATAGCCCGAGCCGTTAAACAGTACGGTACAAATGTAGTGATTTTTGTCTATCGTAAATCGCAAATTGATTTTACTGAAATATCGGAAATACTTGGTTTTCAACCCAAGGTATTAGTATTTAACAATGCTGAGCATCTTGAATTTCTTTTGGAAAAAATTCAGGGAACTGATCAAATTATTATTGGTGGAGGCTTTGTTTGTCAGGTAGCTTCAGCTTTAGGATTTATGACAGAGGCAGTTAATATGAGCAAGGAGTCTTTCGTGAGTGCTATTGAAGTTGCGAAAGGACTTGCCATGGCCCAACAGGCTGAGAGGAAACAAACCTATCGATTAAAGGCTATTTTAGATTGTACCTACGAGGGGATAGTAGCAACTGATGAAAGTGGAATCATTACCTTATATAATCGTGCAGCAGAGGATATATTCAAAATTAATGCCAAAGACGTTATAGGTCGTAATTGTTTCGAAGTTTTAGATAAAACAAAACTTAACGAGGTATTGACCACTAAGCAAGCAGTGATCGGAGAAGTTACTCATGTGGAAGATACTAAAGTCGTCGTCAATCGAGTTCCGATTATCAACGATGGACAGATAGTGGGAACTGTTGCAAGCTACCAGGCACTACAAGTAATTCAGGATATTGAGGAGAAGATCAGGAAAGAACTTGTCACTAAAAACCACGGCACTAAATATTCCTTTGCGGATATCATAGGTCATGGTAGGGCTATTAGTAGTTCAGTAGATCTAGCTAAAAGGTATTCTGATTGTGATGAAACAGTCTTAATCTTAGGTGAAAGTGGTACTGGGAAGGAGTTATTTGCTCAAAGTATTCACGGTATCTCTAAAAGGAAAAGAAAGATGTTTATTGCAGTAAACTGTGCAGCTATTCCTGCAACATTGTTAGAAAGTGAGTTATTTGGCTATTCTGAAGGTTCCTTTACTGGTGCTCGCAAAGGGGGTAAGCCAGGCCTGTTTGAACTCGCCCATGGTGGGACAATGTTTTTAGATGAGATTGGGGAAATGCCGCTCGAATTACAGGCTAAACTTTTGCGTGTGATTCAGGAAAAAGAGGTGCGCCGGATCGGCGGTGACCGATTAGTGATGGTGGATATTCGTATTATTGCCGCTACGCATAAAGATTTACAGGAATTAATTGCCGAAGGGAAATTTCGCAATGATTTGTTCTATCGACTGGATGTCCTTCAATTAAATGTCCCATCTTTGTTTGAGCGTAAAGAGGATATCCCGGCTTTGGCAATGGAAATTTTAAATAAATATACTGATTTGTCTTTGAAAATGAAGAAAGTAATTATCTCAGTTGTGATTAGCAGACCAGATTATTCTTGGCCAGGAAATGTTAGGGAGCTAGAGAACGTAATTCGTCGTGTAGCTGTAGTTACAAAGGGACTGACAGAGAATCAAGCCAGTGAAAAGGGAAAACAGATGTTTGATCTACATTGCCGAAGTAAAAATTATACTTTTCTTCAAACTGAAAAAAGTCCTCATATTAAAGTTTTTGTTAATGGGTCCTTGAAAAGTATTATTTCCAAAGTCGAAAAACAGGTTATACAACATACTTTAAATGCTTTTGGCGGAGATCATTCTCAAGCAGCTAGCCAACTAAGTATTGGCCGGACAACACTTTGGCGCAAACTTGAAGAAGGAGATCGGAAAAATAATACTCTTAAGAGTATTATTCCCAAAAGAATATCCTCAAAAGTAAAGAAAATAAACGGCAAAATAAATATTTCTGCAGGGTAGTCATATAAAGAACTTTATGCTTGATTCTTAATGTTAGAAAAAAACTATCGCAAGATCTATCTTCTACAATTAATTCTAAATTTTGTTACTGAGGATAGGGGTGATGAAAAATATCTAGGCTACATAGGAAAAAGGAACATGTTGAATTTGCTCTTAAAACCCCGCAATCCACAGTAGGGAATGGTTTTTCTGATATTTATTTAGTTTATGAAGCTTTACCCGAACTAAATCTTGAACAGGTTGATACTTCGCTTGACTTCTTGAATAAGAAGTTAAAGGCCCCTCTGCTTATTAATGCCATGACCGGCGGTCATCCTGAGGTAAAATATATTAACCGGAGTTTGGCAAGGGTGGCAGCCCGAGCAGGAATTGCCATGGCTATCGGGTCCCAAACTGCCGGATTAGAGGATTCTAAAGTACGAGACACTTACAGAGTAGCACGGGATGAAAACCCCGACGGTATTTTATTGGCGAATGTAAGTGCACTTTCTTCACCAGATATGGTCAAAGAAGCTATCGAAATGATTGAGGCAGACGGCGTTCAGCTACATCTAAATGTCGCCCAGGAACTCGCCATGGCTGAAGGTGACCGAAATTTCAGAGGCACCTTAGCTAATATACAAAAAATAGTAAGTCTTTCTAAGGTACCGGTCATTATTAAGGAGGTCGGTTTTGGTCTTTCCCGCGAGACAATCAAAAAAATTTATGATGTTGGTGTTCGGTATATTGACGTCAGTGGTCAAGGGGGAACTGATTTTATAAGAATAGAATATCTGCGTTCAGGTCGGGATTACCGAGAAAAGTTCCAGAACGTGGGTATTTCTACAGCTATTAGCCTCGTAGAATCTTTAAGCATGGATTTGCCCATAGTAGTTGTTGCCTCAGGTGGTTTCACAGGTGAAAGTGATGTCGCGTGTGCTCTTGCTTTAGGGGCGAAGCTAGTCGGTATGGCAGGTCATTTCTTAAGGATAGTTACAGAAGGCTCAGAACAATGTCTTAATGAACGTGTGGACATCATTATTGAGGATTTACGACACACAATGTTAATGGTTGGTGCAGCTAATTTAAGGGAACTTACCGAGAAGCCTTTGGTTATTACAGGAAAGACGGCGGAATGGCTATTGCGAAGGGGCATAGATATAGATAGGTATTCGTATCTGAGACAGGCAGGGAAGAGGTAGTACGGAAGAATCTCGTTTGACCTAGACAAAAGTATAGTATGGAGGAGTATATGACGACCGAAATAGCCCAATTAATGCTTGACTATCTAGCAACTCATAACACCATAATCCTCTCGACCTATGGAGAAGACGCCCCGTGGGCAACCCCCGTATTTTTTGTTAATCGCGGATTTAAAATCTATTTCCTATCTGAACCTACTACAATTCATAGTTGTAATCTGCGAGAAAATCCTCTGATGGCGGCGTCAATCACTGAGGACTACAAGGATTTTAGAAAGATTCAAGGTATTCAATTAAGAGGGCACGCTTATTTAGTTAATAATCTGAAGGAAACAGCGATGGTGTTAGCCTCTTATTTTAAAAAATATCCTGCTGCGAAGCACATCTTTCAAACTCCAGCTTCTTTCAAGGGAGTATCTAAGGCCCGGTGGCATTGCATAACACCAGAGTTTTTAAGATTTACGGATAATACAATAAGGTTTGGCGAACGTTGTGAACTTACACTTAAGGATACCATGACTCAAGAGGAATTTGACTTATAGTCTCTTAAAACCGTCGAAAGTGGTTCCAATCCATTATAAAACCTTTCCCATCCTAGTCCAAGACCCTGAAGAATTCATAAGTCTTGCTCATGTAAATATAAATACCATTACATAATGCGTTTAAAGAAGCAGTTTTGATTAATTTCAAAACTGCTTCTTTCATCGAAAAACCCATTTGATGCAGCTGGACAAAGAGCACATTCTACGCTATTTTCGTTAATTAGCGTCCAATAAACATCTGTACAAAAACTTTACCATAGGTTGGGCTAGGACAAATACCAATTCCGATATAGTTATAGCTAGAATTCAAGATATTTTTCCGATGTCCTTCGGATTGCATTAAAGCGTTATGAGCAGCTTCAACAGATGAGTTACCGGCGATGTTCTCACCAGCGGTTTGGTAAGTAACTCCAAACTTTTTTAACATATCAAAGGGAGAACCATACGTAGGTGAAGTGTGGGAAAAATAGTTGTTTTTTACCATATCATCAGCTTTAAGCTTTGCGACTTCCATTACCTTAGTATCTGTTTTTAGGGGAGCTACTCCAACTTTTGAGCGTTCGGCATTAATTAAATCGAGCATTTTTTGTTCATCCACTCCAATAGTGGGTTTTTCAGGAGTAGGTGCAGGCGTAGGAACTGGGGTAGGCGCAGGAGTCGGAGTCGGAGTAGGAGTAGGAACAGGTTTAGGTACAGGAGCAGGAGCAGAGTTGGGTGGATAGTAAGGTTTGGCATAATTACCCGAAACTAAACCTACAGTGTCATTTTCTAAATGAATCACCCACCAGGAACCCATTTTGCCAATACAATCAACGATTTGGTTCTTGTAAAGCAATCCGACTTTTGTTTTTGCTGCAGATGGTCCAGACCTGACATTTAGAGAGGCAGCGGTAACTTTTACTTGAGGTGGTATATTCGTTCTACTGAATGTGGTTTGGGCAATAAGAGTTGAGGCGAATAGAGTAGTTGATAGTAGTATACTTATTACCGCTGAACTTAAAAGCCTTAAATACCAACGATTCATGTTTTTTTCCTCCTCTAAGGTTTAAATAGAATCATCTATAGTCTTAATCAAAAGAGATTTTTTTAAACGTATCAGAAAGTATAAGTTTAGGGTCCCCCCTTTACTTGCGAATTTGGTATTATAGAAGTATGAAAGAGAACATTTTAAGAGAAATATTTTTCGATAAACATAAGCATTGGGAAACGTTCTCAGAAAAGCATAAAGAACGTTTACGAGCCATCGTTATAAAAGAGGTGGAGAAATTTCACAGATGCGGGGATCCAAAAAATGGTTTCAAGCTTCTGGTATGTGAAGGTTGCCATGATGTAAGGATCGTGCCGTATCGCTGTAAAGGACGGTTTTGCACAACTTGTTCGAGTGGCGAGACCGAGGAATGGAGCCGAATGATCGTGGAAGAGGTCGTACAAGTCAATCATCGTCATGTCATATTTACCATAGACGAAGGACTAAGAGTCATCTTCCAAATGCATCGAGAACTCCTAAAAGATCTCATGGATGAATCCGTAAAGATTGTTCAAGACTGGTTTAAGAAGAA
>LADV01000182.1 GCA_000961805.1 Peptococcaceae bacterium BRH_c23 | reverse complement strand
TCGCAGTTATGACTCGATGACAGCGCATACCACCTTGGTTTGCATTCGCTATATGATGTTGGCAGTAGAAAACCGTGAAAACAAGGATAGGCTGTGTTTTAATGCGGCCTAGTCTTCAATTTGTCAACTGCGAAAGTTGAGTTACTAATAAGACCTCTATGTCACTACACGGCATCACTGATGAATGTAAATCACATCTCTAAAAGCAAGTCTCCTTGATACCTGTAAAGCTTAATGGCGAGCTGAAGCTCCAGCTTTGTATCATTGTCAGCCAAATCAAGACCGGAAATTTTCCCTGCCTTTTCCAAGCGATATCTAAGGGAGTTGGGATGGATAAACAACTCCCTGGCCGCACTTTGAATACAGCAATTATGATTCAAATAAGACTCCAGGGTATCAATAAGATTGATGTTATTTTTAACCCCATAAGCGTAGAGGTTGCCAATAATACTTTGAACGAACCCCGATAATGTTTTTTCGTTACCCGGCTGCATCAGGCATTCCATCAATTTCAGCGAGTGATAGTAAATTACTCCTTCTTCACTCCCTAGTTTGCGGTCCGTAAAGGAGAGTGCTTTGAAGGCTTCGTTCAAGGCAACCTTATAATCCCGGGCATTATAACACTGGCGGCCTACACCGATTTTTATCTTGCAATTCGTAAACGTCATTTTTAACGCTTCAAAGAGTGCCTGTAGGTATTCCGTAATCACAGCTGTTTCCAAGAGGCTGCCGTCAGACGATTGAATTAACAGGACAGCTTGTTCCTCACTGATGGCGACTGCACTGGCATTCATAGAAAGGTCACTGATGATGCTGCGCAAAACTCCTTCCATCTGCCGCTTTCCCAGTGCGGCGTTGATTTGGATGACAGTCAAAACCGCCTCTCTAGACAGATCAAAACCTGGGAGATTTTCTTTCTCATAAAAGTTATGGTTCTGATCTTTATCATCAAATATAAGACCGAAAATCAAGTTTTTTAAATATCTATCTTCTAAGTCTACTTGTGCCTGTCGGCAGATTTCCAGCACCACCAAACTGTGCATTACGACTCTGACAATCCTCATCTGTTCCCGGTTTAAGTTTTCTTTGAATATATTCAAATACTTTGTTATTTCTCCTTTTATGATGATCGGAAACACCATTCTTGGAGAGGTTATCCCATACTCCGGCAACTCAGGTAACGAAACAGGTTGATGGGTGCTCTGCAACAAACGTACATATTCAACGATCCTAGGGTCCACATGTTGAGGTTTCCAGTATTTGATGCCAGTCCTTCGATCTGTGTTGGAAAAGGTAGGAGTGTCATAATAAGAACGTGCCAGGACAAGGAAATATTCATTCTCAATCAGGATGTTCACTTGTAGCCTCTGGGCTAGATAATCGGTAATCCCTTGGTAACCACCACCATTAATGATTATCTCTAAAAACTCATCGTAAAGCGTATCTGCTTCCAGGTCGCTGTCCTCAAATATCTTTCTCATAAACATCTGCTTATCACACCCTAACGCTTCAAAAAATAGATTACTGAGATTCAAAAGTATGTCTTTAAAGCTACACTTTTAATTGAATAAATAAAATTTAATTATTTTTAATTTTCCCACTTTAATTATAACACACTTGAATTCGATCTATAGTCTTTTGCGTTGGGCGAGCAGGATAACAATACTATATGCCATTTTATTCGTTAGTAAAATAAGGTACAATAAAGTACATTCATATTTAATATTGTTAGAAGGCTAAGGCCAGCAAAAAGGGGATGTGACCTTTGACACTACTAAATATTAAGCAAGAGTCCCGTAAACTTCGGATCGACTTTCATGTTCATATGGGCGTATATACGTTTCACCAACCATGGGTGACTGAGTGGATGAAGGAAGCACATCCTGTGGGATATCAAGACTATATCCAACGTTATAACGATCCGGGAGCCTTTGAAGCACTGTTAACTGAAGAAGACGTTGATTATGCTTGCGTTGTGGCAGAATTGAGTTATATAAGCACAGGGCTCTGCACCAATGAACAAGTGCGCGATTTCTGTAAGGGCAGGCCGCGATTAATTCCCTTTTGTGACATTAGTCCTCATATTTATACTGATTTAGGAGAAGAACTACGGCGAAAAGTAGAAGACGAGGGTTTTCGTGGGTTGAAGCTATATCCTACTTACCAACATTACTATCTTAACGACCGGAGGCTGTACCCGCTCTATCAAGCTGCTCAGGAATTGAATGTTCCAGTCTTGATTCATACCGGATCCTCGGTGTTTAAGGGTTCACGCCTGAAGTACGGCGATCCATTGCATCTGGATGATGTTGCTGGAGATTTTCCAGAGTTAAAGTTGGTTATGGCCCACTCTGGACGAGGGGTTTGGTATGATCATGCTTATTTCATGGCTAAAATTCATGCCAATGTTTTCATGGAACTTGCCGGTCTCCCACCAGTAAAATTAATGAGCTATTTTCCCGATTTGGCTCGTATTACGAATAAAGTGATTTTCGGCAGTGATTGGCCTGGCATGCCTTGGATTAAACGCAATATGGAGGCTATCTCGCAGCTGCCTTTGCCGGCAGAGGGAGTGGAAAACATTCTTGGCGGTAACGCCGCTAAGCTGCTACATCTCTAGACTTTGATTTAAGTTTCTTTACAGCGCTAATGCTCTGATTCAAGACACGGGTGTAGGAAGAACAATCTTGCCACGCCCGTGTTTCTATTTCTGTCTGTCCGTGCTGACCCGAAATTTAGGGAACTTGAACTAAAGTAATAGGCTATGCTATTATAGGTGATAATAGTTTAGAGTAATGGAGGGAGTTTTTAATAGATGCTTTCTAACGCTGAGTTAATCATATTAAGTTTAGTTAATGAAAAACCTTCCTACGCATACGAAATTGAAAAACAAATCGAAACTAAAAGTATGCGCTTATGGGTTAGAATCGGTATAGCTTCTATTTATCAGGTGTTAACTCGTTTAAACGGCAAAGGCTATCTGGAATTTAAGATTGAGCGTGAAGGGAAGGCTCCCGAGCGAAAACGGTATTGTATTACTGAGAGCGGGCAAGAGATCTTAAAGTCCTCAATTAAGGATGCCTTAGGTAAACTAGAATGGTATTATTTGGACTTAAATCTAGCGATTGACGGCAGTGATATTCTCAGTTCCGAGGAAATAAGAGATTGTTTGAAACACAGACTAGACACTGTAAGGTACAGTTTAGAGAAACTTCGTCTGGACATTTCAGAACTTCCTCATAAGTCGAAAGAATCCATGATTAAGAGAAATGTTCTGGCTCTGCGATTGACCGAAGAAAAAATAGTAGAAAATTTGCTTGAGGAATTTGAAACTTATAGATCAGAGTGAACTCGTTTTAGTGACGATGGTGTCCCATAAAACCCCCACTAATCAAAGTAGGGGTTTAAAATTGTTTTTCGCAGGCCATTAAATTTTAATCGAAAACGCAAAATTTAATATTTTCAAATAATTTATAATATGATACTATGTATAATAATACTATATAGTGAAATAGGCCCTAAAAGTTGCTCGTTCTAATCCTCTCATAGAAAGGGAACAAGAAAGCCAGAACTGATTTCTGGCAACCAAACTCTATAAAACTAGGCTAGTGGTAGATATAACCATGATTAGTTATGGGGGAATAAGGATGAAAGCAATCATTGATTTTTTATACGCTAACCCAATTGGCTGCTTGGCATCTATTGATGAGGATGGCAGACCCCATGTAAGACCTTGGAGATTCTTGCTTGAACAAGATGGTAAGCTCTGGTTTTGTACATCGAATACGAAGGATGTTTTTTGTCAAATACAAGCTAACCCGGCGGTTGAATTTTGCTCAACCTCTCAAGATTTCGTCACTGTAAGAGTAAGTGGAGATGTAATTTTCGGAATAGACATGAATATTAAGAGAAAAATGCTCGCCATGAATGACTTAGTAAAATCCATTTATAAAACCCCTGATAACCCTGAGTTTGAAATATTTTACTTAAAGCATGGTCAAGCTGCAATGGTTGATTTTAAAAAAGAAGAGGAGGTTGCTTTAAGATGTTTTTGAATAACTTTGAGTATTTTGCACCAAAAACGCCAGCAGAAGCCTTGGAATTAGTGGCTCGCTTGGGAAGTAAGGCCAAAATACTCGCGGGCGGCACTGATTTATTGGTGGTAATGAAGGCAAAGGCAATTAGTCCTGATTATTTGATCGATATCAATGGGGTAGAGGAGTTTAAAGGTATCATTTGCGAGCCAGGAAAAGGAGCCGTGATCGGGACCAATACTAAATTGGCTGAGATTCAGTTTTCTGAAGAAATTCAGGCCAAATACCCAGCTCTTGCTTATGCAGCCAGTGAGGTAGGTTCATCTCAGGTAAGGCACATGGCTAGTCTGGGAGGTAATTCGTGCAATGCTTCTCCGGCGGCAGAGACACCGACCCCCCTGGTGGCAATGGGCGCCAAAGTTGTGCTTAGGAGCACTTCCGGGGAGAGAGAACTACCCCTCGAAGGATTTATCCTAGGCGTCCGGCAACTTGATCTTGTAGAGGGCGAAATGTTAACCAAATTTATAATACCTGAGCCTGCCCAGAAGTCAGCTTGTCGCTATGCTTATATGGGGCGCAGAGATGCTATGGAAATCGACTGTGTCAATATGGCAGTAAGTTTAGAATTGGAAAATGATGGCCAGACGATTAAAGAGGTCAGGCTAGTGATGGGATCCGTTTATCCTAGGCCTTTGGTATCTAAGGAAGTTCCGGCTCTCTTACAAGGACAAAAGCTTAGTGATCAACTCATCGAAAAGGCAGCTGAGGCAGCCCAAGGCGAGGCGAAGCCTATTGATGATATTCGGGCATCTGCTGAATACCGGCGTGAAATAGTCAAAGTCCTGGCACGCAGGTTGCTTAAAGAGGCTTATGCCACTGCGAAGGGGGTGTAGTTGATGAAAACACTGATAGAATTAGAGATCAATGACAGGATTTATGAAGTAGCCGTTGATGCTAGGGATTTACTGATTGATGTGATCAGGAAAAAAGTAGGCCTTACTGGCACCAAGAAAGGCTGTGGAGATGGCGACTGCGGAGCTTGCACCGTGATAATTGATGGTAACCCTGAGTTGTCCTGTATTAAGCTGGCTATTGCTTGTCAGGGCAAAAAGATCACTACAATTGAAGGGCTGGTACAAAAAGGTGGCGTGCTACATCCGCTTCAGCAGGCCTATGTGGATCATGGAGCAGTACAGTGCGGTTTTTGCACCCCGGGCATGATCATGTCCTCCAAAGCGTTGCTGGACAGGAATCCTGATCCCACTGAGCAGGATATCAAGCATGAGTTAAGTGGGAACATTTGTCGTTGCACTGGTTATAAAAGAATCATTGAGGCCGTGGAAGCAACTGCCAAGGTTTGGTCTAAAGAGGGGGTGAAATGATGGAAAAATCAAAATGGAACCTGACACCGGAAGGTTGGAATCTCGAAGGGGTACCCGCCTACCAGGATGAAAAACGATATACTCAGGTGGGAAGAAGTGTACCTCGGGTAGATGGCCCTGTTAAGGTTAAGGGTGAAGCGATTTATACAGGGGATATGACCTTACCCGGCATGGTTTATGGGAGAATAAAGCGTAGTACCTATGCCCACGCCATCATTAAAAAGATTGATTGCAGCAAAGCTCTGGAACTGCCGGGTGTTCTGGCAGTGCTTACTGGAGATGAAGCTACTAACAAATGGGGTATCGTTCCTCAGTCAGCCAACGAAACTGTCCTAGCCATCGGCAAAGTTCGTTTCTACGGTGAAGGCGTAGCAGCTGTGGCGGCCTTAGATGAAGAAACTGCCGAAGCCGCCCTAGAATTGATTGAAGTGGAATATGAACCTCTCCCGGTGTTGCTGGATCCGTTAGAATCCATGGAACGCGCCCAAGAAGTGCTAATACATGAAGATAGCAAGGGAAATATAATGCATGCAGGGGAACAGGTCTACGGCGACGTGGATAAGGCCTTTGTTCAGTGTGAATATGTTTTAGAACGAGAATTCCATACAAATTATCCTCAACACGGCTTTCTCGAGCCGCATTCTGCCCTAGCTAGTTATGATACCCAAAGCGGTCAACTCCATTTGTGGGCCAGCAGCCAAGTCCCCCACTACCTGCACCGTCAGATGTCCATCGTTTTAGAAATCCCGATGAACAAAATCCGCGTTACTCTTCCGACCATCGGCGGTGGATTTGGTGGAAAAGGCGAGGCATCACCCTCGGAATTTGTAGCCTGTTTGCTATCCAGGAAGGTCGGCAGACCTGTTCAAGTGGTCTTTGATCGCCAAGAAGTATTCTATACCAATAAAGGTCGGCATCCGTGCCATATGAAGGTGAAAATGGGCCTGGATAAGGATGGTTATCTCCAAGCAGTAGATTTTGACAACACCTTGGATAAAGGCGCCTACGCTGGCTGGGGTATTGTGGTGATGTTCTACACTGCCTCTATGTTACATCTGCCCTACAAGGTGCCTAACGTTCGGTTCCGGGGAAGAAGTGTTTATACTAACAAGCCTAGTACCGGGGCCATGCGCGGTCTCGGCGGAGTTCAGCCAAGATGGGCCTTGGAGTGCATGATGGATGAAATGTCCGAAATGATGGGAATTAGTCCGTACGAATTAAAGCTAAAAAACGCTATCGAATCAGGTCATACCTGTATCAATAATATGTTCGTACCGCATAGCGAGTTTAAGAAATGCCTGGATACAGCGGTCAAAAAATCAGGCTATCTGGAAAAGCATGGTAAGCTGCCTTTTGGCAAAGGGATCGGAATGGCCGGCGGTTATTATATATCCGGGACAGCCTATACTCTTTATCAGAACTACAAGCCACATACTACGGTGATGATCAGGGTAGATACAGAGGGCGGTGTTACGCTGCTTTGTGCAGCCGCTGAGATCGGTCAGGGCTGCAATACCATCATGGCCCAGATGGTTGCCGAGGAGTTGGGCATCCATTTTGAAGATGTGCACATTCAGTCGGGAGATACGGAAATAGGGGCCTTTGACTTGGGTAGTTTTGCCAGCCGTCTAACGTATGCTTCTGGGGCGGCTATTAAGATGGCCAGTGTGGAAATTAATCAAAGACTCAAAGAAACAGCTGCAGGTATGCTGGGAGTCAGGGCTGATCAGTTGGTCATTAAAAATCATGAGATCTATTCCATGTACGAAAGTAAAAAACGCATCTCGTGGGGAAAAGTCGTTGAAGCTTATACTAGTATCAATGGGACCTTGGTCGGGATGGGGAACTATTCTCCACCACGGCGCAAGGGGATTGATATTGTGAGCGGCAATAGGGTTCAGGGCGCAAATATCGGTCACTCCCCTACCTTTGGTTTTAGTGCACAAGTACACGAAGTAGAAGTGGATGTAGAAACTGGCCGGATCTATGTCAAGAAGGTAACCGAAGCCGGTGACTGTGGTACGCCTGTCAACCCCATGAGTGTTGATGGACAGGTAGAAGGCTCCATCTTGTTTAATATAGGGGCCTGCCTTTATGAAGATCAAAAGTTGGATGCCAACGGCAAACATTTAAATCCTAACTTCCACGATTACAAGACGCCGACGACTATGGAAATGCCGGAAATGGATACCAACATAGTTGAGAGTTATGACCATTCAGCTCCGTTTGGGGTTAAGGAAACAGGCGAAGGAGCCGTTCAGCCTACCTTCCCAGCGATCACCAACGCGATATACGATGCGATCGGGGTAAGATTTTATAACCTGCCCATTACTCCAGAAATGGTACTCAAGGCGTTAAGAGATAAAAAATAAAGAGAGCATAACACCTTTAGCGGCAACGGAAAACAAAACCGTTGCCGCTAAAACCGCTTTACACAGGTAGTTAAAGGGGGCGCTGAACGAATCATGATTTACGAATTTGAAGGTAAACGACCTAGAATCGGAAAAGGGACTTATGTCGCACCAGAAGCGACAATTATCGGTGATGTGACCATAGGTGAGGGCTGTTACATTGCTGCTGGAGCACGAATAAGAGGAGATTGGGGTAAGATTACGATTGGAGCAGGTTCCAATATCCAAGAGAACTGCATTATCCATGCTTATCCAGGGTGTGAAGCTGTTCTAGGGCCACGAAGTCACATTGGTCATGGAGCCATTCTGCATACCCCTAAGCTTGCTGAACATGTTTTGGTCGGCATGGGTGCGATCATCATGGATCATGCAAGTATAGGAGATGGATGTCTGATTGGAGCTGCTGCTTTAGTATTAGAAAATACAATAATTCCACCTTATAAACTTGTCGTCGGTTCGCCAGCTAAAATCGTTGCCGATCTTTCTGAAACTGCGCAAAAAAGTCTTAATGAAGCAACCAGTTACTACCTTGCCTTACCTGCCCGCTGTCATAAAGGAATTAGCCAAATTAGTTTAGAAGAGGTTATGGAATCATAGGGATGGGATTTCCTTATCCAAGTATTGAAAATAGACACATCACTTAAAAGATGACTTGCACAGTGTAAGCATCTTTTTTTTATTAAAACACTATTAAAAAGAAGTCCGCTATTCCAAGAGTGATGCAATCATACATCCATGAAATGATAAATCGCATCATCCTAAAAATGAGCAAGTTTATGAATTAGTTATGGTTTTAGAAATGAAATTAAAAAACTTTGCAATGTATAGATGCATCTGCTATTTAGAGATTAAGCGTGTAATTATTATTATAGGCTATGGAATAGATAGTGAATCTATGGCGAGAAAATTGCATATCAAAAAGAATAGTGATAGAACGAACTGAAACGAGATTGTTCTAAACTTTTGTATATCAGAAATACGAGGGGGATGTTGGCATTGAGTGAAAAAATGGTACTTCCGGGACCAAAATCCAGAGCATTAATTGATAGGAAAAATAAGTGTACAGCTAAAGGGATCTCGCAGGGAACTCCTTTGTTCATTGAGAAAGCTTCAGATGCTTTGATGACTGATGTTGATGGGAACGAATTTATTGATTTTTATGGTGGTATTGGTGTTTTGAATGCTGGTCATTGTCCCAGACCGGTTGTCGATGCAATAAAAGAACAAGCTGAAAAATTAGTCCATACTTGCTTTATGGTATCTATGTACGAAGGCTGGGTTGATTTGGCGGAGAAGTTGATACAAATCACACCGATTAAAGGAGATCTTAAAGTAACGTATGTTAACAGCGGTGCGGAGGCAGTTGAAAACGCCATCAAGATTGCTCGTTCCTATACGAAAAGAACGGGAGTCATTGCTTTTGAAATGGCTTTTCATGGAAGAACAAATTTAGCCATGGGCCTAACTAGTAAGGTAAGACCTTATAAATATGGTTTTGGACCGTTTACTCCTGAAATTTATAAGATGCCTTCTGCTTATTGCTATCGGTGCTATTATCGTTCTACCTATCCCGGCTGTGGTATGCACTGTTTAGAACAATTTGATCGTTTTTTCGCTGCTGAGGTTGAAGCAGAAGCTATAGCTGCCATGATCATCGAGCCGGTCCAAGGAGAAGGCGGGTTTATAGTTCCACCCAAGGAGTTCTTGCCGGGTTTAAAGACGATTGCTGAAAAACACGGCATAGTCTTAATTGCAGACGAGATTCAGACAGGTTTTGGAAGAACTGGAAAGATGTTTGCAGTTGAGAACTATGGTGTCGAGCCTGATCTTATGACGATGGCAAAGTCCATTGCCGCTGGTATGCCTTTAAGTGCAGTAGTGGGTAAAGCGGAAATTATGGATGCTCCTGGACCTGGTATGATCGGAGGCACCTTCGCGGGTAATCCACTGGCTTGTGCGGCTGGTATAGCGACGATCAATTATATTGAGCAAGAACAGCTTTCGGACAGAGCAGCAAAAATCGGAGCATCAGTTGTAGCTCGCTTGAAGGGTATGCAAGAGAAATTTCCATTGATTGGTGATATCCGAAGTCTGGGTGCAATGATTGGAATAGAGCTAGTTAAAGATAGGGAGACAAAGGAACCTGCCAAAGAAGAAACGGCTCAGATCACTCAAGAATGTTTGAGTCAAGGGCTTATTATCATTTCGGCAGGGGTATATGGAAACGTAATTCGGATGCTGATGCCGTTGGTGATCACAGATGAGCAACTTGAGAGAGCTCTGCACATTTTAGAGGGAGCATTTGCCAAGGTTCAGAAGTAATCGAGATCTTTGTGAAAACTCATTCTCCATAATTCTAAATCTTTACAACAATCAAACAGCGTCCTCATTTCATTATCAAAGTGGAGTGAGGACGCTTGTGTTTTGATGATATAGATGCAAAAGCGGGGATGTGAAAACAACGCAAACAAGTTTTAGCACAGCCCCGTTTTATCAAAGTTGTTGCTTTCCGGTTTTATTGACTATTTGTCTATATTTACGACTAATCGTGGATTGGCTAACTCCTAGCGCCTTAGCTGCTTTTGTAGTGGAATGGTACTGTTTCATGGCCATGGTAATTAGTTCTTTTTCAACCTGGCTAAAAGCTTGTTCCAATGGAATTACTTGATTAAACCGTCCCGTTTGTCTGGGCGCTATAGGGTCGAGTTTCATTAAGATGCGTTCAACGTTCGTGGCATCAATCTCATCTCCATCGTTTTTAATTGCTATTCTTTGGATTAAATTCTGTAGCTCGCGAACGTTCCCCGGGAACGGATACGCTTCCAGTAGGTCAAATGCGGAACTTGAGAAGCGTAGATTGCATTGATAGAGTTGATTAAATTGTAGTAAGAAAAAGTTAGCCAACAGGGCAATATCTTCTTTGCGCTCGCGAAGAGCTGGAATTTCGATAGGAAAAACATTAATCCGATAAAATAAGTCTTCACGGAATTTGCCCTGAGCTACAAGTTCAGCCAAAGGACGGTTCGTGGATACAATGATTTGAATATCGAATTTAAGTGGTTGGGTGGCTCCAACCGGATAGACCTCCCGTTCCTGAATGGCCCGTAATAGTTTACCCTGGATGACAAGCGGCATCTCGGAAATTTCGTCAAGGAAAAGGCAACCTTTATGTGCTTTGATAATTAAGCCAGTTTTACCTTGTTGGTTGGCGCCTGAAAATGCACCTCGTTCGTAACCGAACAATTCGCTTTCGAGTAAAGATTCTGGAATGGCAGCACAGTTAATTTTAATCAGTGGTTCTTTTCGTCGCTCACTCAGGGAGTGGATGGCATTAGCAATAATTTCTTTGCCAACCCCAGATTCGCCGCTCAGTAGAACGGTAGCAGAGAATTGGGCCACCCGTTCGACCTCTTGCATCACCTCATGCATTTGAGGACTAGCATAGATTGGCAGTATTCCTTGAGCTTGGGTAACGCGTTGGCGCATTCGTTCTAATTCTTCTCGGTAGTTCTCGCTTTGTTTGCGCGTTTGTTCCAGTTCTGTCTGGAGACGGGATACTTCCGTAAGATCACGTGAAGCAATCACGATACGCTCTATTTCACCTGACTTATGAAAGATCGGATTTCCTATAGAGAGTCGGTGAGATTCACTGTCGTTTTGCATTAAAGAAACTTTTCCTTTTTTCTTTTGTACTTCCCGAATTACTTTATGGAGTAATTCATCCGCTTTTTTTAATTTTAAAAGTTGGTGTCCAATTAAGGTGTTAGGCGGGCGATTCCATTGTGAGGATATGTAGTGATCACTGGCACGTAAGAGTTTGCCACGCGCATCAACGACGATGATTTCATCGTAGATGGTTGATAGAATTGCTTCAAGGTCGTTATTTAATAGCTTTACTGAATCCAATTCCATGGCTATACCTTCAACTGAAGGGAGATCCTGCAAAACTAAAGCAAATCCGGTGACCACTTGATACATAACCAGCGGCACAAAATCCACTAAAATAGCGGCTTGACTTGAGGGAGTCGTGATAAATTGATTCAGCAAAGAAGTTTGGGTGTTGTACACGTATTGAAAATTGTTCAAGCCCAGTATGTCCTGCATACGCAGGGTGGATAGATCAGCCTCCGAAATACGTAACATGCGGTGTGCCTCTGCATTGCTATTCACTACTGCATAGTTGATATCGACTACCATCAGACCGCGCGGAATCGACGAAAAGAGGCTGCGTAACCAGGCAATTTCACTGTTCGCACCGGTGGACATCATTGTCAATAAAAAATCTTCTCTTAGGATGTACTTTAAGCTATCCTCATATCTGACCAGTGTCACCAATTCAGCGAGTACGTCAAGGACATGAACCGTTAAATCAGCATACGAGATTATCTTGAGTGGCGGTTCACTCACTAAGTGTTTGATTGTTCTCTCATACGGCTCTTGTCTCTCGATAAGGAAATTAAAACTTTTCAACGGAAATATGTTTCCATCTTTCTTAAGGAAAACATAAGGATGCTCTTCTTTATTTAGGCGTTTCGAGATTTCAGTTAGACTTGTCGTCTCATCCACAAATATGGGATCACGTAAAAATGTTCGCAAATCCATCGAAAAGAGCTCCTTTTATACTGAAATAACTAGATTATGCAGGGGTGAATAACTTTTTTATAAATATACCATAAAATTCAAATAAATAAAACAATTCATATACTAAAATTTATGGAATGCCCTTTTATTTATTTGAATATGAGGGCGGAGAAGGTTTATACCTCCCTGTGAACCAACATAATCATGAAAGTTTATCGAACATTTTGCATAAATATAAGCAAAATGTATACCCATAAATTATTAATGATTTATTGGCATACATTTTGCTTATTGTTTAAATAAGGCGGAAAAAGCTTTGTAAATATTAAAGAAAGGGGGAGCACAAAATTTTTTACCCTAAATAGTCAAAATATTTCATGAATTGCATAAATAATACATAATACACTAGGAGGATGATAAATGGAAAATGTAGGAAAATTGAGACGTACGTTAAGATTGTGGCAAGTTGTTCTGATCGGTGTAGCCTATATGACTCCAATGGTTGTATTCGATACCTTCGGGATCGTATCAGAAGTAACCAGCGGGCATGTTCCCACAAGTTATGCCTTAGCCTTAATTGCAATGCTGTTTACGGCTGCAAGCTATGGAAAAATGGTCAAAGCATTTCCACAAGCCGGGTCTGCTTATACCTATACCCAAAAGACAATCAGTAAACATTTAGGATTTCTGGTTGGTTGGTCTGTATTACTCGATTATCTCTTCTTACCCATGGTAAATTCCTTGTTAGCAGGTATATACCTCTCGGCATTATTTCCTGATGTCCCAACCTGGGTCTGGGTTCTTTTATTTACTTTAGTAATGACCGGAATTAACTTATTTACTGTAAATTTCATTGCAAACTTTAGCACAATATTGGTTGGGTGTCAGATCTTGATTATGTGTATATTTACGTATTTAGATATCCAGGGACTAATGGCAGGGGAAGGATATGGCCAGGTATTTACTCTTCAACCCTTTATATCACCTGATATGGATGTGAGCATATTACTGGCCGGAGCCACAATTCTATGTTTCTCATTCTTAGGCTTTGATGCGGTTACTACCCTTTCGGAAGAAACTCCTGAACCGACTAAGACAATTCCCCGGGCGATTTTCCTTGTGGCTTTAATTGGTGGAATTTTATTCATTACACAGTCCTACTTCATTCAAGCTTTCTTTCCAGATATATCAAGATTTCAAGACTTTGAGGCTGCATCACCTGAAATTGCCATGATGGTAGGGGGAAGAATATTCCAAATATTTTTCTTGGCCGCTACACTAACTGGCGTTCTTGCCTCAGGTGTAACCTCTCATGCGAGTGTAGCTCGTCTTCTATATGTAATGGGCAGAGATAACGTCTTCCCCAAAAAGTTTTTTGGCTATGTTAATATTCGTTGGGGAACCCCTTCCTTAAATGTACTTTTAGTAGGTGGTATTGCCTTACTGGCCATTTTTCTTGATTTGGCAATTGTTGTAGCGCTTATTAACTTTGGAGCCTTAACCGCCTTTACCTTTGTCAATCTATCGGTTATTGCTCATTATGCCGTCCGGAAAAAAATGCATAAAACCTTTACAGGGTTCTTTAGTTACCTGCTATTTCCCATCATCGGAGCGATCTTCGTAGGAATTCTATGGTGGAATCTGGAGACAAGTTCACTGACACTTGGTCTAGTTTGGTTAGCAATAGGAGTTCTCTATCTAGCCTACTTAACAAATCTATTCCGTAGCAAACCTCCGGAATTTGACTTTAATGAATCCAATATATCGAGTTGAGGATCCTCAGCCTCCTTATATTGGCATAACATTTGCAACTAGATGTATCAATCTTAACGAATCTAGGAGGAACTATCATGACAGTTAATACAACGCAAAACAAAGAAGACTTAAAAGAGAAGTACGCCAATGTCTATGAGTATTCTAACAAAGTCCTTGATTTAATTAGCAAACAAGACATTACAAAGGATGAAGCAGAATGGGTCACACGCCAAACCGTTGAAGGTTTTCGGGATCATGTCAACCCTGGTTTTTTAGAATATCGCAAGAGCGTCACTAAGGATAAACAGTTTGCCGCCGTAGAATGGAAAGATTCGGGGCTAAACTGCTTTATGGATGTGAATGGAAAAGAGTATATCGATTGCTTGGGCGGTTTTGGAATTTATAATGTGGGACATCGTCATCCTAAGGTGATGGCAGCTGTAACGAATCAATTAAACCGTCAGGCCTTGCATAGTCAAGATTTATTAGATCCCTTACGGGCCATGTTAGCCAAGATCGTGGCAGATATCACACCAGGCGATTTAAAATACTGCTTCTTCACGAATAGCGGAACTGAAACGGTGGAGTGTTCCCTTAAACTTGCTAAAATGTACAGCGATCGAAGGACCTTTATTTCCACAACTCGCGCTTTTCACGGTAAAAGTTTAGGCTCTCTGTCTGCAACGGCTAAGGGCGTTTTCCGTAAACCCTTCCTACCTATGATACCCGGCTTTCGTCACGTTCCCTTTGGTGATATTGAGATGATGAGAAAGACGATGGAGTGTTGTGCCCTCGTAGGTGAAGATGTCGCTGCAGTAATTCTTGAACCGATTCAAGGGGAAGGCGGGGTTATTTTACCGCCGGAGGGTTATTTGAAACAAGTTCGTGAACTTTGTGATCAATTTGGAGCACTGCTTATCTTTGATGAAGTCCAGACCGGAATGGGTCGCACTGGGAAAATGTTCTGTTGTGAACATTATGATGTTGTGCCGGATATACTGTGTCTTGCCAAAGCATTTGGCGGCGGGATTATGCCGGCCGGAGCCGTCGTAGCGACAGAGGAAGTCTTCAAAACCCTGTTTCCGAATCCGTTCATGCATACAACGACGTTTGGCGGTAATCCACTAGCCTGTGCTGCCGCGATCGCAGCGTTTAATGTCCTAATTGAGGAAAATTTGCCAGCCAGATCTGCTGAACTTGGAGACTATATCCTCGGAAAGCTTCGTAATGCTGCCGCTGAGTTCCCAGAGCTGGTTATGGAAATTCGAGGGAAAGGTCTTTTGATCGGGATTGAATTTCAATCGGATGAAATTGGGTATGAGGTATCTAAGGCGATGTTTGATAGCGGGGTGCTTGTAGCTGGTACGCTGATTAACGCTAAAACCATTAGAATAGAACCCCCATTGACGATCACCTATAAAGAAGCGGATCGTGTCATTGTCGCATTTAAAAATGCACTTGTGCAGGTTCGTGGGTTAGCTGTATTCAACTGATCTCTAGGATAACCATATTAAACTCAGCCTGCTTTGCTGTCGCGGTGGAACTGTTCATAGTTTGCTGCTGCGATAGCAAGGCTTATAGTAAACCATGTGAAAAAACTCGTTAAAACGAGGTGCTAATCCCGTCAGTTATAGTGAACGGAGGAAAACCGATGGTTTTAAAATTAATAGAGGAGCTCTGTATTGGGTGCCGCTTATGCCAATTGGCTTGCTCTGTCGCAAAAGAAGAGGTCTTTAACCCTGAATTAGCAAGGCTCAAGATTATTTCCATTTACTCTAAAACGGGTTTGAATTACAAAACTTCCCTTTGTAATATGTGTCTGACCTGTGTCAGTATTTGTCCCACCGAAGCGATTACTCACCAGGCCGGGTACTTGATTTATGATCAGGATAAATGTACAAACTGTGGAATTTGTATTACAGCATGCCCTGAAAACGTTATAGCTTCCAGAGCAGAAGGTATAGCTCTTTGTGATCTCTGCGGAGGGTCGCCGGCTTGTGTCGAGTGGTGCCCCCATCAAGCCTTGATGAACCAGGAGGGGAACTAAGATGAGCTACACTGGAAAAATATTGAGGGTTAACTTAACAACGGGTCATAGTCAGGTTGAAGAGTTGAACAAACAATGGGCAGTCGATTATATAGGGGGTAAAGGCCTCGGCATAAAATACCTTTATGAAGAGCTTGCTCCAGGGGTGGATCCTCTGTCACCGGATAATAAGCTAATTTTAATGACAGGTGTTTTCACGGGAACCATCATACCTCTCTCTGGGAAACTAGCAATAATTACAAAATCCCCAGCAACAGGGACCATCCTTGATTGTTCCATCGGTGGCCATTTCGCGGCGGAATTAAAGTATGCAGGATATGATGCTGTAATTTTAGAAGGAAAGGCCACAAAGCCATCCTACCTCTATATTGAGGATAAGATCGTGGAAATTCGGGACGCGTCTGAACTCTGGGGACAGGGGGCGCAGGAAACTGAACTGATCTTAAGAGAAAAAATCAATGAAGAAATTAAGGCACTAGCCATCGGACCTGCGGGGGAAAATCTAGTGACAATGTCCTGTATCACCTCAGAGTTTTACCGACAGGCTGGCAGAGGTGGAGTGGGCGCGGTCATGGGAAGCAAAAATCTCAAGGCTATCGCAGTGCGGGGAAGTGGCAGTATCTCCGTGCCTAATATTAAGCAATTCGCTTCAAGTATGAAAGAGTTTATGCAGACAGACATCTTGACGGATACCAATCTCTGGGCCAATACAGACGGCACAGCTTTACTCGTGGATTTCAACCAAGATACAGGTATTTTGCCCACAAGGAATTTCCAGCAGGGAACCTTTGACGATTACCAAGCAATAAATTCCGATGCCCTGAAAGCAGTTCGTTCAGGTAAAAAGGGGTGCTTCAGTTGTGCATTGGGGTGTGGCAATTATTCGAGGGCTGGCGGGTCGACGGTGGAAGGCCCAGAGTATGAAACCTTGGCCATCGGTGGCTCCAACTGTGGGATCGGTGACCTGGAGGCCATCATTGAGTTCAATGACTTGTGTGACAATCTTGGCATGGACACAATATCTGTGGGGAATGTTATCGCCTTCGCCATGGAATTAACGGAAAAGGGAATTAAAGATTTTAGCTTGCGGTTTGGTGACGTAGACGCCTATTTAAAGGTCCCGGGGTTGATTGCCGCCCAGGAGGGTATTGGCGTAGATTTAGGCTTAGGAGTTAAGAAACTTTCCGAAAAATATGGCGGCAGTGACTTTGCTATGCAAGTCAAGGGCTTAGAATTTCCAGGCTATGAACCACGTGGGTCTTGGGGAATGGGACTAGCCTATGCCACGTCTGACCGGGGAGCTTGTCATATGAGGGCCTGGCCAGTAGCGCAAGAGGCTTATGGAGATTTAGATGCCTTTACGGTCGAAGGCAAAGCCCAGCTTGTCATAGAGCTGCAACATTATAATGCCGTGAAATTCTCCTTGATTTTATGTGACTTTTGGGCGCTATCTCTGGAAACTATGGGTACAATCGTTTCAAACTTATTAGAGCGGACTGTATCTGAACAGGACCTTTTATTGGTC
This sequence comes from Peptococcaceae bacterium BRH_c23, assembly GCA_000961805.1. Next base: position 9,041 of record LADV01000182.1, on the reverse strand, counting down.
GGGGAACGGGTCGTAAACTTGGCTAGGCAATTTAATGTCAGGGAAGGGTTCAGTAAAGATAATGATACTTTACCCGCAAGAATTTTTAAAGAAACCCTAAAGACAGGAGCTACCAAAGGTCAAGTTATACCCCTCGTGGAATTTGAAAGGATGCTTGCGGAATATTATAGTTTGCGGAGTTGGGATCGTGATGGGAGACCAACTGAAGCGAAATTGCAAGAACTCGGGATAAACTAAATCTTAGGGATGGAGTGACATGGCCAAGGAGGATAAGATTTGCAGATAACTATCAGACTATATGGACCACTGGGGAAATATTCTAGTCAGCTCGGTCTATATCAGAGGGAGATTAAGCCGGATCTTACCCTTGCTCGGTTAGTGGAGCAGCTTGGGGTTCCTTACTCATCGGTGGGCTTCATCGTTGTCAATAGTGTCAAGCGAGATCTAGATTACAGACTCGAGGAAAATGATGACGTTAAGTTCTTTCCTTTTATCGCTGGGGGTTAAATGTCTCCAAAAAATCAGGAGTTATAAAGAAGGCTTGGCGCTCTAGCCAAGTTTTCTTTAGTTTATATAAAGTTTAACGGGAAAGGTAGTAGGCGCATGCAGATTGCAGAAGGACTCAAATCATGCCAAAATTGGTTACTTCATCAAGGAAATGACTAACCTATGCATTGGTGAATAAGTTAAGTTCCAAGTAATTCGCGGAAGACTTACTATTCAAATTATTATGCCAATTACAGATTGGCACGAATCTTGCTTAATAATATATCCTAGCCGAAGAGTTGACTGTTTTAGGGAGAACTAAGAGGGACTATGAGCGAGAGTGGAGGAAGAATAAATGAGCAAGGCATACAATCCTTATGACAACATGCTGAAGGTACTGGAGCAAGCGGCGGTGCTATTGGATCTTAAAGAAAATGACTATGAGGTTTTCAAGTACCCGGAAAGAGAATTGAAAGTGGCTATACCCGTAGAGATGGACAATGGGTTGATGAGGGTCTTTGAAGGTTACCGGGTGCAACATTCAAGTTTGAGAGGCCCATGTAAGGGTGGACTAAGGTATCACCAAAAGGTTGATATCGATGAAGTAAAGGCTCTGGCGGCATGGATGTCTTTCAAGTGCAGTGTTGTAAATATCCCTTATGGCGGAAGTAAGGGTGCTGTCAAAGTTAATCCAAAGGAACTGAGCAAAACCGAACTTAAAAACCTCACACGAAGATATACGGCCATGATATTGCCGCTGATCGGTCCCGAACGAGATATTCCCGCACCTGACGTGAACACTGATGCAGAGGTTATGGGCTGGATCATGGACACTTACAGTATGTTTAAGGGTTATCCAGTTCCCGGAGTTGTAACCGGTAAACCGGTGGAAATTGGCGGTTCCCTTGGTAGAAAAGAAGCTACTGGACGTGGAGTTATGTTAATCACGAGGGAGACACTCCATCGTTTGGGAATACCCTTAATTGGCACTAAGGTAGCTATCCAGGGTATGGGGAACGTTGGTGGAGTAGCAGCCAAATTATTGCATAATGAAGGGTGTTTAATAGTGGCTGTAAGCGATGTCAGTGGAGGCGTTTACTGCAATACCGGGTTGAATGTGGATGAGATTCTAAGCTTTCTTACTAGTAACGGGGGGCAAGTTCTCCAGGATTACAATGTCCCCGGAGTGACTAAGATTACCAATGATCAGCTACTGACTATAGAATGTGATGTTCTTATCCCCGCTGCCTTAGAAAACCAGATAACGGAGCTCAATGCCCCAGATATTAAAGCAACGGTAATCGTCGAAGGTTCGAATGGTCCGACATCGGTAGAAGCTGATATAATTCTCGAAAAAAAGAACAAAACGGTTGTTCCAGATATTCTAGCCAACGCGGGTGGTGTTGTTGTATCTTACTTCGAATGGGTGCAAAACATACAGTCCTTGATGTGGGACGAAGAAGCGGTGAATCGTGCCCTGGAAAAAATTATGATTAGGTCGTTCAATGAAGTATGGGACAAGAAAAAGGACAATAATACGACTATGAGAATGGGTGCCTATATGGTAGCCGTTAATAGGTTGGTCCAAGCAAAAAAAATTAGGGGCATATTTCCGTGAGTTAACTGGAATTAAACTGGTAACACCTAAGTTGACCTAATACAATAATTTTGAGTTAGAACCTTGCAACTAGAAAAGCGCCATTTGTTTACTTGGAAATTCCAAGCATTTCAAATGGCGCTTTTTATAGCTCAACGGTGGGAACAATTGTAACCATCGTCAAAATGCTCATCAGTGGATATAGTCTTATAATTATACAAGACACTTAGTTCAAACTGCATTGGGGTTATTTGTGATGCCCGTGTTTATAACCACTTTAACCTTGTGAACGAAAATTAATGGATCTTTTGTATAAAATCTTCATTGCCCTCCTAGTGCTCTCAAAGATCTACAAAATTTGGCCAGATTAAATTCGATTATGCATCTTCTTAATGCAAACTAAATTGTATTTTCTAATTTAAAAAAACGGACCCCTTTAGGAAATTAAATTCGATCTGATAAAATCACAAATCTAATTCAAATTTGAATTCTAAAAAAGCATTTTTTCCGCGACCATCTTTGTATGGCATCAATACTCCAAAACTGCAACACTTCATCGTTATACATTGGGCAAGTTTTGGAATTTGCCTTATAGGAGCATACGTTTGTACAAAAGCTCTTGTCCAAGTGTTCTTTCGCTAGGGTGAGTCTTTCGGAGACCTTATCCTTCTCCCTCGTAATTTCTTCATGGTGTTCCAACCTTAACTTAAATGACAATTCATCAACGGTGATAACATTCGCTATCACATAGTTAATAGGCTCCCTCCTCATTTTAATTCGTCTTTCGGTGGTAGCTTTCCAATCTAGTTCCCAAATTTCAGACAAGTAATTTAGGATCACTCCATACTCTTGTTCCGCTCGTTCTGGGGATATCACTTCTTCTTCCACATCGGTCAAGACTAAGCGGGGGTCTCTATCAAGAGGATTACCGTACGCACCCCCACCCGACATTACGATAGAGAAACGATTCCCTTTATGCAGGCGAATATTAGCAAATTTGGAGGGTGAAATTAGTCCGAAAACCTGGGCGAAATTTCCCGATGTCTGACCTTGCTGAACTAAGAAGGCATTGTTTTGGGCAGGTTTTCCTCCATATAGACCGTAGGGCTTTAATTTATGGCGTTCGCCGAGTGCGTTTATTTCAATTTGGTCAGTTAACACTTGGAGAGTCCTAATAGTACCAAAACCACCCCGGAACTTACCGGCACCAGCCGAGTCGGGATTTAATTCAGCCTGTTCATAGAGGAAAGGATAATTGCTCTCGACGATTTCCACTGGTACATCTTTGCAGTTGCCAATAGGGTTGAATGTCGAGGTTAAACCGTCGCGGTTATAGCGAGCGCCCCACCCACCTTCGTAGAAGAAATAGAAAACGAAAGGCTGACCCCTTATAGGGTCATATCCCCCACCGGTAAAGTTGTTACAGGTGCCATAAGTGGCTGCCATCACTTTCTTAGGTAATACTCCTGCGAAAGCGCCGATGACTACTTCTACGATGCGTAGGTTAGTTTCAGTGTTAGCCCCAAAAGTAGCTGCAGGGAAGTAAGGATTTATTATAGTACCACGGGGAGCAATAATTTTCACGGGTCGAAAAAGACCCCGATTGATCGGAATCGAAGGGTCTGTAATTTGTAAAAGGGCATTAAAGGTTGAAGAAGCTGTAACACCGTAGACCGCATTTAATGGCCCAGTCGCTTGTTGGCTTGTCCCAGAAAAGTCTACTATCATGTCGTCGCCATCAACTTTAATAGTTACTTGGATTTTCCTAGCCTCTGTGGTTATACCGTCATCCTCAATATAATCAGCATATGAATAAGTTCCGTCGGGAATAGCTAGGATTTCTTTGCGCATCCATGCTTCTGAATAGTCTTTTAAACGTTTAATATTATCTTTAAAGGCTAACGGCCCATAATTCCGGCAGAGTTGCAAAATTCGTTGTTCCGACGTTAGTACAGAGGCTAATTGCGCGCGGAAATCACCGATTTGGATCCAAGGAAGACGGACATTAGCCAAAAGGGTATCAAAAATATCGGTGTTTTCAACTCCGCCTCTAAACCATTTCACAGGGGGAAGACGGATACCCTCCTGAAAAATTTCCGTAGCGTCACCCGGAAAACCGCCTGCTGCCTTACCACCGATATCTAAATGATGTGCTCGGTTAGTTGCCATAGCTACGATCTCTCCATCGTAAAAGATTGGCTTAATAATTGTAAAATCTGTAATATGCGTGCCCCCACGGTAAGGATCGTTTGTTAAAATTACATCTCCAGGTTGTAAATCATTAAGCCCGATTTCTAAGAGGATCCATTCAGGAGCCAAGGACATGGAAGCTAAATGGACTGGACAGTAATTCACAGCCGCTACCAATTCACCCTCGTCATCAAGAATACCACAGGAAAAATCCATGCCATCAGCAAAGATGGGTGAGTATGCCGTGTGTAGCATAGTTGTTCCCATTTCCCGGCAAATTGACTCCAAGGAGCTGCCAATAACCTCTTTCGCGACCGGTTGGATATAGGAAGCCTTCTCCATTTGGTAGAGACGCATGGTTATTGGATCTTGAACAGTGTTTGTTTCTTGGTCCGCTAACAATAAACGCCGATTAACTATAATTCTTAAATTCCCAAATTCATCAATAGTACATTTGTGTTGAGGAGGTATGACAACGGTTGTTCCACCGTCCTCAATGACTGCGGGGCCTGTTAAAATAACGTTTTGGCTGAGGCGTCTCCAGTCATACACCGGTGTAGAAACGAACTCAAAAGTACTACGGAAATAAATCGGTCGGTGTTCTTTGTAGGCCGATTCAACGCTCACTAACTTTGGGAAGCGGCTAAAAATAGGTTTAGGTTGGGGAACCGAAACACTTAAACGCACGTTGACCAATTCAAGGGGCTCATCCGACCTGTTAAAACCATAAAGTCTTTTGTGTTGTGTGTGAAACGTATCCACAGCTTCTTCAAGGGTGCGAGTAGTAAGCAGGTTCTGAAATTTTATCGGTACTGTTATTTCAAAAGCTTCTCCCACATATCGGAGGTCGAGTGAATAAGAAAAGCGGACTTCGGCACTAGAATAATGGTTTTGGATATCAACGATACCATTTTGGTACAACTGAGTAATAATACTGTTAATCCGGTCAAAATTCAGTTTAGCGAGCGGTACATAATAAGTTTGTAGATAATCCAGAATTACATCGGCACACAAGCAACCAAAGGCCGAAAAAACTCCGGCATTGATCGGAATATAGACTTCAGGAATACCCAGCTCTTCTGCTAGATCTGCGGCATACATAGCAGAAGCCCCGCCATAGCATACTAAGACAAAATCTTTGGGCTCCTTTCCTTGATTGATCGTCATTTCCCGAATCATTTGGACCATATCGCTTATAGATATTTGGTATATTTTGTAGGCCATTTCTTCATCGCTAAAACCTTGTATAGAACCCAACTTGTCTAAGGCGTGGATGGCAGATTCCGAATTTAGGGGCATATCCCCGTTTAAAAAATTGGTGGGATTAATTCTCCCAAGGTATAACTGAGCGTCAGTTATTGTAGCGTCCAAGCCTCCCATTTTGTAGCAGGCTGGTCCTGGTAAGGCACCAGCACTTTGGGGTCCAACTTTAAGACTATTTCCTCTGTCATACCAAGCTATGGAACCACCTCCAGCACCGATGGAGCGAACATCGAGCATGGAACCCCGTATTGGGATATTCCATGCGATATCTTTTTCCATAGTAAAGAGCGGCTGGTAATCCTGAATCACACTGATATCGGTGGTTGTGCCGCCCATGTCTAGGGTAATCATATTAGGTAATTGCATATGAAGTCCGAAATGCAAAGCCCCTCTCACTCCACCGGCTGGACCGGAAGCGAATGCTTCTACTGGTTTTTGTAAGATGGATTTGGCGTCTACAACACCACCGTTAACTTTTAATATACGCAAGGGAGAAAAAATCCCCATCCCTACCAAACATTCCTGTAAATTATTAATATAGTTTAGCATTATAGGTTTAAGTATTGCATTAAGTACTGTGGTACTGGTCCGTTCATATTCGCGGATTTCTGGCAATACTTCGCAGGAGAGGGAAATAAAAGCCTCTGGGTGTTGATCCAAAATTAGTTCTTTAACCCGACGTTCATGACTTGGGTTAAGAAAGGAAAAGAGAAAGCATACCGCATAAGAGATCACACCTTGAGCCTTTAGAATCCTAATAGCATCAATAACTTCCTGCTCGTTTAGTGGCGTTAGAATATTGCCCTGCCAATCTACTCTTTCCATGACTCCTCGTCTTAATTTTCTGGGAATCAGGGAGGCTGGTCTTTCCCAGGCTGCGTCAAATAGATTTTTTCGCCATACTCTTCTGATTTCCAAAGTATCCCTAAAACCTTTAGTGCAGATCAAGCCAACCGTAGCTTGCTTATGTTCAACTAGGCTATTTAGTCCTAATGTGCTGCCATGAACGAAGTAAGATATTTCATTAGGGTCAATACCGGATTTCTTGAGAGCTTCCATTACACCCAATGCCGGATTCTGTGGGGTGGAGGGGGTCTTAACTGACACAAGTTTCCCAGTGTCTTCGTTTATGCCTACTAAATCGGTAAAGGTTCCACCGATATCTATGCCCACTTTGATTCCCAAGATATTCACTCCATTTCAGTCTTCGGTCTCTTCGCGCCAGTACCGTTCATTTATCTGGTTATATTTTTTGGTCTTCCTAGAAATGGTAGACTGACTTACCCCAAGCACTCTTGCGGCACGGTATGTACTACCGTAAATTTGCAGGGCCTTGGCAATCATTTCCTTTTCGACTGAATCAATTACTTCTTGTAATGTTCTCATTTCCCCGCTCTGCTCAGCAATAACCTTATTTTCATTGACCAACATGGTTAACCCGGATTCTGTAGTCGGTTTTCCCGCCTGATATATCTGCATTGGTAAGTGAAGTGGCAAAATGACGTGCTCGTCAGTGGTAAGTACCAGTCGTTCCACCAAATTTTCCAATTCCCGGACATTGCCTGGCCAATTATACCTACATAATAAAGTCAAGCTATCCCCGGAAAACATTTTACCAGTCCCGTATTTTTGAGAATATTTCCCCAAAAATGCAGTTAATAATGCCGGGATATCTTCTGGGCGGGATCGCAAAGGTGGAATTAGGATGGGTAAAACATTAAGCCTATAAAATAAATCTTCTCGGAAGGTTTTGTCAATGATCATCTTAGGTAAATCCCTATTGGTAGCAGTAATAATTCTAACATCTATTTTTTGAGGTTTGGTATCGCCCAATTTGACTAACTCGTGTTCTTGAATAACACGTAAAAGTTTTACCTGTAAATCTAGTGGGAGTTCGCCGATTTCATCCAAAAAAAGAGTCCCATGATCAGCCGATTCAAAATACCCTAGCTTTCCTTCTTTATTAGCACCAGTAAAAGCTCCCGGTTTATAACCGAAAAATTCCGATTCGAGTAATTCGCGTGGAATTGCTCCACAGTTTACTTTGATGAAGTGACCCCTTTTTCCACGTCCGCTTGTGGAATGAATCAGTTTTGCTATTAGTTCTTTACCTACACCTGATTCTCCCAAAATTAAAACAGCTGCATCAGAACTGGACACTTTTATGGCCAAATCAATTATTTCCAACATTAGTGGGCTTTTCGAAATAAGACCGTTTTTGTGCATTATTAGATTGCGTAACTCCACATGATCCGAAGAAAACTCTGCAACTTCGGCTCTGGTGTTTGCCAAGGTCTTGTGTGGTGCAACTAAATCTGTAATATCCTTAAGTGTAGTCACTATTCGGTAGAGTCTACCGTCTTGGTTGAAGATGGGAGTTGCTGTTGAAATATATTTTTTTCCTAGAGCGTTGGTTTGCTTGATCGTTGCCGGTTTCTTTGTTGACATGACCTCCTCTGTGGCAGAATGAATATTTATTCCTAAGTTAACAAGTTCACACACATTTTTATTAACCAATTCTTGGAATGTGCAACCTATAATCCGTTCAGTGGCCCGATTTACCCGTAAGATAATTCCTTCCCCATCACAAATAGCAATTCCGTCATAAGATGATTGAATGATTGTGTTGAATTCTTCATTGTTAATTATATTTATAGAAGCAATTTTATGAATCCATAGAATACCAGATATTAGACCTTCTGTGTTCACGACTGGAATCATCGGGCCTTGAGTTAAGGAAATATCACTTATTTTCTGTTCCTCTCGGGCAACCGAAATTCCAATTTTCATAAACTCAGAGACTAAAGGTGAGTTATTTCTATGCCGACTATTTAGCAAATTCTGTACTACTTGTTGATCTAACACAAAACTACCAATATATCGCTCCTCATTTACTACTGGAGCAGCAGGCACTCTCCAGTCAACTAATATATTTAGAGCTACTTGTATTGTTTGTTGCGGGGTCAAAAGGGGGAACTCAGTGTCCATTAAATCTTTGACTATCAAAATAAATGTTCCTCCCCACGCCTAATAAAACTTTACATTGTAGTTCGACGTATATGTTACTTATCCCTGTAGCAATTGGTTCAAATATTTGAATATTTAATTAAAATACATGGTTTTTTTTGATTAAGCGTTATTACCAAATCAAAACTGAATCAGTCATAAAAAGGTTAATGAGTCAGGAATGACGCCTTAAGAAAATTTTTAAGGTAATAGATTATAAAAAAACGGCATGTTTGGCTTGCAGATATATTCTGAAAATTTTAAATAGTATGCTATTCGTAGGGAGTATAAGTACTATTGATCAGGTAATTCTTCATATAAGCCTTTGAAGAAAATAGGTTGGTATACTATTTGCAATAGTTTGTTTTTATAGCAGGTGAACATATTTTCGCACATCCCAGGGGAATAAAGAAATGGAGGGTAAAAAATTGGGCAAGTACCGTGTTGCAGTTGATGTTGGAGGAACGAATACAGATGTCTTTATCTTTGACGAGCTTTC
>LADV01000181.1 GCA_000961805.1 Peptococcaceae bacterium BRH_c23 | reverse complement strand
GGCCCCCCCATTAAGGGAATGCGAGGGGGAAACGGCAAACTTTGCAGTAACGAATTAAACATAGGACACCTCCCTAAAAATATGTAGCAAAGGCATTTGGCATCAGACTAACCCTATGGTTTAAGCCTGTCATGGACGGTGACTTTAAATATTTACTGAGGTTTTCTAGTCATAAATTTTGATTCGACTTTTTCGAAGCCAAACTGCTCGTACAATCCATGCGCATCTCTAGTTACCAAATAGCCCCAGATATTTTTGAACTCCGGTGTCTCAATTATACAAGCTATTAGTTTCTTACCAAGCCCTTTTCCCCAATGATTCTTATCTATGTAAACATCGCAAATCCAAACCATCGTTGAATAGTCGGACACGACCCTCGCAAAACCAACCAACTCTTCTGCATGATATACTCCATAACAAAATGAATTCAGGATAGTCTTTTCAATAAGCTCTTTCGATCTATCGCTAGCCCAATAGCTATCCGATAAAAACTCCTTAACCCGATCAACAGACACCAATGATTTATCAGTATTTATTGTATAACCCTCAAATTCCCATTTCAACTGGTGTTACCTCCTATTATTATAAATCCAGCATAGCCTTTTTGCTTCTCAGCCGCTTTCAAACCCTGTACCTTACAATAATACTTTTCTACAAAAACCTTCCAATTCCTTTAACTAAACCCTTTGCTTTTTGCCTTAAAGCCCTGATACCGAAAACAACGTTCTGGAAAATTACCCTATCTCCACAACGTTGTTTTTAGTTTATTGGGTTTCGAAGTTCGCGTAATTCAGCAAAGTTTGGTATTCTAGAAAGTGGGCTAGGTTAAATAAGACAAGAATGGAATCTAACTATGCAAAAGAAACGCTATCATACGTTTAATGAACACTTGCGCGATAAGTTTGGGGAGAAAATCTTTAAGGTCTCCCTGGACGCTGGTTTTACATGCCCAAATCGAGATGGAACCTTGGGCACGGGTGGGTGTGTCTATTGCAGTGCTCGGGGGTCCGGAGATTTTGCCGGAGAGCAACGGTTATCCCTTCATGAACAATTTAGTGAAGTTAAGGCACGAATGATGAAAAAATGGCCGACTGCCAAGTATATCGCTTATTTCCAGGCCTATACCAATACTTACGCTTCGGTAGAGCGGTTGCGCGTGATTTATGAAGAGGCCCTTGCGGAGGAGAAGGTCGTCGGGCTGTCCATCTCCACTAGACCAGACTGCCTGCCGGAGGATGTTCTAAATTATCTCGAAGAACTGAATCAAAGGACCTATTTATGGGTTGAGTTGGGTTTGCAAAGTAGACATGACCGAACGATGGAATGGATAGGCAGGGGGCATGACTATGCCCAATTTCTCAAGGGTCTTGAGCAGTTGCAGGCCAGAGGAATACGGGTTTGCGCCCACATAATCTTGGGTCTACCGGGAGAAACGAAAGCGGAGATGATGGCAACCGCGCAAGTGGTTGCCAAGCTTCCCTTAGAAGGGATTAAAATTCACTTACTGCATGTTTTAAGGGGAACTCCATTGGCAACAATTTTTCAGGACGAGCCTTTTGATCTCATGTCGAAAGAGGAGTATGTTGCGCTGGTTGCCGATATTTTAGAGATTCTACCACCAGAGATGGTTATTCATCGCCTTACGGGAGACGGCCCACCCGATGATCTGATTGGACCTCTGTGGAGCCGTAAAAAATGGGAGGTTCTCAATGCTATCGATGCTGAGTTAGAACGGCGAGATTCATGGCAAGGAAAAAGGCAGGTATAAAAAAAATAGCGATCTCGAAAGATCGCCAGAAAGAGGAGAGTACATGAGATTATGGCCTCAGAGGAGGCCGTAAGGGCAAAGGTTGGTGGGAACCAAATGCTTTAGAGCTGCTCGAAGGTTTAGGGGTGGATGGGGTTATATTGAAGCTGGGAGCTAAGTTCAAATATCGTTTCAGATCTGAATTTGTATCCATAATCCGTTGAGTTATTTGGTCATTATTAAGACGTTCTGTCATGTTGCACAGCTCCTTTCAAGAGTGCGTTTTCTACTAATTATGGCGTCTCATACTGGATGTGCTTTCCTTCCCAAGTACGCAAAACAGCTTTGTTTTCATCGAGGGACACAAGGTATTGAGGAGAAATGGGTGTTTTGCCTCCACCTTTAGGGGCATTAATAATATATGTTGGCACAGCAAGTCCGGAGGTATGGCCACGTAACTGTTCCATAACTGCAATTCCGTCTTGGATTCTGGGAACGAAATGGCGGGTTCCTTTGACATTTTTAGCATGGAAGATATAGTAGGGGCGAACCCTGATTTTCAGCAATTCATGATTAAGTTTTTTCATAACCTCTGGCTGATGATTGATACCTTTGAGTAAAACCGCCTGATTCCCCAGGACCACACCGGCTGCAATCAGTTTATCGGCCGCATCTTTAGCGTCTTTTGTGACTTCTTTGGGGTGGTTGAACTGAGTATTAATGTAGATAGGAGGGTATTTTGCCAGGACTGTGCATAATTCATCCGTAATGCGCATGGGTAGGGTGACTGGAGCCCGCGTCCCAAGGCGCTTGATTTCTACGTGGGGGATAGCGTGGAGTTCTCCGAGAAGCCAATCTAAGGTTAGATCACTAAGTAGTAAGGCATCTCCTCCCGTCACTAAGACATCGCGGATTTCAGGGTTTGCCCGAATGTAGTCCAGTGCCTCTTTAAGCTGATGGCGCGGAGAATGGGTATCTGTTTCCCCAATATTTCGTCTGCGTTGACAATGTCGGCAGTACATAGCACACATGTTAGTGACGTTGATGATTAAACGATCTGGGTAACGTCGTGTTATGCTGGCAGCAGGGGATGTAATTGCCTCTCCCATGGGATCTTCTTCACCAAAATTATCAAAAAGTTCTGCCTGGGTGGGTAATCCTTGTAGCCGAATAGGATCAAAGGGATCAGTATCATCCATTAAACTCAGATAATAAGGAGATACAGCCCAGCGAAAGGTTTTCCCAACACGTTCAAGTTCAATGCGTTGCTCAGCTGTTAAGGGTAGTAACGAATCTAGGACATGGGAATCTGATATTCTGTGGGTCATTTGCCAATGCCAGTTTTCCCAGTCTTCAGGCGTTGCGCCGAAATAGCTTAGAATCTTTGCTCGACGAGTTTCGAACATTTCTGAACAAACGGATCCAGTCGGAATACTCTCCGATTGGGTTAAATATGGGGTAATCATTTGTTTAAGCTCTTCTGCTCGCTTCAGTGCGTATTGACGAAAGGCATCTGGACGGTTTTGTAGTTGAACGGACATTTATATCCCTCCTTGAAATTAGATTTCCGAATGGGTTCCTTAGTTTGGCCTGGGGGGATAACAGTTGGGTTCTTTTTTCAAACAAAAAAGAACCGATTATATATAACGGCTCCCAACGGTAATAACGCAGAATATCACGTTAAACGTGCTTCAACGCCTACGAGGTTAGCTGTCGGGTTCGAGCTGAAACATGCTCTACGCGTTTAGCGATTCACCCCAAGAATGGTTCCCCCGTTTTCCCTTTGGGAAATTCAGCAGTTTAATATAACATTTTTTTACTAACAACCTAATAATAGCATATAAGTTGTTACCCGTCAATAGCATGATGTCAGCTGATGTTGGCTATGTTATAATAGAATGAAATTCATTGGAAATTCGAACCAGGAAGTACGATAAGGGGTTGAACATATTGGACCATGCACGTTATCAAGAAATCGCCATTGACATAGCCCACGCCATTATGATGGGGGAGTACCATGAGGGAGTAAGGATACATGGCCGTTCTACTTTAGCAGGGCGGTATAATGTATCTCCAGAAACCATTCGTCGGGCCATCGCCGTTTTGCAAAATGTCGGTGTGGTGATGGTCAGTCAAGGCGTAGGAATTACGGTAACATCGAAAGCTATGGCTGAAAAATTTGTTAAATCCTTTGATCAAAAAGGAGAAATTCAGGTCTTTGTAGAAGATTTGAAAAAGCTGATGGATCAAAGGCGTGAAAATGACTTAAAGATTGAAAGTCATCTGAACAAGTTTTTAGGTTATTCAGATCGTTTAATGTCTCGTTGGATGGATATCGGAGAAGTAGAAATCGGAAAAAGCTCACCGGCCATTGGCAAGACCTTGAAAGAATTGAAAATCCGGGAGCGTACAGGAACCACCATTGTAGCGGTGGTTCGAGACGGCCTTGAGCAGTTTTCACCGGAGACAGGGTTTGTCCTTCGGGGAGAAGATGTCTTACTGGTAGCTGGCTCAGCTGAGGGTCAGCAAAAATTAAAGTTAATTCTATGATTTGGAGTAGGCACGATGTATCCAGGTATTGATATTATTGAAATAGAACGAGTCGTTCAGGCCTATAAGAGGCAACCTAAATTGTTTGAGCGTCTTTTCACAATCCAAGAGCGTGAGAACTTACTGGGAAAAGGCATCCAGAGTTATGCTGCTCGTTTTGCTGGCAAAGAGGCTATTCTAAAGACCTTAGGGACAGGGCTTAGCGGCTTATCTTGGCACGATATAGAAATCTTGAATGATTTAAGCGGAGAGCCTCTGGTCTATCTCAGTTCTAGAGCTATGAATCAAGTCAGAGCCAGGGGCGGGTCCCAAGTAAGGGTAAGCTTGACCCATAATCGAACCCAAGCGATGGCCTTTGCGATTTTAAGCTGAACGAAAAGCTAGGGGCAATTCATGGATCCCTACAGCATAAGAAGTACAAGTGAAGTCTTAAATTGAGAGAGAACCGGGGTGGGGAATGTGCGTGTGGTCAGCGCAGAACAAATGCGTCAGATCGAAGAAAAAGCGATTCATCATTATGGTATCCCCAGTTTGCTCCTGATGGAAAATGCAGCCTGGGCAGTCGTTGAAGAGATTCGACGTAATCTTCTTAATCATCAAGAGCAGAGAGAATTAAGTGGACGAAAAGCAGTGATTCTAGCTGGAAAGGGTAATAACGGCGGAGATGGCTTAGCTGTTGCACGCCATCTTGTGTTCCAGGGCATGGATGTTACCGTTTTGTTATTTGCTGGACTTGAAGAACTTAAAGGAGATGCTGCTTTAAATTTACGTCTATATCAAGGTACTAGCGGAAAATTGTTCGAGATTAAAGGCCAAGAGCAACGCCGCTTAACACGTTTAGCTCTCGCTCAAGCAGATGTTGTCGTGGATGCACTTTATGGAATTGGCTTGCGTGGTGCTTTGCCAGGCTTAATAGAAGAATATGTGGACGAAGTAAACCATTCTCCAGGATGGGTGATTTCCATCGATATCCCCAGTGGGGTAGAGGCCAATACGGGTAATGTTTACCGTACAGCGGTCCGCGCCCAAGCCACTGTTACTTTTGGACTTCCGAAATGGGGTCTTTTTCTCGGTGAAGGCCCAGATTATTGTGGACGGGTTATAGTGGATCCAATTTCTATTCCCGACGCATACTTAGAAGATGAAGGAATATCGACCTTTGTCTTGATGGATGAGGATATACGCACTAGTCTTCCTGTACGTCAACTAAAAGGTCACAAAGGAACCCATGGCAAAGGGATTCTTGTGGCAGGGTCTAAGGGGATGAGCGGAGCCGCGGTTCTGGCAGGACGGGGTGCTTTGCGTAGTGGGATTGGACTGTTGCAAATCGTGACTGCAGAGGGAATTGCCAACGATGTAGATGCCTGCCTTACAGAGGCAACCGTTTGGCACGCTCCTGGAGAGGATTACCTAAATGAAGAAGCTTGGTCAGTGATTAATAGGCAGTCTAGAAACGCGCAGGCTCTTGCAATGGGTCCTGGCTTAGGTCAGAATCTGCAATTTATCCCAGTGCTCGAAGAAATCCTCAGAAATCTAAGCTGTCCGGTTGTCTTGGATGCGGATGCGCTTAATTTAGTCGCTGCGGAGCCTAGCTTACTAGGGTTGAGAAGTGGGCGAGGGCCTTTGATTCTTACACCCCATCCGGGTGAGATGGCCCGACTATGTCAATGTAGTGTTGAAGATGTCGAACGCAATCGCTTGGACATTACGGTGGCCAAAGCGGTTGAGTGGGAAGCAGTGGTCGTCTTAAAGGGTTCTGTGACCATTATTGCCTCACCGGATGGTCGGGCGTTTTTCAACCCTACCGGGAATCCCGGACTTGGAACGGGGGGGACTGGAGATGTTCTTACAGGCAGCATTCTTGCTTGGTTGGCCCAAAGGGTTCCTCCGTTAGAGGCAGCTTGTCTGGGTGTATATTTACACGGCAGAGCTGCAGATGATCTAGCTAATGAGTATGGGTGGTCCGGGTTCACAGCTTCGGAAGTGGCGGATCAACTTCCTAAAGCTCGTCATGTCATAGAACCGAAGCGTTAAGAGGAAGAGGGGATAAATAATGGGGCGACAGGTTTGGGCTGAGGTAAATTTACAGACTCTGAGAGAAAATTACTTTAAGCTTAAAGCATATACCCAAAGTGAAATGATGCCGATCGTCAAGGCGGATGCTTACGGGCATGGATTGATTCCCGTAGTGAAAACCCTCAAGGGATGTGGAGCAGAACGCTATGGTGTGGCCCTCTTGGAAGAGGCGTTGGAAATTAAAGCGGTGTTTCCTGAGCTTACGGTAATGGTCCTGGGGGTTACCGAGCTTGAAGATTCGGATAGTTTAGTTAAGGAAGAGATTATTCCGGCCATTAGCCGATTGGCTCAGGCTAAAGCGCTCTCCGAGGCTGCCCTGAGACTTAAACGGACAGCGAGAGTGCATATCAAAGTTGATACGGGAATGGGCAGAATAGGGTTTCGAGAAGAAGATTATAAGGATATCCTGAAGATTGCGGATCTTCCTAATCTTAAAATCGAAGGAATATTTACTCACTTTGCCACTTCGGATCACAAAGATCTATCATTTGCTCGGATACAGCTCAAGAGCTTCCAATCCTTTTGTGATAAACTAAAAGAACTCGGACTAACTATTCCAATACAGCATACTGCGAACAGTGCTGCTCTCATCCAATTTCCGGAATCTCACTTAGATCTTGTTCGTGCAGGAATTAGTCTTTACGGTTTTACACCGTCCTCTCAACTTGGAGAAGTTGCCGGTTTAGAACCAGTCATGTCTTGGAAGGCGAAAGTAACTCATATTAAAACGATTGAGACAGGAGAAACGGTGAGTTATGGCCGCACCTTCCAAGCCGCTTATCCTACACGCGTGGCAACTATTCCCCTAGGGTATGCGGATGGGCTGCGAAGGGGGCTTTCCAATCACGGCGAAATGCTAGTCCATGGGAAGCGATCTACGGTAATTGGGCGGATCTGCATGGACCAGACTATGCTTGACGTAACCAGAATTCCAAGAGTCCAAGTGGGCGATGTTGTCACGATTTTAGGGAAAGATGACTATGAGCAAATTACTGCTACGGAAATGGCAAAGTGGCTTGGCACCATCAGTTATGAAGTCGTTTGTGGAATTTCTAAACGAGTCCCTCGAGTCTATCTGGGTCTTGCAGAGGATGCCCTTGGGCAAAGCCTGGAGCTGAGTGAACCAAATTCTAAAACTTTATAAAGGATCAAACCTAGTGTTTTTGGTGAAGATGAGCAAATCAGGGTTGAACAGCTTAATGGATTAGTAATTGACTTTTCCACTGTTTTCAAATGAACACCTACGCGCGTATCGAAAATATTTTATTGTGATCTTAGGAAATAGAGCACTGTTGATACATAAAACCCTTTGACCCATCATAAGTTGTGGCAAGGGGGGAGTGCCATGGCCATATTTGATCTAACAACTGGGATGAGTTATGCTTTTTTTATCCTTTGCCTGGTGCTCGGTTGGGTTGCTGCAGGAGCCCTTGATTTTAACGGTATTCTACGGCGTTCCACGTCTCGAGGGGGACAGTTTCTACTTCGCCTAGGGGTAGCGCTTGTCTTGGCTGAGGGATTTCGCCTTTTCTTAAGCTTTGCACTAGGTCCGATACTGGATATGTTTGTTAATCAGAGCATTAATGGGTTTAAGGCGTTTTAGTAAAAGAAATTTTGAGGAAAAGGGGCCGTAACGAAACTTTAGTTTCGTTACGGCCCTTAGGATTCTTATTGCGGTTGTAGCAGCATACTTAAGGTCATTCTGCCGTACCCTGTTACGACTGTTTTCACAATATCCCTTTGTTTTAGCTCTTGATCTGCAAATAGCTTTTGAAACACCTGTGAAGGACCGCTTGTTCCCGTGCCTAAAGGTACAAGCGCTTTTTTCACAATTGTTTTACCGTCTTTCAAAATGACAGCTTTAGACGTAGTAGACCCAATATCAACACCTAAAGTATACATAACATTCCCGCCCTACCACTAAATTTCAGGATATCCCTCTCAAACAATCTCTCTCGCTTCAGTCATTTTACTTATTTCATCCTCAGAGTAGCCAAGATTCTTTAATATCTGAACAGTGTTCTCACCAATGAGTGGTCCTCTCTGATGCTCTACTTTTCCCAGGCTGGCAAATTTCACAGGAAGGTCGACGAGAGTTCCCGCATTGCCAGTTTTATAGTGCATTTCGTGCAAAAATCCATTTTCCCAGGCCTGTTCATCGTTTAAAATTTCGTCCCATAAAAGTGCTTTTTCACAAGGAATATCGAATTTCTCAAATATAGCCATCCATTCGTCCGCAGTTTTCTTAGCGATTTGCGCTTCGATAATTTCGATAATTTCCGTCGTATTTTCAGAAATACTATTAAATTTGCAATACTTCTCAATGCTAATGAGATCCTCTCGACCGACTGCTTGCATCATCCCCTGGAATAATCGCTCATACTCCGGAGCTGCTAGTTGCAGCCATCGGTCATCCTTGGTCCTATAGGTATTTAAAAACGGATTCCCTACTTCTTTTCGGCTTATAGGAAAAGTAAATCCATATTGAAGGGATGTAACGGCAGTACTCATGGCAAATAGTGCAGAATGATAAAGGCTTACCGTAACTTTATCGCCAAAACCCGTATTATTTCTTTTATACAAAGCAGCTAAAATTCCGCCTACCAGAGACATTGCCACTTGATTATCACCAAACCCGGGAACAGGATTTAGTGGCGAAGTACCTTTTTCATACAATGTCCCTAGCAGCCCTCCCCGGGCATAATAGGCTGTAAAATCATACCCAGGTTTATCTTTAAGCGGGCCTTTTTCGCCATATCCCAAGACTTGGGCGAAAATTAGTTGCGGATATTTTTCTTGAAGCTGCTCATAGTTTAAACCCATTTTTTCAAGAGATTGCGTTCTATTGTTGGTAATAAACACATCACTCGTTTCCAACAGCTTTTCAAAGATTGCCATACCACCTACTGTTTTTAAATTGAGAGCAATTGCTTTTTTACCTATATTTGCTAAGTCGAAATTGGGGTTTTCTTCCTGAAAGGTCGGCATTTTGGTATTTATACCAATACGTCTGAGTGGGTCGCCTGCCAGACTTTCCACTTTAATTACTTCAGCACCCCAATTGGCTAAAGCCCTGGCGCAAGTCGGACCAGCCACAAAATTTGCTAATTCTATGACTTTGAGACCTTCTAATGGTTTCATCACAAACATTACTCCCCTCTTGTAATTACGATATTAAGCAGAACATATTACCACTACACCTGTTATCAAAAAGATAATCCTAAATCACTAGTTACGATTCTTGCTCCTTGCGTCTAATGCAATTCTATTACGCATATATGGTTTTGGGAAATACACATAATATTCAGTAATCTATAGATTTTTTATATATTAACTTTTTAGAAAAGGTTCATTCGGTAATAATGGAAAAACCCCCTTCAGAGTCAAGCTCTGAAGGGGGTTTTTGACTAAACTAACTAAATTAGCATACAGGGTTACAGAAAACTAAAATATGCAAGAACAATGATACCTAGCACAATTCGGTAATAACCAAAGGGTTTGAAATCCTTTTTGCTTACGTAACTCATAAAACCTGCTATAACTGCCCAGGCCACGATAAACGATACGACGAACCCAAACCCTACCACTAAAAACTCATGCGGGGTGAGTATGAACCCATTTTTTAATAAGGTGTAGCCAGAAGCAGCAACCATCGTCGGAATTGCTAAAAAGAAAGAGAACTCAGCGGCCACTACTCTTGAAGCGCCTAATAACATGGCTCCGATTATGGTAGAGGCTGAGCGCGAGGTTCCTGGTATCATGGCTAAACACTGAATAATACCGATGAAAAAGGCAGTTCTATAAGTGAGCTGCTCCATGGATTTTATGCGAAGGGAAGGTCGTTTGTTTTCAATGTATAATAATATTAGTCCACCCACGATCAGTGCGATGGCCACAACCGTTGTATTAAACAAACGTTCTTCTATATAATCCGCGACCAGAAATCCGATTCCTAATGCAGGGATAACGCCTACGAGGGTCTTTTTCCATAAGTCAAATATTTTTTGATTGGTGGAGGATTTGTAATTTCCGAAGGGAATAAGTCGCTTGCGAAAGTAAACAACGACGGAAAGAATGGCCCCTAGTTGGATCACAACATCAAACATATTCGCAAATTGTTCAGTGAACCCAACAAACTGGTTGAAGATAATCAAGTGACCTGTAGAGGAAATGGGAAGAAATTCCGTAATCCCTTCCACGATTCCTAAAATCAGGGCACTGAGAAAGTCGTTCATCGTAACATCTCATTTCTAAGTATTTATTTGTTCATTCATAAAATCCATTATCCCATAGTTTTAATTAATCAGTCAACCAAACGGCAGGCATTTTTTTGGCATTTTAAAAGGCATTCGAATGTTGTTTTGACAAACAAAGGCATTCGCTGCCGGGTGTTGAGGTGCCCTTTTCAGTATATGAGAAAAAATCGGCACTGTTTTATGAATGGATTCGACAAAATGGACAGTATATTTGTAAATTAATTTTAGGTTACCTTATAACAAGTAACCTTCTCATGGTAAAATAGAATAATCGGCCCTCCAAGGACGGGAACACTAAAAATCTAGGTTTGGTTTAAACCGTTTTTGGTTGATAATACAAGTGAGGGTGCGATAATGGTTAAGACATTGATTAAAGGAGCAAGCATGAAGCGAACATGGCGTTTTTGGGTTGCCTTATGGGCAGGTAAGATAATAACGAGAGGTCTTTTAGCCAGCGGGAAAAAGGGGACAACCTTACCTGGGAAAATAGCAAACTGGCTTGATCCTCAGATCATACGGCACTTGAGTGGGGCTTATTCGGAAGGGATTATTATGGTCACAGGGACTAATGGGAAAACGACCACTGCTAATCTCCTCGCGAACATTTTGCTTGAGGCGGGAAAAAGCTTTGCTTTTAATCAGGCTGGGGCAAACCTCGTGACTGGAATCACAGGGGCTTTGATTCAAAATACTCGTTGGAACGGTTCATCTCAAGCAAGCTTAGCCTTGTTAGAAGTGGATGAGGCGACAGTGCCTAAACTTTGTGAACAACTGTCTCCGAGTCTGGCAATTATTACTAATTTCTTTCGGGATCAACTTGATCGCTATGGAGAGTTGGACACAACTGTTCGCTTGGTTCGAGAGTCTTTACCTCAAGAGACAGTGCTCGTGCTCAATGCGGATGACCCTTTAGTTGCTCAATTTGGTGTCAATCAACTTAATAGGCCGCTTTATTATGGAGTAGAACGAACTCCTGATAGCTGCTCAGAGAGCTTAGAAACTCGTGAGGCTAGATTCTGTCCCGTATGCGGCACCGCCCTTGATTACACGCTTTTTCATTATGGACAATTGGGGATTTTCAACTGCCTGGGCTGCGGATTTCAGCGCCCTGAGCCTGAAATATTGGCCCAAAACGTGCGTCCAGAAGAGGGTTTGCTCCAGTTTCGAGTGGGTGTGACTCCCTTTACTCTCTCTTTGCAAGGCTACTATAATCTATACAATGCCTTAGCGGCACTGACTGCAGCCCGCCAATTAGGTTTAAGTGATGGCATGATCGAAAAAGGGTTAAGGAAGTTTATTCCTCAAGCCGGACGGATGGAACGGTTCTATTTACAGACAGGGGAAATTACGTTAACACTCGTCAAAAATCCCACAGGATTTGACCAAGTCATTCAGACGATGATCAGCGTCGATAAGCCTCTTCGAATTCTGATCGGGATCAATGATTTAGCTGCAGATGGGCGGGATATCTCCTGGCTGTGGGATGTTAATTTTGAACGATTGGGAAGGTATGAGGAACGTATACACCAAGTGGTTTGTACTGGTCTGCGTGCAGAGGACATGGCGTTGAGGCTTAAATATGCAGGATTAAGAGAAGAAAAACTTGTTATTATGCACAACTTGTCAGGAGCCCTCGATGACTTACTGACCCATCGGAACGAATCTGAGGTTGTGTTTATATTACCTACATATACTCTGCTTTTCCCGCTTCGTGATCTTCTCCAAGAACGTCAAAAAAAGGCGGGATTGTCACAAGCTCAAGTGAAGGAGCATGGAGAGGAGGCAAGCGCATGAAATTAACTATTTGCCATCTGTATCCGGATTTGCTCGATCTTTATGGAGATCGGGGTAATATTTTGGCCTTGTCGGCCCGTTGTCGTTGGCGGGGAATAGAACCCGTTATTCAAAGGGCCTCGTTGGGTGAAGACTTGGACTTTTTAGGAATGGATATTCTTTTTCTTGGTGGGGGATCTGACCGTGAACAAGGTTTGCTGGTTCAGGATTTGATGCGCCGGGAAAATGAACTCCGAAGTGCCATAGAAAGTGGCCTAGTGGTACTCGCTATCTGTGGAGGCTATCAAATGCTGGGAAAATACTATCAAATGACAAGTGGAGAGAAAATTCAGGGGTTGGATATTTTAGATGTTTGGACCATCGCTGGTGCCAAGCGATTAATAGGAAATGTCGTGGTGGACCTTGATGAAAATGTTTTAGGTATCGACTCGTCTCCAGAGCTAAGGACTTTATTGGGGTTCGAGAATCACTCCGGGCAAACTCATTTGGGTGAGGGAATGAAGCCATTAGGTAAAGTCTCATTTGGTAACGGAAATAATGGACAGGATGGCGAGGAAGGGGTTCGTTACCGCAATGTCTTCGGAACGTATATGCACGGACCGCTCCTCCCTAAAAACCCACACTTTGCTGATTTATTGTTAGAACTTGCTCTGCAAAGACGTGATCCGAACACTTGCTTGATGGAACTTGACGACCGCTTAGAAAAACTAGCCCATGAGACTATGGTGAAGAGGCTTTTAAAACAACCCTAAATTCAATTCGCTCTAAAAATCAGTATAGCATCACTGATATACTGATATACTATCATCAGGGACAAAACTTCAGTAAATTTCAACTTAAATTTGCTGTTGCCATTATTTACATGCATAAATAACCGTGTTTTCATGAGGTTTTGGCTGATTTACTCTTCTAGTTCGTTGACACTTTTTCACTTTACTGTCTATAATAGAGTATAGCTATGGCTAAATGATGGGGGTGCTAACGTGGCAGAAAGTAAGCGGATCATGATCAGTTTGCCAGAGAGTTTGCTTGCGGAAGTGGATGGGATTGTGACCGTCGAGAAGCGAAATCGCAGCGAATTTATTCGAGAAGCGCTAAATAGCATCCTTCACGAACGACGAAAAAAAGGAATCCACGAGCAGATGCGCAAAGGATACTTAGAAATGGCGCAACTGAATTTATCGATAGCTAGGGAGTTGTTTTCAACGGAACAAGAAGTATTAGAATACTATGATGTAACAATTGTGGAGTGTCAGAGATGATCATAAAACGCGGGGAAATTTACTACGCAGAACTTAACCCCGTCGTCGGCTCTGAGCAGGGCGGAACTCGACCAGTCCTTGTGGTTCAAAACGACATTGGGAATCAATTCAGCCCGACGACAATCATCGCCGCAATCACTTCACAGATTGCCAAAGCGAAATTACCGACTCACGTGGAAGTTCGAGCTAAACGAAGTGGCTTAGAACGAGATTCCGTTATTTTGACAGAGCAGATTAGAACGATCGATAAAAGTCGTCTTAAGGAAAAAGTAGCTGTTTTGGATGAAGAAGTTATGCTGAGAGTCGACCAAGCTATTGAGATTAGTTTAGGTCTAGCAGATATTTAAGATAGAGCTCGAAGTAAGAGGCAGGCAGCGTAGCGGAGGCAAACCGACGCTGTTTTTGTTTGCCAAGATACCATGAGGGGAGTGTGGGTAGATGTTACTCAAACCTGTAATAGGAATTACAGCAGCTCATTGTTCGGAAGAACTAAAAACCTTTCCACGGCATTATTATGTTGAGAGTATTAGAAATGCCGGTGGGATACCACTTATTCTTCCGCCTGTTCGGACATCAGAAGAGGCCAGTGAGGTTTTGCATTTAATTCATGGCTTGCTATTGACGGGTGGAGGGGATATTTCTCCCGTGTACTTAAGAGAGGATCCTCGGCACGGAATTGGTCAATGTTTTCCAGAAAGGGACTTGAGCGAGCTATTGCTTACTCAGTTGGCTCTTCAACATGACCTTCCTATTTTGGGGATTTGCCGGGGTATTCAGGTTTTAGCGGTGGCAGCTGGAGGAGAGATTTATCAAGATATTCCTAGTCAGTATCCTCGAGGGATGCAACATAGACAAACCGCCCCACGACAGTACGCTTGGCACGATGTTGACGTGCTAGAAGGATCGCTGCTTTATCGATTACTTGCTGAGGGGAAAATTGGAGTCAATAGTCTTCATCATCAAGCTGTATCGGTAAGTCCTCAAGGTTTTATCCAAAATGCTCGTTCTTCCGATGGAATGATAGAAGGAATTGAGAAGCCAGACGCTAAGTTTTGCCTAGGAGTTCAGTGGCACCCAGAAAGTATGATGGAAACGGAAGTGCACAGCAAGGTTTTGTTTAGAGGTTTTGTTGAAGCATGTCGATGAGAAACGATGAAAAAAAGAGACGACTAAGTCGTCTCTTTTTTTGTAGAGGAAACCTGCACACCCGTTGACTAGATTCAAAAGTATGAATCGTTTACCAACGTGAGTTCCATAGCAGGTGCTTCCCCATTTGTGTCGCGTCAAATGCGCGATCTCAATGTCAGCTCATTTATAGTTTAGAACAAGGATAAACTTTTGTCAATTTTAAGATCATCGCTTGTGTAATTGACAGTTTTTGACCGATTAAGTAAAATATTTAAACATTAATTATTTCGTAGTTTTTTTTCAATCAATAGAGGATTTTTCAAGTTGAGGAAGAATAAAGCGTACATATATAACTATATATTTCATAAATGTATAGTTTAGCATTAGAGATTGGTCAAAATATCAAAATGGAAGGAGCAACCGCTTGATTCAATTAGAAGGGGTAAATAAACATTTTGGTCATCTACACGTCTTGAAAGATATTAATCTAACGGTAAAATCGGGGGAGAAATTGGTAGTTATTGGCCCCAGTGGATCAGGCAAGAGTACATTAATTCGATGTATGAACCTTCTGGAAAAGCCTAGTTCGGGTAAAGTAACGGTGGATGGGGTAGAAATTACTGCACATAAAGCTCAGGTTGCTAAAGTCCGTCAGTCAGTGGCTATGGTATTTCAACAATTCAATCTCTATCCCCATAAAACGGTCCTAGAGAATTTAACTCTCGCTCCTATGCTGATTAAGGGAGTCACAAAGGAGGAAGCCTCAAAGGATGGTATGGCTTATCTTGAACGTGTTGGGCTAAGTGAAAAATCCAATGTGTATCCATCCCAACTTTCCGGTGGTCAGCAGCAACGTGTGGCTATTGCACGGGCTTTGGCTATGCGACCTAAGATTATGCTCTTTGATGAACCAACCTCGGCTTTAGATCCAGAAATGATCCAGGAAGTCCTCGATGTTATGATTGATCTGGCTCACGAGGGTATTACCATGGTAGTTGTCACACATGAAATGGGTTTTGCTAAAACAGTTGCAGATCGTGTCATTTTTATGGATGAGGGATTTATTGTCGAATCCAATACTCCGAAACAGTTTTTCGAAAATCCAACGAATG
This sequence comes from Peptococcaceae bacterium BRH_c23, assembly GCA_000961805.1. The sequence goes on along the minus strand of LADV01000181.1, from coordinate 13,444 downwards.
AGCGTACGAAGTCATTTTTAAGCCGAATTTTGCGTTAGTCATCATTTGGTTTTAAACCCATGGGTGGTACTTAGATGTTCTATAAAGAAGAGTCGCAGTATTCTGCGACTAAACGATGAAGAGGGGGATTTAAGAATGAAGAAAATTGGAATGATTTTAACGAGCTTGCTATTAGTTGCAGGTTTGGTCACGGGTTGCGGGTCGACTGCACCTTCGGCTACCCCAGCACCAGCTCCAACACCAACCCCAAGCGCTACAGAACAGGCCGCTGATGTCAAGGCCATTAAAGACCGTGGTGTTCTCAAAGTAGGAGTTAAAGTTGATGTACCTAAATTCGGATACAAAGATCCTAAGACGGAAAAGGTCGAGGGATTTGAAATTGATTTGGCTAATGTAGTAGCCCAGAAAATTGGGGCTGCTAAGGTTGAAACCACAGCCGTTACGGCAAAAACTCGGGGACCTTTGCTGGATAGTGGAGATGTAGACCTTGTGATCGCGACCTTTACCGTTACTGAAGAACGTAAGAAGAGTTACAATTTCTCAGATCCTTATTTTGTCGATGGTGTAAGACTAATGGTTAAAAAGAGTGCTGGTTTTACGAGCTTAAAAGATTTGAACGGGAAAAAGATTGGCGTAGCGCAAAGTGCTACCAGTAAGAAGGCCATTCAGGAACAAGCGGATAAGGTTGGAGCTAAAGTCACTTTCTTGGAGTTCGCTACCTATCCGGAAATTAAGACAGCACTAGATTCTGGTCGGGTGGATTGTTTTTCTGTAGATGGATCCATCTTATTTGGATATATGGATGAGACAACGATTATTTTGGATGATAGCTTTAGTCCTCAGGATTATGGAATTGCCTCTAAAATGGGAAAAGACGGATTAGCCAAATTGGTTAATCAGACGATTGCTGATCTGAAAAAGTCTGGAGAACTCGTTAAAATGCAACAAAAGTGGGGTCTTAAATAGTGGTCGGACCTTTTGCCTTGTTTAAATGGGAAGCACTTTTCAGTGACTGGGTAGTATTTGCTGAGGGGTTTAAAACGACTATTTCTGTAACCGTCCTTGCCCTTACGTTGGCTCTTGTACTCGGAGTTATATTTGGGGTATTAGGGACCTCTCAGTGGACACTAGCCAAGCTTGTGAGTCGCATCTACGTTGAATTCATTCAAAACACCCCACTTGTTATCCAGGTTTTCTTCCTGTATCATGGGCTTCCTCACATGGGCGTGATGCTACCTGTTTTTGCAGTGGGTGTTTTGGGTGTCGGTGTTTATCATGGCGCTTATATTGCCGAAGTGGTCAGGGCGGGAATCAACTCGATCCACAGGGGGCAAATGGAAGCGGCCTTATCACAGGGATTTAGTTTTTGGGGGGCCATGCGGCATATTATCTTGCCGCAGGCTTCCCGAGTAGTTTTGCCACCGCTCACGAATCAGGCGGTGAACTTGATTAAAAACACCTCGGTACTGGCTATGGTCGCTGGGGGTGACCTAATGTATCGTGCGGACTCCTGGTCAAGCGATAATATTTATTACGGACCTGCGTATGTTGTCGTTGGTCTGCTTTATCTCCTGCTTTGTTTACCTTTAGCGACACTGACACGTCGCTTAGAACGTAAGGCGGGGGTATCAACATGATTACAGAAATTCTTAAACCCGAAATATTTCGTTTTCTTGGTCAAGGGCTTTTGACGACTCTCTACATTGCTGTCAGTGCCATTTTACTCAGTTTCGTCTTTGGAACCATCTTGGGTATTGCTCGATACTCTAAACAACCAATTTTGGGGAGAATCGCTGCCTTATACATTGAGTGCGTTCGAAATATTCCTATGCTGCTCTTTATTTTAGTTTTTCGGTTTATGACCACGTTGAAACCGGTTAATTCAGGAATTGTCGCCATCGCGGTCTTCACTTCGGCCATAATTGCTGAAATCGTCCGAGGTGGGTTAAACTCCATCGACGATGGGCAGTGGGAAGCGGCGAAGTCACAGGGGTTTTCCTATCGTCAGACTTTAACGCACATTATTTTACCACAGGCCATGCACAAGATGATTCCACCTTTAGTATCTCAGTTTATAACGGTCATTAAGGATACATCGTTTGTTTGGGTTGTAGGCGTGGAAGATCTAACTGGTAAAGGTATGATTATTTTGGGGCAACACGGCTCGACCAGTCAGGTCTTTGCCGTTTTTGGCATGATTGCTTCAACTTATTTTGTCCTTAATTATTCGCTTTCGATTTTAGCCCGTCGACAGCAGCTGAAAATGGTGCATCAAAGTTATTAATTTAGTCAGAGATGGTCTTTTAGGCTCAAGTATCGTTACACCTTAAGACTAATAATTTTAGAGTTTGTTAGCTGACGACCCCGAGAGGGGTCGTCTTTTTGTAGTTTATAATTAAATAGTTCCCGGTTCTTGATAATGTTGCTGAAATCACTTAGCAGTTTGCAAAAGAGAAGTTGTTGTTTCACATAATATGCTTCATAATAGAGAGAATACACTTTATTAATTTGACCTAAAAAGGGGTCATTGATCATTTTTTAGTAGGCACCCTATTGGGATGTCTTGCTTAACAACAAGGAGTGGTAATAAATGGACATGAAGCTAAAAAAGCTTCTGGAAGAAAAGAGACCTGTTATTCTCCAAAGGTGGTTCGATGCCATCATGGCAACGTATCCCGTGGATAGCTCAGGTTTTTTAAAAAAGCAAAAGGATAGGTTCCTTAATCCAGTGGGACATACGTTCTCTCAGGGGATAAATGGTATCCTGGAAGCCCTAATCGCTGGGGAAGGATTTGCAGAGGAGTTGCCCTTTCTCGATGATATTATCAGAGTGAGGGCGATTCAGGATTTCACTCCAGCACAAGCGCTAACCTTTGTATTTTCCCTCAAAAAGGTAGTTCGTGAAGAACTGGAAAAGGAAATTAGACAGTACCAGCTATATGATGAGTTGCTGACGTTTGAATCAGAAGTAGATGAGTTAGCCCTTTATGCTGTTAATATCTATGTCAAATGCCGAGAACAGCTTTATGAACTTAAGACGGATGAACTCAAAAGGATGACGTTTTCGCTTTTGAAAAAGGCAAATCTGATGTCCGAACTCCCTGCGGAAGAATTTGAACATAAGGATCGTGACTTAATAAACATCGCAGAAACAGACGCCAACCCATCCAAAGAGTAAATAGTGAGAAGTTGAGGGACCCTGAAGATATCGGGGTCCTTTCTTTTATGATAACTTCACTAAAGTTTCGTAATTGACCGTACATAGATTTACCTTAAGGAAGACATTTCTTTTAAAAAAGTTTCCAGCTCTATGAACTAGTCATGAAATGAGCTAGAATAAGTCCTAACATTATGACATTAGGAGGTAGCAAAGATAATGTTTCAGATAACAGATGGAGAACTAAGGTATTTAAATGAGATAGCTTCAGAAATTAAATACCCGAAAGGGCAGATTATTTTTTCAACCAGCCAAAGGACCAATGAGGTTTATTATATTAAAAGTGGTTTGGTTAAAATTTACCGTACGACATCGGACGGTCGTCAGGTGTCTGTTGCAATCCGTTACCCTGGTGACTTTATTGGTCTAGCTGAAGTACTCAGTAATATCAATTTAAGAGAGTATAGTGCCGAGGCAATGGATAATGTCTCTATTTTGATTATCTGGAAGGATAGTTTTAAAAAGATGCTCGTCGAAATGCCTGAGTTTTCCGAGAAGTTAATCACACTGATGAGTGATCGGTTGAGGGAAGCGCAGAATACAATCTATGATTTTATCATGAACCCCATTCAAGGGAGGCTAGCTATTCTTCTGTTAAGTATGGCAGAACGTGCAGGGAGTAAAGGTGAAGATGGTATTATTCATGTGCGATTACGGGTTACTCAGGAGGAACTTGCCTGTGTCATAGGTTCAGCACGTCAAACAATTTCGTCTCTACTCAGCTTGCTTAAGGAAGACGGGAGCATCCAATATGAAGGACGAGAGATTGTTGGTGTGAACCCAAACAAGCTAAAAACATGGATACAGGAATAGTGAACTCGTTCAACTAAAGTTGGATACCGAAACAAAACAAGTTATGGGTTATCAGTCCCACTAATAGAAGTGGGACTGATACGATTGAATTAAATAGCACATAATTCACCTTGTAATCCAGCCGACAAAATTAGAGTCCTTTGAAAGACTTTAATTTTGTCGGCTGGATTACTTATGTCGTTAACATGACAGAAAAGTGTCTTTAGTTTGGTTTTAACCAACGATAGTTATTGTTAAAATCTTCACATAGAAAGAAAACGAAGGGCGGAGGGATGAATTAACAGGTCAATAGATGGATTAAGGTTATCGTGAGTAATACATACGAAGAAATGGAGGGGTTGTACATGTCGTCGCCTGCTTTACAAGCAAAGATACAGAGTACGGATCTTAAGGAGAAATCTATCGAAACGGACAAAAGTAAGAAGGCCTTACTAGGATTTATTTTGTCTTGGTTAGTATTTGCAGCAATCTTAACTCTGGTTCCTACTTCCGAGAGCCTTAATGAGGGTGGTCGAGCAGCCTTGGCTGTGATGGGTTGGGCTACAATTATTTGGTTGAGTGATGGATTGCCTTTAGCAGTTTCCGGCCTAATGATACCGGTCTTATTATCCCTGACCGGAGCAGCTACTAAGCTGCCCGAAGCCTTTAGTGGCTTTACCAGTAACGTTACCTTCCTTATTCTTGGCTGTTTTATTCTAGCTGCTGTTATGCAGACCACTGGCTTAGACAAGCGGATTGCACTCAGTATTGTTTCAAAAGTTAAACCTAACGTTGGAAGTGTTCTAAAAGGTATAATCGGGGCTCACCTGGTTACAGCCGTACTCGTTCCTGCCACCAATGCTAGAGGTGCACTTTTCCTACCGATTATTCAAGGTTTAAACAGTTTGTTTGAGAAAGCGGGCGAAGGTGCTAGGGCAAGAAAAGTATTTACGATGGTCGGGATCGGTTTCGCCTCACTAGCTAGCGGGACTATTCTGATGCACAGCCATATGTCAAATGTCATCATAGCCCAAACCATTAATCAGGCTGTGAAAAAAGACGTGATTACTTGGGGTACTTGGGGCTGGATGAATTGGCCATTGCTGGGTATTTTGGTAATCATGTATTACTGGGTCAATTGGATCATGAAATCTAAAAATATTGAAGTCCCTGGCGGAATCTCTGAAATCAGACGCCAAAAAGAAGCCATGGGTAAAATGAATGCTGCTGAATGGATTGTTTTAGTAACCTTTGGGATTGCAATTTCCTTGTGGGCGACCGAGCAAATTCATGGTTATAAAATGGCCTTAGTTGCTCTGGTAGCCGTGATGGTACTCTTTATTCCGGGGCTTACCAATCTCTCCTGGAAAAAGGTTCAATCCAATACAATCTTTGGGACCTGGTTGTTGCTCTGTGGTTCCCTGTCCCTAGTATCCGCCTTTGAAAAGACAGGCGTGGACAAGTGGATTGCCTCTCACCTGGTTGGTTTAGCACCAGCTTGGGGTTGGATAGGTGTTAGTATCTTCATCTGTGTGGTAGTCCAAATCAGCCGTTTAGGCATTGTGAGCAACGTTGCGGCTGTAACTCTGCTGGCTCCTATCGTAGCAGCAATGGCTCCTATGCTTGAGCTGAACACGGTTGCCTTTACGATGATGGTGTTAAATGTGGATAGTTACGCGTTTGTCTTGCCTATCTCAGTGACTGCCTGCCTAATCGCCTATGGAACTGAAGAATTCACCTTTGGTGAATTTGTTAAAGTCGGTGCTCCCTTCACCTTAATGGTGATACTCTATATGGTCTTTATCATGGTGCCCTGGTATGCATTCACAGGTTATCCCATCTGGGTGCCCACTCCATAACTTATTTAAAGGAGGAAAATTTAAATGGCAAGAGCAAGTTTACCCCAATCCGTGGAAAAAATTGAAGAGGTCCGCATTGAAACTGATATTCTAATTATCGGAGCAGGAAATGCCGGTTGTTTCGCTGCCATTGAAGCCAAGCGTCTCAACCCTGATTTGAAAGTGACTTTAATGGAGAAAGCACACATCGACCGCAGTGGATGCCTAGCTGGTGGTATGGATGCGATTAACACCTATATTAAAAAAGATCGTACCATCGAAGACTTCGTGCGTTGGAGTCGTTCTCAGGCCGGTGGGCTGATCCGCGAAGACTTGACCATTTCGATGGCAGAAGTTTTAAACAAGCCTATCGAAGAATGGGAAGAGTGGGGTATGCCCATTAAATATGAAGAAGACGGCGATGAATATAAAACTAGAGGCAAATGGGATATCACGATCAGTGGTTCTGAGATGAAAGTTATTTTGGCAGAAAAGACCCGTCAAACTGGCTGTGAAATCATAAATCGTGTAGTCGCTACCAACTACCTGATGGAGGGCAATAAAGTCATTGGCGCTATTGGTTTTGGTGTGAGAGACGGCAAGGTATACATCATACGAGCTAAGGCCACCATTATAGCTACTGGTGGCGCAGCTGGTTTGTATAAGCCCTATCAAAACGATGGTAATGACAGCCACCACCAGCTCTGGTATGCCCCCTTTAATGTAGGGACCGGTTTTGCGATTGGTATCCGTCAAGGTGCTGAAATGACCACCTTTGAAATGCGCTGGTGTGCCACCCGAACAAAAGATTTTAATGGCCCCATCGATACCATTTCAGTGGGTTATAAAACACCCATGATTAACTGCAAGGGCGAGCAAATTCTAAAAACCCGTTACGCTCACCTTGGTGGGGATGCCGCTCCCCGCTATATCCGGGCTAACGCGCCGATGGATGAGTGGCGTGAGGGTCGTGGTCCCTGCTATGTGGATACCACCCACATGACTTCAGACCAAATCCATGACATGAAATACGATTATCTAAACGAGCGTCCCAGTTATGTTTTATTTCTGGCCAGCCGAGCCCAGGATTTAAAGAAGGAACCCATCGAAATTTATGGTTCTGACCCCTACATTGTCGGAGGGCATACGGCGAGCGGTTACTGGGTTGATGTAAAAAGAGCGACTACCTTACCCGGATTATATGCCTGTGGTGATGTGGCAGGTGGCACACCCAATAAATTTGTGGGTGGTTGTGCCGCTGAGGGACTCTTGTCTGCTAGAGCTGCAGTCGACTATGTAGCTAGTGTCGAGCAGGGAAGCCTTAATGAGGAGCAAATTTCCCAAGAGAAAGATAGGATTTTTGCACCGGGTTTCCGCAATATTTCCGTGGGTGATGGTGTTAAACCTCGCGAAATGGAAGAAAGGCTCCAGCGGTTGATGGATGAATATGCCGGGGGAGTACACCAGTTTTTCAGAATGAACAAAGAAGGTCTGGAATATGCCCTACGTAACCTGAAGATTTTGAAGGATCAAGTCAAATACCTAATCGCCATCGATCTTCATGAGTTGATGGATGCTCACGAAGTCATTGACCGATTAGATGTGGCTCAAGTACTGGTGCACCACCTGATGTATCGTGAAGAAACCAGATGGGCAGGCTGGCAGACCCGGGCAGATTTCCCAGAAAAGAACGATCAAAAATTTGATTGCTTTGTAAACTCCCGTTATAATCCTGAAACTGGTGATGTAGAAATGTTTACTCGAGCCTATGAACAAATAATCTCAGGTGATCGCTTAAAAGCTTAAAGAAGAGGAGGGTGACAAGATGCCACCAATAGTATATCAAGATAAATGCCAAGGGTGCGGAAAATGTGAAGAGATATGTCCCGGAGATTTGATGGAATTAAATGAGGAAAAGAAAGCCTTTTGTCGGGCTAAGAGAGATTGTTGGGACTGCATGGCATGTGTAAAAGCTTGCCGATTCGAGGCTATTGAAACTCGTATTCCCTATCAATTGGGGTACTATCCAGCTAGACTTATTCCCAAGGTGAGAGAAAAAGAAATTGAATGGACCTGCATTGATATCAATGGCAAGGTAGATAAGTTCCTGGTCAGGACCCACAATAAATAAGGGTCACGACAGGCCTAACTTTTGAGTTTATAAATTATTCCTAAATTTAAGAATTCTTGGAAGTCAATCAAATTAGGCATTTCCTAGGATTCTTCGCTAAGACATTGAGTTCTACTTGTTTGGGATCTTGTGGAGGGAATTGAGCTAAGGGATAGGGATTGTACATTTAGATTCTAGAAAGATTAGTCAACAGAAGGTCAAATAAGTATAAGCAAGAAGTGGCTAAGGTTTTGATCTTAGCCACTTCTCGCTTAGGATATATCCAGAGTAAGATTTATGACCGAGCCAAATAGTTACTCAAATAGTTGAATGAAGTATCTGAAATGACTGCACTTCCGCCGAGCAAGTAAGTCTCGCGAATTTGACCGCTGTTGTCTGCCAAGAAGTTCAGGACACTGGCTTTGGTTAAGTGTTTGTCAACGAGGATGATGGGGCTACCAGTACGTGCGGCAAGTGCAGATCCAGCGAGTGCATCAGGGAAGTTTTCTCCAGTCGCGATCATGACAGTATTAATATCGGCGCGGAGTCCCTTTGCAATAGCAATGCTTGTTTCATATTGGTCCATTCCCCAGTAACGTACAATGCTTTTACCTTGATCATCGGGGCCCCAGTTTCTTGAGACGTGCGCGATAATATCATAGGCGACTTCCTTGTTAATGACTGCAAAACCCCCTACTATAATAGCGTCTTTAATGGCATTCTGCTGAAGGGCCTTATAGGTGGCTTCGGGTAATTGTTTACTTCTGGTTAGTAGAATGGGAATACGATTGTAAGCAGCCCAAGATGAGATGGAAAGTGCATCAGGGAAGTTGTCACCATTTGCAATAACTACTTTTTTCGGAGCGTCGGGGTTAATGGAATAGTAATAATCAGCGATTTTAGCGGCTGTTTCATACTGATCCCAGCCGGCCAGACGAGTGACATCACTGTAGTTTTGCTTGAGGGCTTCCTCGATTTGTCCAGAAACGACTGCACTTCCGCCTACAATAATAATTTTTGTAGGTTTAAGGCGTTCAATTTCCCCTTGAACAGCGGGATCTAAGGTTTTGCTATTCGTTAGCAGAATCGGAGCATCAAATTGATGAGCCAAGGTGGCCGCCGAGAGAGCATCTGGGAAATTGGAGGCAGTGGCCAAGATGACGGTCGAAGAACTAGTCGGCCAGCCTTGTTTGGAGATTTCGACAGCAGTATTTACTGCTGTATAGCCAGCCAAGCGGCTAAAATCAGGCCCATAAGCAGACCTAAGATATCGTTTTCCCATAGTGGGAATATAAGTCCCTACGTACTCTCCTCCTGTAATGGCGTCAACACTTCCATTACCCAATTGGCCAGTGGTGTTACCCCCCCAGCCCCATACATAGCCATCGGCTCGTCCGAGAGCAAAGCCATAGCCAGCTGCAATACTATTGGCCTTTGTGACATGAACTACCTTTACAGGAGCGGCAGAAATAGGCAAATCGCTAACTTTATAGCCATTGCCAAGTTGACCGCTACCGTTGGCTCCTAGGGTCCAAATAGTGCCATCCTTCTTAAGAGCCATCGACAGGTAAGCGCCGGCACTTACGGAAGTAACATCTTTCAAGGCGGGGATTTGAACGGGTGTTTCGAACCACTGCTGTTCCGTGTTTCCAAGTTGCAGGAGTTCATTGCTCCCCCATCCCCAGACAGTTCCGTCCTCTTTTAAAGCTAGGCTGTGACTAAATCCAGCCGACACACTGACAATATCAGAAATTCCATTGACCTGTGTTAGGTTCGTGAAATTTAACATGCCTTCTTCACCATCTGTTCCAAGGATCACTTTTTGCGCGCCCCAAGTCCAGACGGTACCATCGTTTTTGAGTGCTAAAGACCAGGCACTGCCAACGGCGATTTTAACGACCCCAGAAAGGTTATCAATAATCTGTGGAGCCGTGATTTTTATCGTGTCAGTATTGTTTACTTGCTTATATTCATTACCGCCCCAGGCCCATACTTGGCCGTTGGCAGCTAGAGCTAAGTTGGACTCTAACCCTGCTGCTATTCCTACAATGTTTTGCAGACTTTCAACTTTTCTAGGAAGGGTAATAGGTGAGGCTTCTTCAGCGCCGCTTTGATCGTAATCATTGTTTCCCCAAGCCCAGACTGTTCCGTCGGCTTTCAGGGCTAAAGCATGGGCACCTCCAGCGGAAACCGAAATGACGTCTGTGAGGTCTTTGACTTTGACGGGAGTGGCAACAGGATTCTCGTCGGCATTACCTTGACCTAATTGACCCTGGGAATTATCACCCCAGGACCAGACATTGCCGTCTGCGTCAACAGCCAAGCCAAAGTTTGGGCCTGCAGCCAATTGCGAGGATGCAGCACCAGGTCTAACACTTAAGGATGCCAGCACAGGTTTTGGTTCACCAGTTAAGGAACTGGGTACCAAAGAGACAAAAAGTGTGGTTAAGAAAACCAAAGATGACATCATTTTTCGTGCTGGGTTTTTTTGCATTTAAAATCTCCTTTTCCCTAAAATTATATGATTTATTTAAAAACATAACAACGACAACGACACTGAATATAACATCCTATAGACTTGACTACAATAGTAAAAGGCTGGGAATTGATATAAAATCCCTTTTTATTACAAATCTAAAGCCTTTTTATGAGACCGTATCCGAGTTAAAGTTTATTTTTGATTTTATATAATGGACCGTCAGAAAACAACCCTATGATACGTTATTAATATATAGAAGATGATTCCGTTCTTTGAGAGCCTTCTAGTGAGATTAAAAAATATTTTTTCTGGGTTTAAGTTAATTTTCTTGGTTAACGTGATTCAAGTCACATTAACCAAGAAAAGGTTTTGGTATAGTTTAAAACAAGTAAATAAAACTATTCAGTAAGAATTATAATTAAGTGTAGGCAGATGTAAAATCAATTGGAAGTGCTCTCTTTGCAATGGTGCATTTATAGTTAAATCTGAATTTGAAGGGAGGGGTCTATATCGCAGGACTAGATTTATTGCTAACATCCATTGGCTTTTCTGTTTTGGGTTATGTGTTATGTTACCTTACTCTTTCAAGTAATAATAAATTCAAGACTCAAGATGATAGCTCAGAAGAATTATTGGAAAGAGGAACTGCCAGAGCTTTCTTGAAAACAAAATGATGGGTATGGCAGGGATAGGAATGCACCATAGTAGAATGAACATAATTAACCTATAAAACAGCTGAGGATTTTTAAAATTGATCCTGAGCTGCTTTTTTTGATTCTAGTAAACGTATTGGAATCATGAGTTTATGCTGAAATTGACAGGATTAGTCCTCTTCCATTCATTTCGATAAACCAACTGAATTGTACATACACAAATCTTAGTGAAGCCCATAATCTAATCAAAGAAGTATGAAAGGATGGTTTCTATGAATACACATCAAATGCCCCCTACTAATATCATAAATACTGTTCAAGATTGTGAAGTAACGTGTGAACACATGATTACTCATCTCCTTATGCATTCCCAAGATCTTCATCTAAGGCATAGACAATTACAACTATTACGAGATTGTGCAGATATCTGTACACTGACTGCCAAATACCTTGCCCGGCGTAGCTCTTTTAGTAAGCCGATAGCAGGCCTTTGCGCGAGTATATGTGAAGCATGTGGAAATGAATGTGCAAGATTTGCCGACAAGGAATCTCAAAAATGTGCCCACATCTGTTTGCATTGTGCCATGGAATGTCGAGCGTTTGCAATGTAGAGAAGATTGGGTCATAGAATTACACACGAATACCCTGTTAAGTATCACTGTGAGAAGACTATGATACTTAACAGGGTATTCGTTATACTACTTCTGACTCCTGACTCCTGTCTCCTGAGCAGTTACCCTTCATTTATCTTTTGCAACTGCTCATTTGACGGAAGGCGCCTTATTCGTGGCTTTTTTTGCGCTTATGAACATCATAAATCGCTAATAAGTTATCCAATGCACGGGGCCCCATATTCGCACTTGCAAAATGCGTTTAGCCCAGAATAGAATTCCGGGGTAAACGCATTAGTAATAATTAAATTTGACTCTCAATGAATGACTTCAATTCGATCTTACATTCTGACCATACTAATATTACCGGGTCTACGAGCTTCTTTAACTCATTCCATTTCAAGAAAAAGGAGTATGAGTTACGATAAAAATGTCTAAACGCTAAGTATTCTACCAATTTTTCTTTCAAACCCTGTGAAATAACAGGAGCGCGATTATATGTCTCTTCGGTCATTTGTTTTAAAAGTTCGCTATGCCAGTGATGACCCGTAGGGAGTTTGCCATCAATATTTTTTCCAATCGTTTTAAATAAATTCTCTATTCCATTATAGAAGGAATGCAATACCGAACCAAGTGCAGTAAGTTCTATTAAAGTGGGTTCCTCCCCTTTACTCTTCTCAATCAGATCATTATAAGAAGCAAAGAGTTCATTGATTTGCTGTATTTCAAAATTCATTTGGGATATTGCTTTTTCAAGAGACACGGTGAAGGTCACCTTCTCTCTCAAGGTATTTTGAAAATGCATCTTCTCTATCCAAGTTAATTAAATCAACGGGTCGACTCAATGTAGTTAGTAATTGTCCTAGCAAAGCAAAATAATTTTCGGGTAAACATCCTTTTATTGCAATATCTATATCCGAATCCTCTCTGTAAGTATCCGTGATCAATGAGCCGAAGATGAATATTTCTTTGCATCCAGCATTCTTAAGTATCTCAATTGCAGAGTTTATATCTTTTTGAAATTCCTCCGGAAGCCTAGAGAGAAGTTCGCTCATATAATCAACTCCCAATATTTTACTTCAACAGTTACATTGTAACATTATCTTTAAAGCTTGTCATTAGATCGTTTTCTCTTCATGAGAAATTCACAACTTTTTCATCAGTTAATCGTATCCGAGAGTTACACTAAGGACATGGAAGTACAGCAAATAAAACAACGCAAAGCAGAAAAATGAAAATTAAGGGGAGGAACATAAAATGAAGAAACTTAGTAAAAAAATCACGGTAATCTTAGGAACCGCAACGTTGGCCGTCGGGCTCATGGCTTTACCGGCATTGGCCGGAACAGACCAGCAACAAGGTAACGGATGGTTCGGTCAAATGCAGGGATTTATGCAAAAAACCTTTTCGTCGGAGCAGCATCAAACTTTGATGAATTCGACTGCCATGCAGAATCTTCACAATTCGACGGAGATGCAGAGCGCAATGCAAACAGGGGACGTTAAGGTGATGCAAGAACTCATGAATTCAGACCCGCAAGTAAAGGCACAAATTGGGCAAGATAACCTTGATAAAATGAACCAATTCATGAGTAATTCCGGAGGGAATATGATGACCAACGGAAATGGTAGGGTGGGTTCGCGAGGTACTATGATGAACGGGAGTGAAAGGGGAGAGCTTTAAATGATGTTTGGTTTAATCCTATTAGTCATCGTAGCTTATTACTTGTTTAATTCATCAAATT
>LADV01000026.1 GCA_000961805.1 Peptococcaceae bacterium BRH_c23 | reverse complement strand
TATGCGATGATCTATGTCTTCGCCAATATGGGTGCCTTTGCAGTGGCCACCCATATAGCAGAGAAGCAAGGCAGTGACAAGATTGCCGATTATGCAGGCCTCTGGCGTCGCTCCCCCTTAGCCACCGTCGTCATGACAGCCTCCTTATTATCCTTAGCTGGAATTCCGCCCCTGGCGGGATTTGTCGGGAAGTTCTATCTCTTCTCGGCAGCCATGGATCAAGGGTATGTGGCGATTGCCTATATCGGGTTTGTGATGAGCATGATATCCGTGTACTATTATCTCTCAGTGGTCAAGGTGATGTTCCTCGCTGAGGGTGAGGGCTTACCGGATGTTCCAGTCCATGGAGCGATGAAGTTCACCATGGTATTTACCATGTTAATCACCTTAGCTATTGGTCTTTACCCCACGCCTTTAGCCCAAATGGCTTCGGCGGCCGCTCAAAGTTTGTTTAGGTAAGTGACTTAGTAAAATAGTGGTTTTCTCATCAAAATGGACAGCATTCGCTGTCCATTTTGTGATGACAGTGAACTCACCATCATTAACCACAAAGTTTAGTCGTTTTGCAGACTTTCAAAATCTAACCTAAATTTAGAATGACAACTTCAGTTATCTGTACCGAAGCAGAGTAGGGGGTACCACACATGAAGAAGTGGGGTCTCGACAATTGGATGAAACAAGGAACCTGTCCTTGTGTTCTGGAAACTGGGATCGCCTCGCGTTTCCCACGTGTTTTAGTGTAAAAAGGGTGCTCTCTGGAGTGCTCTTTTATGCTATAATTATGACGAATATTATCGGAAGAGGGAGACACTAATGCCAGTTGGTACAAATCCTGTGATCGTCCAAAGTGATCGATCCGTTCTGTTAGAAGTACAGAATCCACTTTATGAAGAAGCTCGCGATACATTAGCGATCTTTGCCGAATTGGAAAAAAGTCCGGAGTATATCCATACTTATCGGATCACGCCCTTATCATTATGGAACGCTGCTTCAAGTGGAGTTACCGTTGCCGATGTGTTAGACGGTCTGGAGCGCTACAGTAAATTTCCTCTGCCCGACTCGGTGCGCACGGAGATTAAGCAGCTCATGGGTCGCTACGGCTTGGTAAAATTGGTTCGAGAGGAAGATAAGCTCCTTTTGACTGCGGAGGATCCAGTGATTCTCCTGGAAATCGTCCGTCATAAAGAAGTTAAGCTATTGCTGGCCTTCGGCGAAAGGGAGAGGAACGACGATTCCCTAAACTTGTCCCTAACCCAAGTAGAGATCAACCCAGAAGCCCGTGGGCAATTAAAACAGCTCCTGATGAAACTCTTCTACCCCGTCGAAGACTTAGCGGGTTATATCGAGGGTACCCCTTTGCCGATGGCTTGGCGTACGGAAAATCCTGAAGGTGATCCCTTTGCTCTGCGGGCCTATCAGCAAGAAGCCGTCGCGACGTTCCATCAGCAAGGTTCAGTGCGCGGCGGGAGCGGAGTTTTGGTGTTGCCTTGTGGCGCAGGCAAGACCGTGATCGGTATGGGTGTGATGATGGAATTGCAGTGTGAGACTCTAATTTTGACGACGAATAACAGCGCTGTCAAACAATGGTTGCGCGAACTGGCAGACAAAACGACCCTAGAAGCGGCGCAAATGGGGGAATATAGTGGTGAGAAAAAAGAGATCTGCCCGGTCACCGTGGCCACCTACCAAATTCTCACCCATCGCCCGCGCGCCGATGCCGACTTCAGTCACTTTCACGTCTTTAATGAAAAGAACTGGGGTCTGATTATCTATGATGAGGTGCATCTTTTACCTGCGCCGGTCTTTCGGGCCACTGCCGATTTGCAGGCAAAACGCCGTCTAGGTTTGACGGCAACCTTAGTTCGGGAAGACGGCAAGGAAGATGAAGTTTTTACCCTGATCGGCCCGAAGAAAATGGATGTCCCCTGGAAGGTCTTAGAGTCTCAAGGCTGGATTGCCACTGCAGAGTGTATGGAGTGGCGAATCTCGATGAGTAAAGCCCGCCGTATGGACTATGCTTTAGCCGAGGAAAAGGAGAAATTCCGGCTGGCGGCGGAAAATCCCCTCAAGATGGACAAGGTGTCAGAGCTGATAGAGCAACATCGGGATGACCTGGTGTTGGTGATTGGGCAGTATGTGCGTCAACTAGAAATGCTGGCTCGTGAGCTGAATGCCCCTTTGATTACGGGTAAAACTCCGCAACGAGAACGTGATCGACTCTATGAAGAGTTCCGAAGTGGCCGCTTGCGTCGTTTAGTGGTCTCTAAGGTCGCTAACTTTGCCATTGATTTGCCGGATGCCAACGTAGCAATTCAGGTCTCCGGAACCTTTGGTTCTCGGCAGGAAGAGGCGCAAAGGCTTGGCCGAATTTTGCGACCTAAGCAGGGTGAGGGCAAAGCTTATTTTTATAGTCTGGTCTCCAAGGATACGAAGGAACAGGAGTTTGCTATGCATCGGCAGCTTTTCCTGACTGAACAAGGGTATGCCTATAAAATTATGATCGAGGAGGATCTTGAATAAGGAGGAATTTAAACAATGAAGAAACCATCTTCAGGTTCTAAACGAAACTCTAATCAGCATCAATCAGCTCCTTCTGAACAGACACAAATTCCTCCCAAGTGGCGGCCAGTTTTCGGAGAAAAATACCCTCCAGGTTTTAAGCCGCCCACTCTTGAAACGGATAAACCTACGAGTAACAAATCCCCTAACTACAACAAACCTACGAACTCAAATATACCCGCCAATCATAACAAGCCCAAGGCTAAGTCAACCCCTCAACAGAAAGCGGTTCCTCAAAAGAAACTTAAGCCAAAGGATTGGCCGGATTATTTTGCTCGTATGGATCCAACGGAGCGAATTCTCTTTGCCTTCACGGCCTATAGGCAACCAAAGGACTGGAGTATTGACCAGTTTTATAATTATGACAAGGATAGCTTTCGCTATTTAGATACAGATCTGCTTGGGCCTGATTATAGCGAGGTTGTTAGGATTCTTGGCAAATGGAAAAACCTTGGCCTCTTGATTGTTGGACGTTATTCCAATTTACTCAGTCTTGAGGAAGGTGTTGCTGAAGCCTTTTGGCAATTTATTGAACAGCAAGGTCTACTTGAACTTTATAAAGTGGAGCCGGAACAATCCTATACCGCAGAATTTCCAAGCACGTTAGATAACATATTTAATTTTCTCGTCATGATAGAGCAGGGTGAGGTTTTGATCACCCGCACTCATGAGATCAACAAACACTCTTTGAAGCGTGTGTTGGCCGCTCTGACTGTGCCCCCCCGGCCTGACAATCTCTTTTCCGCGGAGAGTTATTTTTTCTGGCTGTTGAGGGTAGTTCGGGTTTTCCAATTGTTTAGGACAAAAGGAGAACGGTTGGATTTGACAATAGCGGGCAGGGAGTTGCCAGAGGGTATTAAAGTAGAAGACTTGCTTGGCCAGATTTGTCCGATCCACGTTGCCTCGATTACCAATAAAGGATTTTTCGTGGTCTTTCCATTAATAGCCCGTTGTACTGAGTGGACAAGCTTGGGGCATATGGTGACTACGTTGATCTCAACCAAAAACGTGTGCAACCTGTTACTGCAAGATCATGTGATCTACCTACTTGAACCACTGCGCTTACTAGGTTTACTGGATTGGGGTAAGTGTAAAGAAGATATTTTTGTCCGGGCCACCCCACTGGGACAGTTTCTAATTCCTAAATTGTTGCGAAGGCAAAACCTTGAAGATTATAAAGCTGAGATTAAGAATCTCACAGACTCCGTTTACCCGATGAATGGGCCAAATACGGCCTATGTCCAACCAAACTTCGAAATCTTGCTTCCTCATTCTGCCTCATGGACTGCGCGCTGGGAACTGAGTCAATTTGCCGTGCTTGAACAGCAGGATCAAATGCTTAAATACCGCTTAGACAAGACCTTTCTGATGAATGCTCTGAAACGTGGCTTGCCGGCTGATGAAGTGCTATCCGTACTGACAAAGCTAAGCACGTATCCTTTACCCGAAAATCTTGTCCTTACTGTCCAGCAATGGGTAGAGTCCTTTGGCCAAGTCGCCTTTTTACAACTCAGTCTCTTGGAATGCACTACACCAGAACAAGCGGCGTCCATTACTTCGGCCCGAAAATACCGGGAGTATGTGCTCGGATTATACAGTCCCACAGCTGTTATCGTCCGAGAGGTTGAAAAACTGCGCAAGCTTCTCGAAAAGCAGGGCATCTTTCCTTTACCAGGTGTTCTGAATGGAGAAGGGGTAGCAGAACGTAAAAGACCTTCTGACGAACATTAAAAACTATCTTTTTTACAGGCCCAATCTGGGCGGTACCGCGTAATAACACTTTTTGTCCTTATTAGGGATGAGAGGTGTTTATTTTTTTGTTCTTTATTCTGTTAATAGGGAGGTGAAAGGCTGAACAGCTGATGACTTAGTGACTCATTCAACTAAAGTTGACCCTTGTAAAACAAAATTGTAAGGAGTGATCCCCATGAAAATGACAACTG
Source organism: Peptococcaceae bacterium BRH_c23 (assembly GCA_000961805.1). The sequence goes on along the minus strand of LADV01000026.1, from coordinate 14,094 downwards.
GATTAAAAGGTAAACTATGGCTTGCACTTCTGTTGGTATTAAGCTTACTGATCAGTGCCTGCAGCCCGGCTAAGGAAACTACAGTGAAGAGTACGAACGGAAATGAACCCTACAAAATTGGGGCCGTCTTAGATATTAGCGGCAACTCATCTTCCCTCGGAGTCCCTGAGCGTGACACCTTGCTCATGATGGTTGAACAGCTTAACGCTAAGGGCGGAGTGAAAGGACATCCCATTGAGTTAACGATCATGGATAACAAAAGTGACGAAACGGAAAGTGTTCTGGCCGTTAAAACCCTAATCGAAAAAGGTGCCCTTGCCATCCTAGGGGCCAGCTCGAGCGGAACCTCCATGGCGATGATTAAGACGGTGGAAAGTGAAAAAGTTCCCATGATTTCCTTGGCGGCTGCCAGTAGTATTGTAGAGCCGACTAGCGAGCGGCAATGGGTCTATAAAACAGCCCAAAGTGATATTGTGATGATCAGTAAGATTATTAGCTACCTCAAGAAAAACAACCTGAATAACGTTGCTTTTTTGTATATGAATAACTCCTTCGGCGACAATGGTAAGAAAGCAATCTCTGCTGCTGTGAAGGATAGCGGGATCAATATCGTAGCTGAAGAAAAATTTGATGCCAATGACAAGGATATGACGCCGCAGCTAACCAAGGTTAAGGCGAGCGGGGCTCAAGTCGCGATAGTATGGGCCATCCCACCTTCGGCCTCCATTCTGACCAAGAATTTCAAAGACATAGGTCTTGCGATTCCACTGATTCATAGCCATGGGGTAGGGAATCAAAAATTCATTGATCTTGCTCAAGGCGCAGCCGATGGTGCTCTCCTGCCGATCGGAAAACTTTCAGTGGCTCAGCAAATCCCGGATAATGATCCCCAGAAAAAAGTACTGGAAAGTTACATCGCAGATTATGCCAAGAAGTACAATGCTGAGCCTAATTCCTTTGGAGGATATGCCTGGGATGCCTTCAATCTGTTAGTAAGTGCCCTAGAGAAGGCCGGTCCGGATCGTGTGGCAATCAGGGAAGAGTTGGAAAAGACGCAGGGATTTGTCGGTATTTCAGGCGTGTGGTTAAAAGATGCTATTTCCATGATTATTTTACTGGGAGTTCTCTTGTTTCGACCGGAGGGAATTATTGGGGCGATCAGAGAGAGGAAAATATGATTTTATAAACTTGTAGATGAGAGGTTGAGGCGAAAGGCATGGTTATAAAATGGAACTAAAAAATCAGCGGGGATTGATCCTACTACTGCTACTGCTCATAATTCCTCTGATTGTTGAGAGTAATTACCTGTACAGCACGCTAGTCATCATCGGTCTTTATGCAATTATCGTACAGGGCTTAGGAATCCTGATGGGATATGCAGGTCAGGTATCCTTTGGGCATGCTGCATTTTTTGGATTGGGCGGATACGCGGCAGCAATACTGACAACTCAGTTTCAGTGGCCCACACTTTTAGCGCTTTTGGCCTCAGTAATCCTGCCGGGAATCATTGCAGGGCTCATCGGCCGGCAAACCTTGAAGTTGCGTGAACTTTATCTGGCCTTAGCGACCCTCGGTTTTGGGATTTTGGTGCATATTTTCTTCAACGAGGGCGGCGAACTAACCGGAGGACCGTCAGGAATCAGCGGGATCCCCAATCTTTCCATCGGCAGTCTTAGTTTTGACAGTGATCAGAAATTCTATCTACTAGTTTGGATCATTTTGTGGCTGTTATTGATCCTGTAGTCGGATTGTACAGGCCTGCCACAGGGAAGATAATTTTTAAAGGTAAATCGATAACCGGCCACAAGACGGAACAAGTTGTGAGGCAAGGGATCAGCCTAGTTCCGGAAAAAAGAGAACTTTTCAGCACCTTGAGTGTCCTAGACAACCTGATGTTGGGGGCTTTTCACCGTTACCGCATAAGTAAGCCAGGATTAAGGAACGATGTCCAAGAAATACTAGAGATTTTTCCGGCTTTGAAAGGTAGAGAGAGTGATCAGGCGGGCAGCTTAAGTGGTGGCTTGCAGCAGATGTTGGCGATTGGGAGAGGCTTAATGTCTCGTCCTGCCCTCTTGATGTTGGATGAACCTTCGATTGGGTTAGCTCCCTTAGTAGTACGGGAAATAATGTCCATTTTGGTCCAGTTAAAAAAGACCGGAGTCACGATAGTCCTCGTAGAGCAGAATACCAAATCAGCTCTAAAAGTGGCTGACAGCGTCATGGTGATGGAAAGAGGCGGGATTACACATAGTGGCAATTCTGAGGAAATAATTGCCGACTCATCTATCCATGAGGCTTACCTTGGACGAGCTCGAGTTAATTGATGAACTGCTTTTTTTATTTGACTAAATTTTTGTAGTCTGAAGAGTACTGTGAGAAAATCCAAAAAGGACTAGAGTTTTAAGAAGATGATGAATGCGGTCATTAAATAGGTATTTTGTATACAATTATTTTCCACCCTTGACATTGAGATTGTAAAGAATATAATAATATATAAATATTCGGAATATTTAAGTTCCTTTTATCTTAAGGACTTTTTTCCTTTCATATCTAAGAGCAATGAGGCTCCTGACACAATGCTTTAGAGTAATTTGTCTGGAGCCTTTGTTGTATATAGAGAGATCAGGTTCGAGCTGCAAAAGCCCGAACTGGTTTGTTTTTGTTTTTTTATTCACTCACATTAAAAAAATTTAACCACATTGAACATTGTTAGTAAGTTGCTTTAAGGTCGCCAAATAAAGGGGGTGAACAATATATTTTTACTATAAAAATTTTTTAGAACTATTTTAAGAAGTGGAGGAGAGCAAAATGAAAAGAGTATTGGTTCTGGTGCTTAGTTTCCTGGTGTTGGCGAACTTAGTCGGTTGTGCTAAGTCAGCGAATACACCTCAAGCGTCTTCAACACAGGATAAAACTTTGGTGGTAGCGACTGCGGCGGATTTCGGGACAATTGATCCTGCTGTGGCCATGGACAATTCAGCCTGGAAAATATGTTATCCTGCTTATGAGCGTCTTGTTAACTTCAAAGGGAGTAGTACTGAAGTCGAACCTGGTTTAGCGAAGTCATGGGATGTTTCACAGGACGGATTAACTTGGACCTTTCATCTGAACGATAATCTTAAATTTGAAGATAGTACAAGTTTAGATGCTGCAGCCGTTAAATTTTCCTTTGACAGGTTAATGAACGTAAAAAAAGGACCATCTGATGCATTTCCAAGTTTGGAAAGTGTAACGGCAGTTGATCCGAAAACCGTACAATTTAAACTAAAAACCGTCTTTCCTCCCTTCCTTTCTACTTTAGCGACTAATGGCGGTGGAATAGTCAACCCTGTTGTTATGAAGCAAGAGAAGGATGGGGATATGGGACAAAACTGGTTAGCTGCTCACACTGCCGGTAGTGGTGCTTACATTTTGTCGGAGTGGGTTCCGGAACAGTATCTTAAATTAACGGCTAATCCCAATTACCCAGGTGAAAAACCTAAGTTAAACACAATTATGGTAAAAATCATCAAAGACCCATCGGCACAGCGCATGGCTTTGGAAAAAGGCGATGTTGACATAGCTGAAAGTATTCCGGTTGATCAAATCAAAGAATTAAAGAAAAATGCGGATTTAGTGGTGTTCGATACACCAAGTCTAATGGTCGATTATGTTTACTTAAATACTCAAAAGTCGACACTTAATAATCCTAAAGTACGGCAAGCGATTTCTTATGCTATAGACTATCAGGGGATTATTTCCAGTGTTTGGCAGGGAAATGCTACCCAAATGCGCGGTCCTATTCCGAAGGGGCTATGGGGTTATCAGCCAGACTTATTCCAGTATACCAGAAACCTTGAAAAGGCTAAGTCTCTTTTACAGGAAGCCGGAGTCAAGGACTTGACATTTAATTTGATGTATTCTGATCGTAAAGCCTGGTGGGAGCAAGAAGCTCAAATCATCCAAAATAATCTCGCTGAGATCGGAATTAAAGTTAACCTGCAAAAAATTGCTTATGCTACTCAACGGGAAAAAATTGATAAAGGGGACTTTGAACTGACGCTAGGTGTTTGGAGTCCTGATTATGCCGATCCCTACATGTTTATGAATTACTGGTTTGATTCCAAAAACTTCGGTTTAGCCGGCAACCGAGCCTTCTACAAAAATGACAAAGTTGATCAATTTGTCCGACAAGCAGCCAGTATTAATGATCCGGTCCAAAGAACGGAACTGTATAAACAGGCCCAGGAGCTCATTATGCAGGATGCCCCTTATGTCTTCCTAGTACAGAAAAACTATCAATTACCTATGCGGAAATCTGTGCAAGGTTTTGTCTTTAACCCAATGCTTGAGGATATGTATAATTTCCAAACGATTAACAAGTAAATGGGGTAGCAGAATGAGTCGCATCAAATTTTTAGCTAAATGGCTAAGCCAGCTCCTGATTGTTCTCTTAGGTGTTACTCTTGTAACTTTTCTTGTTTCGCATGTCGTGCCGGGTGATCCGGCACGCATGCTTATTGGACAAAGGGCAGATGCCCAAACTTTGGAAAGTATGAGACATGCCTTGGGCCTTGATAAACCGGTTTGGTTCCAATACCTTGACTATTTGTGGGGTCTAGTGCAGGGGGATATGGGAATCTCCATCCGAACCCAGCGTCCTGTTCTGAGCGAATTGTTAACTTATTTTCCGGCAACCATTGAATTAACACTATTTGCCATGGGATTTGCGGTAATCATCGGCGTCGTTCTCGGTTTACTTTCGGCTGCTTACCGTGATACTCTAATTGATCATGCTACCCGGGTTTTTGCAATTTTAGGAGTATCCACACCGTTGTTTTGGCTGGGTTTGGTGGTTTTGCTGCTATTCTATAAATATTTGGGCTGGCTTCCCGGGTCCGGTAGAATTGACTCGTTTATTAATCCGCCGACTCATATAACCGGGCTTTACGTATTGGACAGTGTTTTATCGGGAGACTGGGTTGCTCTCAAGAGTAGTATGCTCCATCTGGTTTTACCGTCCATCTGTTTAGGTTACATTCAACTCGCTACTATTGCCCGCCAGGTAAGGGCCAGTATGATCGAGGTGCTTGAGTTGGACTATATTAAGACGGCAGTTTCTAATGGGATTCCCCGTAAGAGAATCATTTATCGGCATGCTTTGCGCAATGCTTTAATACCTACAGTCACAGTTATTGGCTTAACATTCGGAGAGCTTTTGGGCGGAGCGATTATAACTGAAACGATTTTTGCCTGGCCGGGTATGGGTAAATATGTTGTTGATTCAATTTCCTTTTTGGATTTCCCAGCGATTATGGGTTTTACAATTTTAGTAGCGCTCATCTATGTCTTGATTAATATGCTCGTTGATCTGCTCTATCCTATACTCGATCCGCAAATTAAGGGGTGAACTGACTTTGGTTGAACTAAGATATTTTCATTATTTTACAAAGCGTTACCCCTTGACCGTAATTGGAATGATCATTATTTCTTTGGTTATGCTGCTGGCTCTTGCAGCCCCGTTAATTTCACCGCATAATCCCTATACCATGCATCTGGTAGACCGTTTGAAACCACCTAACAGTATCTATCTTTTAGGTACGGATGAGCTGGGGCGTGACATTCTAAGTCGTATAATTTACGGAGCAAGACTTTCTCTTTTAGCTGGGGTGGGGATTGTTGGCATCGCCGGTATTTTTGGTATAATCTTTGGCAGTATTTCAGGATTTTTAGGCGGCAAAGTTGATTCATTGCTCATGCGACTTATGGATATCATGTTGGCCTTTCCAAGTCTGGTTTTAGCCCTTGCTCTATCAGCGGCTTTAGGCCCAAATTTTCACAATAGTATACTTGCTGTAGCTATTGTGAAAATTCCTGTTTATGTCCGTCTGGTCCGAGGCCAGACCCTGTCCATCAAAGAAAGACAATTTGTCAAAGCAGCTCAAACCTTTGGTGCACCCAAGGCTTGGATTATCAGCCGTCATATTATACCGAACTGTTTGGCACCTGTCGTTGTTCAGGCAAGTTTAGGAATTGGGGAGGCTATCCTTATTGCTGCCGCACTGTCGTTCATTGGTTTAGGCGCTCAACCTCCGGAGGCTGAATGGGGTGCAATGGTTAGTATGGGCAGAACCTTCTTGCTCGATCAATGGTGGTATGCAACCTGTCCAGGCATTGCTATATTCTTTACGGTCATAGGGTTCAATTTATTGGGTGATGGGGTTAGAGATATGCTTGACCCACGCTCCCGCAATTAGGAGGAAAGTTATGGAGCCTCTTTTAAGAATCAGCGATCTTCATGTGGACTTTCTCGGTTATGCCGGAGTAACCCGAGTCCTCAATGGAATTGATTTAGAGCTATTCCCCGGAGAATTCTTAGGATTAGTTGGAGAATCCGGTTCGGGGAAATCTCTTACAGCTAACTCGGTTCTCGGATTATTACCTAAAAGGAGTGCCAGGATATCCAAGGGTTCCATTATGTTTGAAGGTCAGGAATTAGTAGGTAAACCGGAGAAAGAGTTCCAAAGCATCAGGGGCAAGAAGATTTCTATGGTTTTTCAGGAGCCTATGAATGCCCTCAATCCATCGTTTAAAATAGGCACTCAAATGGCGGAAATCCTTAAATTACATAAGGGATTAACGTCTAAAGAGGCTAAGGTGGAATCTGTCCGTTGGCTATCCCGGGTTCGGATACCGCATCCCGAAAGGATAGTCAATGAGTATCCTTTCGAATTAAGCGGTGGTATGAGACAAAGAGTACTTTTAGCTATGGCCCTTGGCTGTGGAGCGAAGCTCCTGCTGGCAGATGAGCCTACGACTGCTCTTGATGTTACCATCCAAGCCCAGATTTTGCAGCTTATGAAAGAAACGGCGGATCAACTTGGGACTTCGGTACTTCTGATCACGCATGACTTGGCTGTGGTGGCTCAAACCTGCCGACGGGTTGCAGTGATGTATAGTGGGAATATTGTAGAAAGTGGCCCGGTCGGAGAAGTTTTACACAGACCGCGGCACCCTTATACGATAGCTCTCTTGCAGGCATTGCCAAACCCTGACGGCAAGCAAAACGACTTAAGATCCATCCCCGGTAGTGTTCCGAACCTTTTAACCCCCCCATCTGGTTGCCGTTTTCACCCACGGTGTACTTTAGCAGAAAAGAAGTGCAGGGAGATCCGGCCATTGTTAACCAGTATTTCTGAGAATCATTATGTAGCCTGCTGGAGGGATGGACATCATGCTTAAACCTTTACTTTCTCTAAGAGGGGTGGAAAAGGAGTTTCTTGTTCGTGGAAATAAAGGAAGTTTATCGTTTAAAGCTGTGAACAACGTTTCCCTGGATATCTTTCCGGGTGAGACGGTGGGTTTGGTTGGTGAATCCGGCTGCGGTAAGAGTACTTTAGGATATATGGTGCTTAATCTTCTGGACTTAACGAATGGAGAGATTCTGTTTGAGGGTCAAAATTTGACGGATATCGGCAAAGTTCAGCAGCGAGAAATAAAATCACAAATTCAAATTGTTTTTCAAGATCCACAATCTTCCCTAAACCCAAGATTTAGAATCGGGCAAATCGTCGAAGAACCCTTACGCTTAAATGGTTGGCGGGATAAACACAAAAGACAGGAGCGGGTGAGGCAACTTCTCACCAAGGTAGGGTTAGGGGAGGAATATCTAGGCAGGTTTCCGCATGAACTGAGCGGGGGCCAACGGCAACGGGTAGCGATCGCCAGGGCCCTATCTTTAGATCCCAAACTTATTGTTCTGGATGAACCAACTTCAGCTTTAGATGTGTCGGTACAGGCCCAGATCCTCAATTTGCTAAAGGAATTGCAAAGGGACCTTAACCTTGCGTATTTGTTTATTTCGCATAATTTAGCCGTTGTAAGGCACTTAAGCAGTAAAGTTGCGGTCATGTATTTAGGCAGAATCGTAGAATTGGCCGACTCAGACGAATTATTTAATAACCCTCTCCATCCCTATACAAAAGTTCTTCTGCAATCTGTACCTAATCTCAATACGGAAAAACCTCTGGTTGTGGAGTTCGATGGCGAAATGTCGACCCGGTTGATATCTCCTCAGGGATGTAGTTTCCACCCTCGTTGTTGTTATGCAAATGAACTGTGTCGTGAAACCGGTACGGAATTACAATTTATTAAAGAGGGACACTGGGTTTCTTGTCATGATGTGAGCTGGGGAGAAAAGAGTGAAGGAGATGTAGTGGTTGCCCAAAGTTCGACAACGTATCCTGGAATCACTGACTAAAAATCAACCCATTAAAAACCTGTTGTTGCTAACAAATGACCTAGCTTTTGGATGTAAACTTAAAGAAATACTGGACATCAAGTGTCAAATCATGCTTGTTCCCTTGAATGTTTCTGTTGTAGACGTAGCCTTATCTCCGTCTGTGTACGAAGCTAGCCACATTATTGAATTATATAATCCTACTCTGGAGAATTCTATTTTTTTGAAAGAATTGCGTCAAGTGTTATTTCAAAAAGGCAAACTTGTACTGGCACTATGGAATTGGGATGAACGTTACCTGGAAGATAAGTTTTGGGGAGATGTGGAATATAAGGGGATTTCCTCTGCGGCTGAATCGTTAGCCCAAAAAATGTCTTCAGCAAAAAGAATTAGGATCACTTCGGAATTGGGAACTGATATCAGTTTTTCAATTGAAGGGAGGCCTTGGATTCTAGCCGACGGGTACTGTGAACCAGGTAAATTAACTCAGCTTCCGGATGGAGAAATATTTACCTGTCCGGTTGAAGAGACGTTTAGTGGGCAAATTATAGTTGATGGTACCATATCACGGCTTTGGCTGCCAAGCGAACCTGTGAAACTGGTGTTTGAGGCAGGGATGTTAATAGAAGGAAGTTCTGAATTTACGGAATGGATTGAGCTTTATGCCGGCGGGGTTCGAAGTATTGGTGAATTTGCCATCGGAATGAATCCTGCCATAAACAAACCCTACCACAATATATCCACCGATGAAAAAGAAGGCGGAAGTGTCCATTTTGCCATCGGAGACAGTTATAACCTAGGACGAATGAAGTCCATACATCATGTAGACTTCGTCATCCGAAACCCCATAATATCCATTGATGACACTATATTGCAGCATTATTTGCCAGGGAGCGATGATACTGATGAGCGATTTATCAATGTCACCTGAAGGAGTACCTATTAAAGATATCGGGAAAAAGATTCGTTATTATCGTCAAGAAAAAGAGATGACGGTAGAGGCCTTAGCAAACAAAACCAACTTGAGTTCCAGTCTGATTAGCCAGGTCGAGCGTGGACTTTCTACCCCTTCTCTAGACTCTCTTTGGAAGATGACCCAGGCCTTGGGGATATCGCCAATTAAGTTATTTGAAGAAAATGCCAATGACCAGGTCGTTGTAATTCCGCGAGAGGAACAAAAAGTTTTAATATTGCCTGAATCTAATGTGACCTATCGACTTCTTTCCCCGGTTAATAGTCAGACTAAGTTAGAGTTCCTTTCCATTGTTCTGGAACCGGGTACTTGGTCGAAGGTCGATTTAGTGGCACACAAAGGGGAAGAATGTGGAGTTATTGTCCATGGGGAAATGACGGTAGTCGCCGGAAATAAAGAGTATCTACTGAGGGAGGGGGACAGCATTTACTTGGATAGTACAGTTCCCCATCGTTTTTTTAATCATGCAGACAAAGTAGCCATTGGGATCTGGGCTATGACCCCGCCTTCTTTCTAAATTAAATGAGGTGATATTTATGCTTTTTTTTGAGAAGTGGAGGTCTTGTCAACTTGTTCAAAAAGGACTCAGCCGTTGGATTTGGCTGAGTCCTCTTTAATTATGGAAAATCACTAAAAGAATCTTGCGCGAGATTTTGATTCTTTCGCTGAAAAACGTAGGCTCAGAAAGATTCGCGCTCGATCGTGTGGCTATACGAGTTCTTTGACGCGTTATTTTAGTAACTGGATATTCAGTAGGAATTAAATAAGAGTTGTCTCATAAAAGAAATAGGGCTGTAATTTTGCAGGAAAAATTTAGTAGGTGGCGAATTAAGATCTTGTAAGTATTTAAATATTCTGAAAAAAACCTTAGGAGGTAGCATGGAACTGCAAAAGTCCATTAAAGAAGACAAAATTGTCAATCCCAAGGGTATAGATGCAACTGTAATTTTGTTTATTATTACTGGTATATTAGTTGTACTTGGATCGTTAGGATTTGGACGTTTCAGTATGGCACTTATTCTACCGTCCATGCAAAAAGGCTTAGGGTTTACCCACTCCCAAATGGGTTTTATCGTGACTGTAGCTTTTTTAGGTTATTTATCCTTTAGCCTTGGATCAGGTATCGCCTCGGCACGTTGGGGAGCAAGTAAGATAATCACCTTTTCTCTTTTTTTAACAGGATCTAGTATGATTTTGACTGGGTTGGGTTCAGGATTTTTGTGGCCTTTGATCTGGCTAGCTTTAGCAGGAGTCGGTATGGCTGGAGCTAACATACCAGTCATGGCGATGACTGCTGCTTGGGTGCCGGCTGAACGTCGAGGCTTAGCTTCGGGGCTTCTAGTTTCAGGTTCGGGCTTTGGTCTGATAATCAATGGTTTATTACTACCTAGGTTGTTATCTGCTCCGGGTGGTCAAGGTTGGCGTACTGCTTGGATTTGGTTAGGTATTGCTGTATTAGGTATTGGAATTTGGGCCTACTTTAAACTAAAGGATCGACCAGCTAATTCGAGTCTTACGCAAGTACCAGCTAATCCTATTACACAATCGATTTGGAAAAAGATCATTACAATATTTAAGGAAAAACCGATTTTGCGAAGATTAGCGGTCATATATTTTGCCTTTGGTTTTTCCTACGTGATCTTTACGACTTTTTTTGGAGCTTATTTAACCGAAACTCGAGGCTGGTCTACTGTGAATGCTGGACGATTATGGTCTTGGGTCGGCTTTTGCAGTTTACCTAGTGGGTTTATTTGGGGCTGGGTTTCAGACCGGATAGGACGTCAATGGGGACTTTTTACGGTTTATGTAATACACGGTTGTTGTCTGATTGCCTTTGCAACTTCACCGTGGGAGGGAATGATCATCGTGGCTGCCTTGATTTACGGTTTGAGCATTTTTAGTGTGCCGGCAATCATGAATGCTACCTGTGGAGATGAAGTAGGAGCCCAGTTAGCTCCTACAGCTTTTGGAGCTGTAACTGTCGCCTTTGGCATCGGTCAAATGGCTGCACCGGCAGTCGCCGGAGCAATGTTAGATATGGGTTGGGGTATGGTGCAGAATCTTTGGCTATCTGCCTTAATCGCATTTTCTGGTGCTTTAGTTGCAGTTTTCCTTCATCAGCCAATTTTAAAGTTCATACCAAAGGGATAACAAGGGAACACCCCTTATCCCTCCAAACGATTCAGCTTGAAGTGATTTTGGAATCCAACGATGCTGTAGATTCTGACCTTCAAAGTGTCATCAAGCTGGCGGAGGAACTATCGCCGGTGTGGTTAGTGTTAAAAAATAATGTTGAGGTTATTACGGAATACAAAATTGTGAAGAGTGGACCCACTAAAAGGACCTCGGCGGTATGCGGACTTTTTTGTCCATCTTGTACACTATTCATTGCGACTAAAGAGGACCCAGAACGGTTAAAAAGACTTGCGGTAACTCTGAATCAAACAATCGAAGAAACTCTATGCGAAGGATGCCGCTCTGAAAACAGAACAGCTTATTGCAAAAAGTGTAAGATGGTCGAGTGTACCTTACAAAAAGGACTAGAGTTCTGTGGTGAATGCCAAGAATACCCGTGTGAAGAAATCAAAAGTGTATTACTTCAACTTAACTGATGGTTTGTACTCCTCTGGTATTCTGGTTTCCACGGCCCTATAAACAAAGGGATAGGTAATGTTTCCATGATCTGCATGATCTGGGACGCGGTACCTGTCCCTTTGCCCCTTAAAGTTTAGGCGCAGCGGGGAGCATAATGGACATTTTGGTTCCGATATCCTGCCTGCTCAAAACCTCCAGGTACCCGCCATGTCGCTCCGTGATCCACTTCGCAATAGATAAGCCCAGCCCAGTTCCGCCCGTAGCTCTGGCGCGGGAATCGTCGGCGCGAAAGAAACGATCGAAAATCTGTGGAACCGCATCGGGTGGGATACCAATACCTTCATCTTGTACTGTCAGCCGGGCATAACCGTCAGCTGGGGAAACAGAGATCGTGATCCGTTTACCGGAGAGCGTGTATTTCATGGCATTGTCAATCAGAATTCGAGTCGCCTGTTTGATCAAGCTTTTATCCGCATTAATGAAAACGGGCGTAACACTTGAATCGTATTCGTGCCCACCGTCAATCATCTGCGTCTCCCGTAGCACTTCTACAGCAAGGACGGACAGATCAAAACGCTCAATTTGCAGAACCATGTTGTTGTTATCGCCCCGTGCCAGAAATAATAGCTGTTCCACCAAGCCCTTCATATTTGCTGTTTCATCTTTGATGGCATCAATGGATTCCTGTAAGGTCTTCTCATCATTCTTCCCCCAGCGATCCAACAGATTGGCATATCCCTGAATAACGGAAATTGGCGTCCTTAGTTCATGGGACGCATCCGATACAAAACGCACCTGGGAACGGTAGGAGTCGTTGATTCTGTCCAGCATCCCGTTAATTGCAGAGGCCAGATTTTTTAGTTCGCTTTGCGTATCACCCACTGAAATTCTCGTGTCCAGCCTTGTGGCATTGATGTCGTCTAATTTATCTGCCAGAACTTCCAGCTGCTCAGGTGTAAAGACGCCGCCGGTAGTCAGGTTTTGCGCTGTTTCAGCCAATTCTTCAATAGGACGGAGAGTTCTTCGAATCGTTCTGGCGCCTGAGAAAATGCTGCGGAACAGCATTAAAAGTTCCAGGATCAATAAGATCGCAAACATCTCTACAAATATCCGTAGGGATTCCTGAAGATGGATGGAAATAAGATAAGAACGTCCGTTAGTAGCGATCGACGCATTGTAGGTAACACCCTCTAATTGATCCCAAAAGGTTAAACCTTCAGAATCCGGCAGGTCGATACTTCTGACACCGGACACAGTTTGCTTGGAATGGGGAATCTGTAGGGTTTTGGGCAGTTTAAACCCCTGTGGTTCTTCCGTCTGCAGCGAAACGCTGTATCCTGTGAGTTTAAGCCAGTTTTCCGCATCCTGGGTTGGCAGCCCCGTTTGATTCAGCATTTCAGTCGTCGCCGCTATAGTCTGTTCGGCGCGCACAATTAACCCTGCAGCAGACACCAGACACAAAAATACATTAAGGGTCAGAAAAATCCCCAGCAAACGAAAAAAAAGTTTGAGGCTGAGCTTCCAGACAAGGGAAAACCGTATTTTATCACCGATGCGATTAGGGGGACTGCTTAACTGCTCACTTTTCATCCTTAATCACATACCCCACTCCCCTTACGGTATGTATCAGTTTAATATCAAACACCTCATCAATTTTGCCACGCAGAAAACGTACGTAAACATCGACAGCATTAGTTTCTCCCGCAAAATCAAAACCCCAAACGTTTTCGAGCAGTGCTTCCCGGGAAATGACCAAGCCTTTATTTTTTAGCAGGTAGTGGAGAAGGTCAAATTCGCGTTTTGTTAGTTCAATGAACTTGCCCATGACACTAACTGTATGGCGGCTGGTGTCCAGCAGCAGACCGGAGGCGGATAACACTACTGCATCTTCCTGGATAGTTTTTCTGAGGGCGGTGCGGATCCGAGCGAGAAGCTCCTCTATCGCAAAGGGTTTGGTAATATAGTCGCTCGCCCCGCTGTCAAGTCCGGATACTTTATCCACCACACTATCCCGAGCTGTGAGCATGATGATAGGAAGGTTGGAGGTTCGGCGAATTCTGCGCAGGACTTCCATGCCACTCAACTTAGGCAGCATCACATCCAGCAAAACGAGGTCGAACTCGCCGGTTTCGGCGAGTTCAAGCCCTGTTCTGCCATCAAAGGCCTTTGTTGTGCTATAACCCTCATAACCAAGCTCAAGCTCGACAAATCGGGCGATCTTTTCCTCATCCTCAATAATCAGTATCTTCGAACTCATTAAAAGCCCCGCCATTTCAAATAATTATTTTTTATCTTCCATGGACTTCTT
>LADV01000027.1 GCA_000961805.1 Peptococcaceae bacterium BRH_c23 | reverse complement strand
CAAGGCTGATAGAATGATTAATACGTGCGAAGACAGTGTCTTCGGGCGCCAGCCAAGTTTTCTTTATTTCTTTATTTCTTTATGTTTTTAATAATTCTTTTCTACTATATAGTTTCTTTATTTACTAAATGAACAGAATCGTGACTAAGTCGAAAAAGCGAGTTAAGCTATAGAAGGTATATTTCGAAAATTCATAACAATTAGACGGTCTTCTGTGCGCAAACGGTTTAACCAAGATCGGTCCAAGTCAAATGGTAGTTCAGAGAACATTAGAGGGAGGAAAAAAGATGGATGTTTCTCGTCGTGGTTTCCTTAAACTTTCAGGACTTTCCATCGCCGCTTTTGCTGCAGGCTTGGGATTTGATCCAGCCTTAGCGGAAGCCAAAGGGTATGCTTTGAAACTAGAAGGAACCAAAAAGATTCCTAGCATCTGCCATTTCTGCTCAGGCGGATGTGGGATGCTGCTGTATGTGAAAGAGGGCAAGCTGATTCACTTAGAAGGTGATCCGGATCATCCGACCAATGAGGGGACTCTTTGCCCCAAGGCAGCAAGTTTATTGAGTGTCGCTAACTCACCAGATCGTGTTACCAAGCCGAGACGGCGGGCTCCTGGGGCCAATAAGTGGGAAGATATTTCATGGGAAGAGGCACTGGACATCGTTGCTAAGAAAACTAAAGAAGTCAGGGATGCTAGTTGGAAAGCCGCTGATCAGATCGTCAATACGAAAACCGGACTACCCGAAAGCTTGTCTGTGAACCGTGTAGAAGGAATCGCCTTCTTGGGTTCTGCTGAAGTTGACAATGAAGAGTCTTATCTTATTAAGAAATTCTGCCAGCTCATTGGAACCCCTTACAATGAACACCAGGCTCGGATATGACACGCTCCCACGGTGGCAAGTTTGTCACCTTCATTTGGTCGCGGTGCGATGACAAATTCCTGGTCTGATTTAAAAAATGCCGAGGTCTTTTTAATTGCGGGAAGTAACTGTGCCGAGAACCATCCGATTGCCATGAAGTGGATTAATCGGGCTAAAGAAAAAGGCGCAAAAATTATCGTCGTCGATCCACGCTTTACGCGGACAGCTTCTAAAGCAGACATCTTCGCCCAAATCCGTCCGGGAACAGATATTGCCTATCTCGGTGCTATTATAAATTATATTCTTGAACAGAAATTGTACGATCAGAACTATGTTTTGAACTTCACCAATGCCCTCACGAAGATCAGCAAAGATTATAAATTTGAAGATGGCCTCTTCTCTGGTTATGATCCCAAAACTAGAAAGTATGCCATGGCGAGCTGGGGTTACCAACTTGGGCCGGATAAAAAGCCCTTGAAAGCTGAAACTATTGAGGACCAAGATAGCGTATTCTCTAAGCTTAAAGCTCATTATTCTAGATATACGTTTGAAACAGCCGAAAAAATCTCAGGGATTCCTGCTGCGAAGATTAAAGAGATTGCGGACGTCTTCTGTAAAGGAAAACCGGGAAGTATACTTTATGCCCTAGGAATGACTCAACACACCACGGGCGTGCAAGGGATTCGTGCCTATGCCATCATTCAACTGTTGTTGGGCAACATCGGAAAAGCAGGTGGTGGCATCAATGCTCTGCGTGGAGAACCCAATGTTCAAGGCTCAACGGATATGGCAAACCTCGTTAGTAACCTACCGGGCTATTTACCACATCCGATTAATACAGATAAGACCATACGCGATTATCTGGTACGTAGCGGGTCATTTTTTGAAAAACATCTGGTAGCCCAACTTAAAGCATGGTTTGGAGAAAACGCCACCAAAGAAAATGACTATGGATTTAGCTATTTACCGAAGACCAATCCCACAGTGAATGCAACAATGATAAAACTCTTTGAAATGATGAATAAAGGACAGTTTAAGCTGCTCTTTAACGTTGGCTCGAATTCTTCAGTTTCCATTCCAGACCTAAAGCTTGTTCGGTCTGCTTTAGCAAAACTCGATATGTTGGTCGTATCTGACCTCTTCGAGATTGAAACTGCTCAGTTCTGGCGTGCTCCAGGAGTGAATCCAGCAGATATTAAGACCGAAGTCATCATGTTCCCTGCTGCTTTCGTCTATGAGAAGGCAGGTAGTATGTCGAATTCTTCGCGCTGGATTCAGTGGAAAGAGGCTGCCCTCAAGCCACTCGGAGATTCGCTGCCGGACCTCGATATGCTGGACCACCTTTTCAAGAAAATCCGTAAATTATATGCTGGGAGCACAGATGTTAAGGATGCCCCGATTCTGAAGGCTCGTTGGGACTATGGTGAGCATACCAGCGCTTTGAAAGTGCTTCAGGAGCTGAGTGGGTATGACGAAACGACTGGTAAGCTCTTTCCGACCATTGGGGATTATCTCAAAGCACCCATCGGTACAGCTTCTACAGGGTGTTGGATCTATGCTGGCGTGACTGGTAATGGAAACCTTGCGGCTCGTCGTAACAATACTGACCCTTCAGGACTGGGACTGTTTAAAGAGTGGAGTTTTGCTTGGCCGGGAAATGTTCGTATCCTCTATAACCGTGCCTCCTGCGATGAAGCGGGTCAGCCAGTTGACGCTAAACGCAAACTTATTTGGTGGGATGCTGCAGCTAAGGTTTGGGCAGGAAATGACGGCGGGGACCTTGTGGATAAGACCAAGGGACCTGAGACGCCTGAAGGAAAGTTAAGTTTCCGTATGAATCCTGAGGGTGTGGGTCGGTTGTTTGCAGCGACCTATATGAGCGGAATGCCTGCAGAACCACCTGCTGATGGTCTTCCAGCTGTCGGGATTCGTGCCGCAGGGACCTGTGTAGATGGACCGTTTCCGGAATTCTACGAACCGACGGAAAGCCCAACCACCAACATCTTGCATCCTAAGGTTTCAATCAGTCCATGTGCACTGGTTGTATCGACTCAGATTGGCAAGTCAGAAGAATTTCCACATGTTCTGACCACTTATGGAGTGGTCGAGCATTTCTGTGCCGGAGGAATTACGCGTAATATTCCTTGGCTGAATGAAATTATGCCGGAGCCTTTTGCGGAGATTAGTAAAAACCTAGGAGCAAAAATTGGGGTTAAAGAAGGGGATGTGGTCGAAGTCTCTTCTGCTCGTGGCAAAATCACCGTACGAGCCTTAGTAACGGATCGAATACAGACGTACAAAATCAATGGAAAAGATACTGAAACCATCGGGATGCCTTGGAGCTGGGGCTTTGCTAGCTTAAGTTCTGGTCCGAGTACCAATGAAATAACCATTGCAGCCATTGATCCTGGAGCCGGTACTCCAGAGTATAAAGTTTGCCTAGTCAATATAAGGAGGGCAAATTGATGACAAGGAAAACGGTTTTAATTGATACTTCATTATGTACAGGATGTAAGGCGTGCTCTGTGGCGTGCAAGGCTTGGAACGAGCTTCCCGCGGAGAAAACTCAGTTGATCACGAGTTATCAGACTCAGAATGCTTTTACCACGAAGACTTGGACTTATATGACCTTCATTGAAAAATATGAAGATCATAAAATGAATTGGCTAATGCGCAAAGCACAATGCTTTCACTGTGCTGATCCTTCTTGCCTGAAGGCATGTTCTTCGAAGGCAATTACTCAGTCGGAATCTGGGTACGTCGTGATCGATCAGGATAAGTGCATTGGCTGCGGCTATTGTGTTGAAAACTGCCCGTTTGGGGTTCCTAAGGTCGATCAAGTCCAAAAGAAATCCTACAAATGTACGGGATGTATTGATCGGGTCGAGAATAATCTGCTCCCAGCTTGTGTTCATACCTGTCAACCAGGTGCTTTAAGTTTTGGAGAACGTGACGCTATGCTGGCGCAAGCGAAGAAGCGTCTTGCTGAGGTTCAGAAGACTCATCCTAAAGCGCAGCTCTATGGAGAAACGGAAATGGGTGGCACGACGTATCTCTATTTGTTATTGGATGGCCCAGAAGTCTATGGGCTACCGGTTAATCCAACGATTCCGCTCTCTCTAACTCTATGGAAAGACGTGATAAGACCTGTGGGAGGACTTGCAGTCGGTGGAGCGGCTGCAGCCGTGGTTGTAGGGGTTTTCGCCAATCTCTTAAGAGGAAATTACCGGTCTAGTGGGGATGACTCTATCAATCATGCAGATAGCCAGAAAGGGGGTAAATAGTAATGGCAGTCAAAATGAAGACCAACAATCCAACCCAAATGACGATTGAACCAAATAAGGTTTTGCGTTTTACTAAAGGAGAACGCATTAGTCACTGGGTTCATGCCATTGCCTTCTTTGTATTGCTCTTTACTGGATTGGGAGTTCTTAGCGTTTTCTTCCAACCAGCGATGGGTGTCGTCGGCGGGATTCAAGCTGCTCGTGTGATACACCGTGTTGTGGCAGTTGTGTTTGTGGTAGTAGTAGGTTTGACGTTCTTTGTTGGAAATACCCGCCATCACTGGGAGTGGTTAAAATCAGTCTTTAAGTTTACAAAATCAGATTTGCAACACGTCATGGCATTTCCTAAGGAGTTCTTCGGGGGACACGGAACCTATCCACCTCAAGACAAGTATAATGGCGGGGAAAAAATCAACTCGATGATTACTATTTTCGGTATTGTTTTCATCACCCTCAGTGGGATCGTACTGTGGTTTGCTCCGTCTTTTCCTCCAGGTTTAGTGCGTTGGGCTTATCTAGTACACGACCTCTCTATGTTTATGATGACAGCGGCAGTCATTGGGCATATGTATTTAGGACTATTACACCCGGATTCAAACCCTTCTATTTCTGGCATGATCAATGGTTATGTACCCACAAAGTTCGCGCGTTCGCACCATGCCAAATGGTATGACAGAGTGAAAGATGAGCAAGATGGTTCCGAAACCGTCGCGAAATAATTAGGAAACAGAGCTTAGTCTAGTCCGGATTACTCACAGTTGGCTAAAATATGAATGTAAGGGGAGCTCCTATCAATGAACAAAAATATGCATAAAATGGATGTAGCTGAAGATATAACTCTGGAGCAAGCTTATCAGACCTATAGCCTTCTTAAGAACGAAGTCAGAAGCTGGCAGGACGAGCGGGGTAACTTTTGGTGGGAGAGATTGATTCCCACGGAGACTCCCCCTTACTATCCCCTGGTGGATTTACCGGAAGAGGCGGTTTTAGAGCTTTGGCAAAGGTTGAATCAGGTCGAGGGAGTAGCGGTTTCCGAAGCGGACTTAAGGGAACGGTGGAATGAATTTAAAGCAGTTCAACCTGTAACTGACACAAAAATGTTCAGTCGCTTGTATATCGCCTTAAGCGGCGTAGCACAGCTTTCTCGCGAAACGATTGCGGAACCGAAAAAGGATACGGTAAATAACCAAGCTGAAGATTATTCGAAAAAAGTTTCGTGCAAAAGCAGGGCCTGCCTGGTCTGTGGTGAGGCGGCAGGACTTTCAGTACTCACCCCGCCAAACGGTAATCGTTACTTGCACTGTATACTGTGCGGGCATGAATGGCCAGCGGAGCGTGTCGGATGTATTTGCTGTGGGAGTGAAGAAGCCTCTGAACAGACTTACCTTCATTCGGAGGATTTTCCAGGTGTTGATATGGTGGCTTGCCAGGCTTGTGGTCAGTATTTCAAAGAGGTGGATTTGCGCGTGTTGTCCGTCGAAGACTTTGTTTGGGAAGATTTAAGGACCCTGTCTTTAAATTACGCAGCGGAACAATGGTTTGCAGAACAAGCAAAACTGGCTGGAGACGTCCAGTAGGATTGATGTTCGATAAAACCTTAACCCAAAAGAAGAAGCGCTCAAAAAAATAAAATGTTTTTTGAGCGCTTCTTTAATTTTATCTGAAGTTCAGAGTGGTTAAAAGGTTTAAGCAAACTTATATTTCGGTAGACTGATTTTTTCTACCTTGATACCTTTTTTGTATCTAACCTCAGAAGAAACCTGAAAAAAGAACATTCATGTTTATTTTAATGTTTTTTAAATAGTGAGCCAGCGTTTTAAATGTAGAGACCTTATTTGGCAAGGAGTTATTTAAAGATTGTAATTGATAGAAGACACTTGATTTATCCACTATACCTATTATTTTATCATTATCAAGAACCGGAATAAAGTTTATGCCGTTACGGGAAAATATTTCGACTACTACGTTAATATCAAAATCATGATAGTTAATAGAGTAGACATTAACCGGTCTCATTAATTCCCTTACGGCAATTCCTGACTCATGGCATTTTTTAATATAATACCAGCTTGCATACTCGGATTTAAAGCAGGCATCTCCCTCAAGTTGTTTTATTTTAGTTGACTTTAATAAATTTTTCAAAGTTAAAAGCCCTACAGGCTGTTCAAGATTATTCAACACAATTAACATATGAGGGCCCTGCCAGGCTGAACCCTTATGAAAAGATTCTCTCATTAGTTTTAAAGCTTCACGTATTGAGTCATACTCGTTAATTGTAAGGAAATTATGGATTGGAATCATGAAACTATTCAACTGGTGGGTTGGAATCATAAAAATCCCTCCGTATTTCATTCTATTTTCTTTATAAAACATCGTCGATATACCAGAACAAATCAATAGTTCGTATCACACCCACAATTCTTTGGTTGTTAGAGACTAAAACGGAATTATAATTATGTTTTAAGATTAATAAAATAACTTCATCCAACTCATCAGATATATTTACCAATCGGCTCTTTAGGGGATGTATAAAGTTTTTTACTTGAAGGTTACTCGTAGGAACAGGTTTATTAAATAATAGGTTAATTAACCTATGACGGAGGCTGGGATATTTAAATTCCCTGCTTGCTGTTAAAGCTGAGCGTAGGGTAAGCATCCCTGTAATTTCACCGGAAGAGCTGGTTGTTAAAAGTGCCTCATAATTATGCCAGATGTTATCCCTTTTCTTAAATTCCTCTGTCAATAGATTAATTGCATTATCAAGGGACCCCTCTTCCGAAATACTGGGATATTGGTCCAAAGGAATCATTATTTGTCTTAGATCAATTTTCATAAAGACTAGCCTCTTTTCCTAGTCGTTTGAATTTTCCTTTCCATTTAGACAAAGCAAGATTTATGCCACTGAAAAAAGGGCTTATTACAGGGGAATATAATAGGAATGGGCAAAAAATACTCATTGAATGTGAAAAAATATTCTCATCTACTGGGCTGATGTATGTATAATAGATATAAGCATTTGTATGCGGAGGGATTTTGATGAGAATAAAAATTACACAAGATGGATTCATTGATCATTTATTAAAAATTATTGCTATTCTGCTGTTAATTCCTATTGGATTAACTGGATATCTTTATTATCTGGTACAATCAACGGAACTAGGTTTGGTGGATACTCAGCGTCAAGTTATGGAAAAGGCCATGACTTACCTGGACGATTACCTGCCCAAGACTTTTAATCAAATAATAAACGATGTGGGGGTTGAAGATATACCACAGAGGGAGCAGGCAAAAGCCCTTAATAAAGTTTTACAACCTATCATTATAGAGGCAAAGAAGGTATACCCTAACTTGGATGTTGGATATTATTGGAAAGATTATGATGTAATTCTAGATGGTAATAACATTCACCTGCGTGAAAATTTTTCGACGCGTAGAAAAAATAATTTCGATGACGCCCTTAGCAATAAAAGTATGGTTTTTCAAGTTTTCGGTGGGATATCGGAAAACGGCCAACTGGAAGCCTACCAACCCATCATTAGAGACGGCAAAATCATAGGTGCTGTTTGGGCAAGCTCAGATTTTGAACCGATATCCCAAAAAATTGTTCAAATGAAACAGGTAGTTTACGGAATCATTTCTATCGGAATCTTTCTTGCTTTTGGTGGCACATTTAGCCTTATCAGGAAGTTTACCTTAAGCGTTAATGACGTTAAAAAAAATCTAAGTATAATATCAAATAACCCGACGTTTATAATTCCACGGGCACCGGGGGAACTTGGAGAGATAACCGAAGCAATTAACCAAATGTACAACAAGTTAATTGACGTACAAAATTACAATCAAGAAATTTTAACCAGTATTGATGATGGGATCATTACAGTTAATAAAGAACAGAAAATTGTCAGCATCAACCTTGCAGCTTACCACATGCTAAGTCTTGGTAAAGATATTCTTGGACAAAGCATGCATGATGTTTTCTTGGAGAACAGTCCGTTTAAAGAGTGCTTAAATAATACTCTTTTAGATAATCAGCCCGTTAAGGATGTAGAGGTTATCTACGAGGATTTAGTTGGTAACCCCAGACATCTGCTTATAAGTACATCACTCATGGTAAATGTACGACAAGATCTGGTGGGAGCGCTTTTACATTTTCGCGACATAACAGAATTGATTCACCTAAGGGAAGATATAAATAGGCAGGAGAGATTTGCTTCGCTGGGAAAAATCATTGCCGGGGTGGCCCATGAAATTAGAAGTCCATTAACCTCAATAACCGGATATATGCAGTTCTGGAATCAAGGGCATGTACCCTCTCAAAAATCCTTAAATATTGTTAACCGGGAAATGACCAGATTAGCTAATATAACCGATGAATTATTACAGTTTGCCAGACCATCTCGAGCAACTCTGATACCCTGTCAAATAAATAGCTTAGTTAAAAGACTCGGGCAATTTTTTGTCGATGCTCATGGAGATCGGGTTGAATTAGTAACAACTCTGGGCGAGGATCTGCCGGAAGTTATGATTGACCAGTACCAAATAGAGAAAGTACTCTCGAATATAATGTATAATGCTTTTCAATCTACAGAGGGTAAGGGTAAATTGGAGACATCAACCTTTTATGATAAAACAAAAAATATGGTTGGCATATCAATTAAAGATAACGGTTGTGGAATAACAGAAGAAAACTTGACCAAGATTTTTGAACCATTTTTCACTACCAAATCAAAGGGAACCGGTTTGGGGCTTGCTATAGCCCGTGAAATCTTAGAAGCCCATAAGGGTGTGTATGAGGTGGAAAGTAAGGTTGATGTCGGTACAGTTATTAAGATCTTTATCCCAATAGCAGAAAGTGGTGACAATAATGGCTAGAATTCTTGTAATTGATGATGAAGAGGGTGTATGCGAACTTTTGCGTGATGTTCTGGAAAACGCAGGATATGAGGTTTTTGTAACCTATACGGCCGCAGAAGGCATGGAGGCCTTAAATAACTTTGACCCGGATACAATTCTGCTTGACATTAAGTTGCCGGATGATGATGGTATCAGAGTCATGGAAAAAATCAAAGATAGAGGGTTCACAGTGCCCATAATATTAATGACTGCCTTTGGTACAACTGAAATAGCCATTCATGCTATGAAGGAAGGGGCCCACGATTACCTGAATAAACCGTTAAACCTTGATGAACTTATTATTACAGTCCAGAGGACAGTAAAAATGAAATACTTGGTCTCAGAGGTTGCGATCCTTAGAGAAAAGTTAGAAGATGAGTTGAATCCCTTCGATAATTTTATTGGGCAGTCAAGAATAATGCAGGAAATCTCTAAAATAATTGGAAGGATAGCAGACACAGATATAACAGTACTGATTCAAGGTGAGAGTGGAACGGGTAAGGAAGTCGTGGCTAGGTCTATTCATAAGAATAGTAAACGTAACCACTGCCCATTTATAAATATTAACTGCGCCACTATTCCAGAGAATCTTATGGAAAGTGAATTATTTGGCCACGAAAAAGGCTCCTTTACTGGAGCGATTAGCCAAAAAATGGGAAAGTTTGAACTGGCTCACAGCGGTACTGTTTTTTTGGATGAAATTGGAGAATTAACGCACCACGCCCAAACCAAATTACTTCGTGTGCTGCAGGAGAGAGAGTTTGAACGGGTGGGTGGAATAAATAACATTAAGGTGGATATCCGCATACTGGCAGCAACCAATAAAGACCTGCAAAAACTGGTGGAAGAAGGTAAATTTAGGGAAGATTTATTTTACAGGCTAAATGTAGTTAATATAAAACTCCCCCCCCTTAAGGATAGAAAAGAAGATATTATACTATTAGTTAATTATTATATTAATAAATTTGCCCAGAAACATGTTAAAAAAATAACTAGCATGTCAAAAGAAGCGCTTAATTTCATGATTAATTATCCCTGGCCGGGTAATGTCAGGGAATTAATAAATACTTGTGAACAAGCTGTGGTTATGACTAGGGGTACTGTCATTTTACCGGATGATCTAGCTATGTTAGAAGGGAATCGTCCCTCTTGCAGAGACTCAGATTTAGAGCTAAATATAAAACTAAGACTTAAAAGGCCAATAAAAGATATCCTGGCAGAGGTAGAAAAGCAGGTTATTATTAAAACATTAAAAGATCACAACTGGAGCAGGCAGGAGTCTGCCAACACCTTAGGATTTAACAGACGATCGCTATATGCAAAAATGAAGGAATATGATCTGTTATAACAAAGGAGTAATTTATACTCATAGAATGGGAAATAATATTCCCAAAGCCGGCACTTTCGAGAGGTGCTGGCTTTATTTTTGCCAGAAAACCAGGGCTGTATGATGTGGCATAGATTTTGCTTATATTGCTTATACGGAAAACAAATCGTTGGTAAAATTTCAGTCTCTTGGAGGTGGTGATTTAACTAAAGAGGACTACAAGCCTAATAACAAATTAATTATTTCACATCTAAAAATGAATCTTATTTAAGCATTTTGAGACTCTTCCATCTATAGGTTTTTACTATTTTAACCATTATCTTTGTAGCACGTAAAGTTATACCAAAAATTCGTTTGGGGAGGAATAGCCATGACCGAAATGAACGTCGAAAAGTTAGGTAAAATTAGTTTTAAGTTAAGTTGCGCAGTGTTAGTCCTTTCTGTCCTTTTCTTCTGGATAAGCCTGAACTTACTAAAGTCAGAAGTTTTCACTCATTATTACGATCCTAGTAAGCACGTTATTGTAAGTCAAAATCATGATACTAAAGAGCTGTACTCATGGAAAGATGTTAACGGTAATGTTTATACTCCTGAAGATCCACAAGTTGCCAACTTCACCTGGGGTTCAACTGGAATGTTGTTGGTAACGATGCTCCTAGGTATTGGTCTTCAAAAGGCAGGTATTTGTTGCAGCAAAATACTGATGATGAGAAACAAAACTGTGTCCTTTCATATCAATAGGGGGGGAGAATGATGGATATTTTCCTTCCTATTGCCAGAATGCCTATATCGATTTTTGCCATCCTTGGTATGGGTGGGATGGTTGGTTTACTCTCTGGTCTGTTCGGAGTTGGCGGAGGATTCTTATTAACCCCACTTCTTATGTGGATGGGTATACCACCTGCTGTAGCTGTTGCCTCTGATACTAATCAAATTGTAGCAGCCTCCGTTTCCGGTACTATCGCTCATAGCAGAAACAAAAATGTAGATTTTAAGCTCGGCTTTATCATACTTGTTGGAAGCTTGATAGGGGGGAGTTTTGGGACGGCTCTAGTAAAAATATTACAGTCCTTAGGTAATTTTGAATTTGTACTAAAATCCACTTATGTAGTCATGCTGCTTGGCGTAGGGGTCTTTATGTTTATAGAAAGTATTAATTCTTTAAGGAAGAAAGGTCAAAAAGATTTAGGCACCCCAAAGGAATCCGGGGCAATGCGTCTTATGAACAAGTTGCCTATAAAAATGCATTTTGAGGTGTCGGGTATTGATTGTTCGGTTATCTCACTTTTCCTACTTGGCTTACTGATTGGTATACTAGCAGCTCTCATGGGTGTTGGCGGCGGTTTCATCATGCTGCCTGTGATGATTTACCTGTTAGGGATGCCGACAATTAAGGCTGTAGGAACCAGCGTTTTTGTTATTATTTTTACTGCCATCAACGTGACAATGGCTCAAAGTACTCTAAACCACACTGTAGATGTGGTCTTGGCAATTGTTTTGTTGATTGGCTCATCCATTGGCGCTCAATTTGGAGCTAAGCTTGGTAAAAAGCTTCCGGCTGAGCAGCTAAGAGTAATTTTTTCCGTGATTGTTTTAGCGGTAATGATTAAAATGCTGCTCAGTCTGGTTGTGGCACCATCCGCTTTAATTTCTATAGGGGGTGGCCATTGATGAAACGATTGGGGGTAGTACTACTGGGGCTAGTATTCTTCTTTTCCTTAGCCCACCAAGGAATGGCGGCAGAAAACAAATTAACGGTTTCACCGGAAAAAATAGAAGTAGGATTAGGTTTTAAAGGATCTATTCTAAATATCTCAGGATCCGTTCCCGACAATGCAGGAGTCTATATTAAGGTTAGTTCCCCTAACGACTCAATCCTGAATTTGAGTAAAAAAGGAAAGGTAAGTCTGTTTTGGATGAATGTCGAAAATACTTCTGTGGCCAAGGTTCCTAAATTATATCAAGTACTTTCATCCAGACCAGTATCAGACTTATCAGAAGACCTTCAAAATGAATTAGGTATTGATAAAAATTTCTCAGCTGTTTATCAGGCAGTTAAGGTAAGTAAGCATAGTGAAAGCGGGTCTGTTAATCTGGATGAGTCTCAGTCGAAAGAATTTATAAGTTCACTGGTAACTATTTTCAAGAAAGCCGGATTGTACGGGCTAAACGAAAGTACAGTCCAGGTTAAAGACGGGAATTTTAAGGCAAGTTTACAACTCCCTGCTAATATTCCCCAGGAAAAATGTAATGTCACTGTATATTTTATTAAGGGTGGGAAGGTTATAGGAACTAGTAATGAGTCCTTCAATGTTGAAACTGTAGGAATTGTCAAGTGGTTAAATGACCAGGCTATCTACGACGGGCCTTCCTACGGTTTTATGTCAGTAATGATTGCTCTGATAGTGGGTGCGGCAATAGCATACCTGTTCATCTTCTTGGAATCCCGGAAGAACCCAGATATAACTAAAGAGATGTTAATGAATACGAAGGGCGGTCATTAATTTTATGGTGAGAAGAAAAAGGTCGGCCTCCCGACGAGTCATGAAAAGGGGAAGAATTGCTCTTACAAAGAGAGCAATTCTTCCCCTTTTTGTACTATTCAGAAATTATTACAACCTTACATTTTATACTTAAACCACCCCCACTTATAGAAGTGGGGGTCTTTAAAACTGGATAAATGATTTGAAGAAATGTACTTAAGCGTGTTATAATAGGTCTTTATGAATTTAAAAAATTAAAGTGTTCATTGAAAGATATAAATTTGAATAAGGTGTATGACAAAAGTTTGTTAAGGAGTTAAAGACATTGAACCAAATGGAATTAAAATTAGAAATTAATGCTCGTAAAACCTTTGCCATCATTTCCCATCCTGATGCGGGAAAAACGACATTAACAGAAAAGCTGCTGCTTTTCGGAGGGGCGATTCACGAAGCTGGGTCAGTCAAAGCCAGAAAAGCGGAACGATATGCCACGTCAGACTGGATGGATCTCGAACGGCAACGTGGGATTTCTATTACATCAAGTGCCCTCCAATTTAAGTATCAAGGGTATGTTATCAATATTCTTGATACTCCAGGACACCAAGATTTCAGTGAAGACACCTACAGGACGTTGACAGCTGCGGATAGTGCGGTAATGCTAATTGACGCTGCCAAAGGAGTTGAGACTCAGACCAAAAAACTGTTTCAGGTCTGTCGTCAACGGGGAATTCCAATCTTTACTTTTATTAATAAATGTGATCGTAATGCGAAAGATCCTCTTGATCTAATGGATGAGGTAGAAAAGGTCTTAGGGGTCGAATCCTATGCGATGAATTGGCCTATTGGTATGGGCCCTGATTTTAAAGGAATTTATGATCGCCAAACAGAGCAGGTTGAGCGGTTTGTGGAAGGTAGTAGTAAATTCAGTGCTAAGCCACCGGTATCTGGTGCTCTCAGCGATCCAAAAGTACAAGAAGGGATCGGAGATAGTCTACTCACTCAACTTTTCGAGGAAATTGAACTTCTGGATATGGCAGGAAATGCTTTTTCCCAGGAACGAGTTGATCGGGGAGAAGTGACACCCGTGTTTTTTGGGAGTGCGCTGAATAACTTTGGTGTTCCCAACTTTTTGAATAGTTTTTTAGAACTAGCCCCTGCTCCACAACCGCGCAGCACAAATCTTGGTCATCTAAACCCGGAAACTCCCAGTTTTTCAGGGTATATTTTCAAAATTCAAGCTAACATGAATGCACAACACCGCGACCGTATCGCCTTTATCCGAATTTGCACGGGCCGATATGAACGAGGTATGAATGTGATTCATACGCGTTCCCATCGCCGACTTCGTCTTGCTCAGCCTCAGCAGCTGTTTGCCCAGGAACGAACAATTCTTGATGAAGCCTTTGCGGGGGATATCATAGGGGTTCATGATAGTGGACTTTTGCGAATCGGAGATGTTCTCACAGAAAAGGATGGACTTCAGTTTGAGGCAATGCCTTTCTTTAGCCCTGAAAATTTTGCGCGCATCAATATTGCAAATGCCTTAAAACGAAAACAATTCATTAAAGGGATTCAGGAATTACAGGAAGAAGGAGCCATTCACGTCTTTCGAGATCTTAATGTTGGAGTTGAGGCTCCGATTATCGGAGTGGTAGGGCAATTGCAATTTGAAGTGTTAGAATACCGCTTGCGTGAAGAATATGGAGTCCAGGTGGATATTCAACACCTACCCTTTGAAATCGTACGTTGGGTAAAAAGCGATCCTAAGACGGTTAAGTTGCTGACAGAATCAAGTATGAGTACCGTTGTGATGGATAAAGACGAAAACTACGCTGTTTTGTTATTGGATGAATGGAAGGCAAATTGGTTAAGTGATCGTTATGAGATTGAGTTTTTCATGCAACCAGAGGGTAAAGGAATATCGCTAGATTAATAACCATGGCCTAGGATTAAGATTAGCCTAGGCCATTCGTCTTCCCTAGAATAGCATTCTAATTATTACTTGATCGTGACATAGTTTGAACTTCAGGTTGTGTGGTAAACGTATGATCTAGGAAGATATGCCCTCCTATGGATTCACCACGTTCACCATTAATAAGAATACAAACTCCGTCAATTCCGGAGATTTGCATCACAGACCAAACGATCGATCTTATAGTAATATCCTCCTCTAAGGCCCCCCCGGGAAACTCATCCCGGATCTCTTTACTAAAGTTAATTGTAGCTAAGCCATTTTGAACAGTTAAGGAAAGTATCTTCGTTGTTGGAGCAAGTGTAGGGACGAGTTTGTCGGACTGAGGGCCTCGAATAAGTTGAATTAGGATAAGATTTGCTTTTTGAGCAAGATTTAGGGTTGACCACGATGATCTATTAATTAAACGATCTTCAGAAACAAGGTTTTCTAAGTTGTCGTTTGAAAAGTAGAGTTTATAGGTATCACCGCGAGTTAAGGGAGGACCATCTGGGGGTGCTAATGTTGTTGAGCTTTCTCGAACACCTAGTGGAAAGGCATTAAAGTAATGCTCAATCCCTGTACCTATGGCGTGGGCGATTGAGTCACGGTAATTGTCCGACAGCAAGAGTTTTCTTTCTCGAGGATTAGACATAAATCCTACTTCTACAATGACTGAGGGCATTTCGGATTGATTAATAATATAATAATCTCCTGCCTTGGCTTTACGCTTGTTATCGGGTTGAAGCTGCGTAAGCTGTGCTTGGATTATTTCCGCCAGTACTTTTCCTGACGGAGAATTTTGATGGTAATAGGTTTCCATCCCGTAGGAATTTCGTTGGGGGAAACTGTTGGCATGAATGCTCACAAATAAATCAGCATTGTTTTCAGTAGCTATCTGAATTCTGTTGTTCAACTCTACTCGTTTAGCCATACGCCCTAGGACAAACCCTGGGAGAAAAAAATCTTTATCAACCTCGCGTGTTAGTATTACTATACAGCCCATTGAATCTAAAACCTTTCCTAAGCGTAAAGAAATATCTAAATTTATGTCTTTTTCTTTGAACTCTGAATTTTGAGCCCCTGGGTCAGCTCCTCCGTGTCCAGGGTCTATTACAATAACTTTATCTTTTAGACTGGAAGACACTGTAGAGGTCAATTGCAATGATTGAGCTCCGATAATTAAAATGATCACTGCAATCATGACTCCTAAAACCGAGATCTTTCGAATACTGAATACGATCGACTTCTCAAACATACATTAGCACACTCCTCTCGAGAGAGTAATCTGTTTATGTATATTGCAAGAAGGTGTTTCGTAAACATTATTTAGAAAAGATATTGTTCAAAGAATTCAGAGAAATTGGGGGATGGGGCACTTGATTTGGGTTATCGTTTTAATTGTAGTGTTGTTGTTAAATATCCCTTTTGGGTATTGGAGAGGGAATGTTAAGAAGTTTACAGGGCAATGGTTTTTATCGGTCCATTTACCGGTTCTCGTGATTATGTTGCTTCGTATACGATTCGATCTCGGGTGGGAATGGACGACCTTTCCCATATTATTCGGGGCTTTTTTTTTAGGGCAATTCTTAGGCGCAAAGTGGCATCATCATTGGAAGAAGAGAATGCGGGTCAGTAATTGTTTATTTTATGATATTGTACGGACTAGGTGGATTATTATTATAGTTCGCTAGGGAGTAGCGGTTAGCATTCAGGAATAATATCTAGTGAACTGGATAAGTTCACTAATAATTCTAGAGAACCTGCATAAAAAAAGTATATTGTGAAATAATAATTGACATCATCTTGTCAAAGATGGTATTATAACCGAGCGCCTCAAAGGAGCATAGCGATCGAATAGTAAAGGTTAATAGTTGATCTGTGTTCGATATAACTTAGCAAAATTAGTTATTGACAACAAGACTTAGAAATGCTACGATATGCATCCGGCCCAAATGGCCAAAGACGCACAGTGATCGAAAATGCAAGGAGTCAAGGCTTCACGCAACTAGATCAAAACTTACGGAAATTAGTTGTTGACAACGAGAGTTGGAAATGCTAAGATGTAAATCCGGCCGCAAATGGCTAAAGAGTCATGGTCTTTGAAAACTAAACAACAAGGACAGCCAATGAGAGAAACTCGAAGGAGTTTCAAAATAAATCATGAGCGAATCATCTTCTTCAATAGTAGAAGTTTGAATAACTTTTTTTGGAGAGTTTGATCCTGGCTCAGGACGAACGCTGGCGGCGTGC
>LADV01000291.1 GCA_000961805.1 Peptococcaceae bacterium BRH_c23 | reverse complement strand
GCTGCTGCTGTGCTCACATATCTTGATATATTCAGATTGTATCCGCTCTTTTTAATTTCTTCCATGGAGACACGGCGTGAGTATTTTTTGTCATCTTCTTTGCGATATTGGTATGTCTCAACTATTTTATCGATATGTTCCGTCGAAAGAACATTTTGACGTTTCCCTCTGTCGAAATACTCGCTTGCATTAATGAACAGCACATCATCAAATTTCTTACACTTTTTGAGCACAAGAATACAAACTGGAATGCCAGTAGAGAAAAAGAGGTTGGCTGGCAGACCAATGATAGTATCGATGTTTCCATCTTTGAGCAATTTAGTGCGAATTTTCTCCTCGGCACCCCCACGGAATAAAACACCATGTGGCAATATGATCGCCATAGAGCCCTCATCGCTTAAAAAGTGGAAACCATGCAGCAAAAAGGCAAAGTCGGCTGCTGATTTTGGCGCGAGCCCA
Source organism: Peptococcaceae bacterium BRH_c23 (assembly GCA_000961805.1). Next base: position 6,058 of record LADV01000291.1, on the reverse strand, counting down.
TAGCTTTTAAAGCGAAAGTCTTCTGCCAGAGTGTCGTTAGGCTCCCAACGGTAGCTGAAAGGCGGATTGGCTACTACTGCATCACATTCCAACTTTTTTGCCGGGTTCATTTGGTTTAGAATATCCCAGTCGTTTAGCAGTGAATCTCCGTGGAATATTTGAAATTCTGAATCTTTAAGCCCATGAAGAAGCATATTCATACGAGCAAGGTTGTAAGTTGTTATGTTCTTTTCCTGTCCGTATATCTGACCGATACTGTTAGCGCCAAGCTGCTTTCTAACGTTGATAAGGAGCGAGCCGGAGCCACACGCAAAGTCAAGCACGTTTTTAAGCTGCTTCTTTTTGCCTGTGCTTGGGTCTTGGCTGTCAAGTGTGACTATACGAGAAAGAATGGTTGAAATCTGCTGGGGAGTATAGAACTCTCCCGCTTTTTTGCCTGAGCCCGCTGCAAACTGCCCTATTAAGTATTCATAGGCATCGCCTAAGATATCACTTTCGTTAGGGAATTCGGAAAGCCCCTCGGCAATTTCAGTTATAATTGAGCACAGCATTGTATTGCGCAATTCATAATTTTTCCCAAGTTTATCAGAGTCAAGATTAACCTCGGAAAATAAACCACGAAATGTACTATTAAAGGATTCATTTTCTATATACTTAAAACCTGCTTGCAAGGTTTTCAAAAGATGCTTGCTTTGTGTGCGGGCCAACTCATATATATTGCTCCAGAGGTAGTGTGGCTTAATTACAAAATGAACTTTACGGCGCATTTGTTTTTCAAACGTAGCCACTTGATCTAAATTATCGTTATACCAAACCACAAGCGGGGTTAACTTTGTACTATCTAACAATTCATGATGCTCGCCAATCAGCATCTTCTTTGCGTTTTCTTCTAATTGCTGTTTGCTGAAATAATTCGTTATCTGTTCTTTCAACGAGCTAATTGTCTCATATCTCTTGTCAGCAATAGAGATTCTTTTAATTTCCTCTTCACAGTGCAAATAATCACTGCCAAGTTCTTTTTTTGCTGCTTCCTCATAATTATCCGAAAGATAGCGCAAGAATAGGAAAGACAGCATATAATCACGGAAGTCATCGGCATTCATGGCTCCACGTAATTTGTCAGCAATGCCCCAAAGCGTTGCGCCTAATTGTTTTTGTTGTGTATCGTTCATTCTTGCTCCTCCTGAACTTGACCGTCTTCAAATAGTTTTTTATTAAAATTATAATCATCTAAAAAATTATTTAGTATGTTTTTAAAGTGTTCTTTGTTTTCTTCAACCATTTCTTTAGGGTCGAATAAAGAATAGTTACCATGGCTCAAAAGATTTACTAGTCTTGTATAGACAGGTTCATCCTCGTCCACTCCCTTTCTTATACAAGACGAGAAGTGTGCAAAACCATGAAAAGATGCTGTCTTTTCTAATATATTTCTAAGAATATTAAAGTGATATGTATATAGTTCATCTGAATCAGACGCTTTTTTCAACTCCTTTAATAATGCAACATGATGAAAGAAAGGTGTTTTTGTGGTGTCTTTAAGTATATAGGTACCACTCTTGGCGTTTTTCTGTAAAAATAATTGTTCTGCTTTATTAATTTCATTACATAAAACATTAAAAAACAATGTATGATGTGATGAAACAATTACTTTAATATCATTACCACTCATTAATTGTGCCAAATGACTTGCAACGGCAATAACATTATTATCATCCAAAGAAGAAATTGGGTCATCGACATAGATATACTTTACCCAATTATACGATTCCGCTTTATCTACAACCAACTGAACAATAGCAAGAAAGAAGCACCAAATAAAGATGTTCTCTTCGCCACGAGATATCTTTATGTTATCAATCCTCTGAGTAGTTCCAGAAATTAATACATCTCTGAAAAAAATGATTCCTGATTCCTCATACTTAATATCAAAATCAAAATCGGCGTATCTATGCAAGAAAGGTCGAATTCTGCTTTCCATTTCTAAGTCTTCAAGCCCCGAAAAGAACCTGGAGTTACTATTTAACTTTAATACGCGTTCAGTATCATTATCTAAATCATTATCCCAATTAAAAAGATCTTCAGTAAATGCATTATAGTATAATGTATCAGCTGTTTTTTCTCCGGTATCATCAATTAATTGTTGACCCAATGATTTAAACTCTACGGAAAGCCTCGTCTTACCTGTACCGTTATATGCAAATAGTACAATGTACTTTTTTTCATCTAACAGAATCCTGAAATATTTGGCAATATCTTTAATTGCATCAAATTGATTATATCCTATCCTTTTAAGTACAAAGTCCAATTTTGCAAGCAAGGCATCAGATAAATTTTCTCTTAAAGTATATTCTTCCGAATTTCTGGGGCACTTATAATTATCGCTAAACAATTTTTTGTGGTGGCTGAATTTGTCATTGTTCAATTTCTTAAGAATCATCGTCTTAAAGGTTACTTTTTCTATTTTAGAAGGAATATTATAACTCATTCTCCCACCTCCTTAATAGAGGGAAATAGCCCTTGCATTAAGCCTTTTTTATGAATGCTTAAAATTTCAACTTTTTGTGCTTGCGCTTTTATGATGTCATCTAAACCGAATAGGCACTCGGCAATTTTTTTCTGTTCTTCAATGCTTGGTAACATAATTGGCATTTCTGTAATCATTGACATTCTTACCGAATCAACTGAATTTTTCGCACTTAATTGCATTACTCTTTTGCTAAAATGCTCCAAAATATATTGAAAAACAAACCTACCTGAAACTGTTTTATCAAAATCATATATACAATAAACTCTTTGGTGAAAGTCAAATTTACCAAAGATATAATGGTAATTTTTTCCCACACCTACGCCGTCACCAGAAGTCAATATTGCTTCGCAGTCAAACGAATATGAGTTGATCCTCTCAACCGTTTGAGATCTCACAAAAAAAGGGTATTTACCGTCATGAATTTTGTTTCGTGTATCTTTATTACCAGTAGTAACCTTTGCAAAATCCTTTAAAACAGAGGTGTCCCACCCCCCGCTATCCCTAAACTCTGGAAATCTCCATTCGGGAACAGTTTCGCCCTCGGCGGGGAACAGCTTCTGCATTAAGCCTTTTTTGTAAGCCTTGAGAGCCTCAAGCTTTTCATTTTCTGCGGTAATAAGGTCATCAAGGGAGGACAGGCAATCGGCAATTTTTTGTTGTTCGTCATTGTCTGGTTTAGGTAATAGTATTGATGAAAATTGACTATAGCTCACCATCTTACCATCTCTTATGCCTTCTAAGTCTTTGTTTAGGTCTTGAATATACTTATTTGTTTTAAAATAATACTTATAGTATTCTTCCACTATTGGAGCTTTTTTGCGTAAAATAATATAAGCCGGACTGCAAATGCCATGATATAAAGAATATTCTATACCGCCTTGAAAAGACCTTAAGCTAATGATAAAGTCCCCTATTTCAACAACCTTGTAACTTTCAAGACTCTTATCCGTTACCGACACATTGTAATTAATCTGATCTCTTGGAATTGCCCCATATTCCTGTGTTATAGCGAGAACAGGAAGATCAGAGTTATGATTTTTATTACTGATTGATTCAAATATTACATTTCCTTTTTCAAGGTTAATTGCGCCGTTGTTTTTAAATTCTGGAAATCTTAGTTTCGGTACCAAAGCCATTTTATCCTTCTTATTCATACGCATTCAACCCCACAATCGTACGTCCACTTGCAAGCTTTTTCAGTAACGGAATTAAATCATCCATCAGCTCAAGTTCTTTCTTAGTCCGGTCTCTCCAGCCAAGCTCCAGCGGCTCAAATAAGTCACTGAGCTTTTCACCGTCAAAAATCATGCGCTCCATAATTTTATCTACAAAGGCTTGTAGTGATACAGGCTCTATGCCGTGTTTGTTTGCAATTGATTCCATTTCTTTGGCTGCTTTTTCCGCCTTGAATTTTTGGTATCCGGCTTTTATTTCCTTTTCGTCCAACCCTTTTCCGGCTTCCAGCGTACTGATATAAGCAATAATATCTTCACGCTCTTCCAGCATATTTGAATTTGAACAAAGCAAACTAATGAGCTGCTCACGGCTCATTTTTTCTTTTTTAGGTATATCCGGTTGCGTGTACCGCGAAATCAGCGACATGATATAGTCATAATCGATTATGGCAGAGGAAAACAGAACAAACTCAAAATCGAGCTGTTCAATCACCGGGTCTTTATCCTTAATATCCTTGCCCTGCCGCGCTTTTAACATTTGAGCTGTTTCAATGTAGACACCACGGAACGCACGCAGAGTATCTTCCGGCAATAATTCCTCGATTTTTACCGCTTGTTCTTCTTTTATATCTGTATATTGGTCAAGCTGTGTTTTAAGGCGCTGCACTTCCTTAAATTTATTGATAAATTCACCTCGTGCGGTATCACCCTTAAGGTTGCTTACTTGCTCTGGCTTGCATTCTAGCCCCTGTGATTTCATAAAATTTTCAAGCGCGGCAACCGCCTTATCCAGCTTCTCAACCACAACAGGAGCTGGATCAACAAGCCAAATTTCTTTTGCTCTGCTACTGTTTCCTTTTCCGGAGAACAGTGCAATCGCTTCATCTACATCCTTTTCTTGCCCTCTAAAGTCAAGAATGTTTCCATAAGGCTTTGTGTCGTTTAGAACACGGTTCGTTCTTGAAAAAGCCTGGATTAAGCCATGTTGCTTTACGTTTTTATCAACATACAAGGTATTTAGATACTTGGAATCAAATCCTGTCAATAGCATATCCACAACAATGGTTACATCAATTTTGTTTTTATGAGGAAAATCGGAATTCGGGTACTTTTGGTCTTTGATGCGTTTTTGCACATCTTGATAGTATAAATCGAATTCGCTTATGCTGTGATTTGTGCCGTACTGCAAGTTATAGTCATCAATGATGCTTTTAAGTGCAGCCTTTTTCTTATCGGGCTCTTGTTCATTATCGGCCTTTTCTTGCTGTAGGTCTTCTTGAAGTTGCTTAACATCTTTGTTTCCTTCAGACGGCGGAGAGAAAACACATGCAATATTTAGCGGTTTGAAGCTTTCCCCCTCATTGTTTTTGCGTTCCTCTTGTAACGACTTGAAGAGCTCAGAGTATGCTATTGCATCGTTGATAGAAGCAGTGGCAAAAATTGCATTGTATCGCCTACCATTGGTAGCGGCATCGTGTTTTGATAGTATTGCTTCGGCTATCGCTTTTTTACTTTCAGTGTCAGAAGCTTTTGCTGCTTTTTTGACATCCTCCGGCTTAAAATAATCGATGTGAAAACGAAGCACATTCCCATCATCAATAGCATTCGTTATGGTATAGGGATGCAGCTCTTTTTCAAAAACATCTTTTGTTGTGATATAAGAACCAATCGTGCCATCGTTTTTTTTATAGGTTGCATTTTCTTCAAATATTGGTGTTCCTGTAAAGCCAAAAAGCTGTGCTTTTGGGAAAAAGTTTTTAATTGCTTCATGGTTGTCGCCAAACTGTGAGCGATGGCATTCGTCAAAAATTATGGCGATACGTTTGTTGCTGAGCTTTGCCAAGCGGTCTTTGTAGGTAGGTTCGCCCCTTTTCTTCTTCTCTTGGTTGCGCTTGCTATCTTCATCAAGAGCGAGCCCAAGCTTTTGAATTGTGGTAACAATAACTTTGTCACGATAATCATCCGAAGTAAGCCGTTTAACTAAACTTTCTGTGTTGGTATTCTCTTCAACGCAGCCTTCTTGGAACTTGTTGAATTCTTCCCTGGTTTGTTTGTCGAGGTCTTTTCGGTCAACGACAAAAAGGCATTTTTCAATGTTTGGATTGTCTTTTAAAAGCGTTGATGTCTTAAAAGATGTAAGAGTTTTTCCGCTTCCGGTGGTATGCCAAATATAGCCGTTTCCACGGTTTTGCTCAATACAATTCATGATGGCCTTAACCGCATATATCTGATATGGACGCATAATTATCAATTTCTGCTCACTTACCACAAGTACCATGTAGCGGCTTATTAGTTGCCCGAGAGTGCATTTTGGCAAAAACTTATCAGAAAAATCATGAAGATGGGTAATTTTGTT
>LADV01000053.1 GCA_000961805.1 Peptococcaceae bacterium BRH_c23 | reverse complement strand
CGTGCGAAGACAGTGTCTTCGGGCGCTAGCCAAGTTTTCTATATAAACTTATTGTAAGGAGTGTACCTAAAGAGGGAGTAGGATAATAAAATTGAGGAGGCAGGAAATTATGACTGAAAATCCTGGAAATCCTGTAAAAGAAGTAGAAAAGGTTAGCTTTTTAAAACGCAAAAATATAATATTTTCTGTAAAAAGATATGGTATTGATGCCTTAGGTGCTATGGCCTTGGGTTTGTTCGCTAGTCTTATTGTAGGGCTTATTCTTAAAGTAATTGGAGAGCAAACTGGATTACAATTTTTGATTGCTTTTGGTAAACAGGCCATGGGAATGATGGGGCCGGCCATCGGTGTAGCTGTCGCCTTTGGCTTAGGAGCGCCTCCGCTAGTATTGTTTGCATCTACTATCACCGGTATGGCAGGTGCTGCAGTCGGAGGGCCCGTCGGTGCATTTGTGGCAGCCGTCGTGGGGGCAGAATTCGGGAAACTAGTTTCCAAAGAGACAAAAGTAGATATTATTGTAACTCCTGCTGTTACCATCTTGCTTGGTGTCGCTGCTGGGACCATCGTTGGACCACCCTTAGCAGAATTTATGAAGTGGCTGGGATCAGTCATAATGTTGGCGACAGAACTTGCACCTATTCCGATGGGTGCTTTGGTGGCTGTGCTGATGGGCGTAATATTAACGTTGCCAATTAGTAGTGCTGCTTTGGCTATAATGCTGGTATTAAGTGGTCCCGCTGCGGGGGCTGCGACCGTTGGTTGTGCTACCCAGATGGTTGGGTTTGCAGTAGCGAGTTATCGTGAGAATAAATGGGGTGGTTTAGTTTCCCAAGGGTTAGGAACGTCCATGCTCCAAATACCTAACATTGTTAAAAATCCATTGATATGGTTGCCTGCCATAATAGCCAGTGCCATCTTAGGTCCCTTAGCGACAACTATTTTGCCGATGGCCAATATCCCTGCCGGTGCTGGCATGGGTACCTCAGGGTTAGTTGGGCAGTTTGGAACAATCAGTGCTATGGGCATGAGTACTGGTGTCTTAATCAAAATTGGATTATTACATTTCATTTTACCCGCTAGTCTGACTCTGGCTATCGCGGAGTTTATGCGCAAAAAAGGTTGGATTAAGTTAGGAGACATGAAATTAGATATTTAGTATTGGAGTTTTAGGGGTCCTTTTGCTCAGTCTGGAACAACCGAGCCTTGGCAGGACAATCTAAGGTTAGCCAGGCGACAGTAGCCAGAAAATCTCTAATTCATGTATGAATTATCTGAAAGTACGTAGCTATATCAGTTAGTACAGAAGTTTTAGCCAAAGAGTTAATTCAAAAATGAATTAAAAAGTGGATTTTATAAAGCAGCTGTGTATACTTCTCTTGTTTCCTATGTTCGTACAAACCTTGCTATACCAACGGTTAATCCAAAATAAAAGGGACAAAATTGTATTACTAGTTGTTGGCATTGCTTTTGCATTAAATATTTTTGGTGTATTCTGAATTATCAAAATCTAAAAGGGGGGAGAAGTTTACGCACTGGATCAACTGTTTTTATAAATTATAAATTATAAATTATAAAGGGAGTGAACAATATGTCAGAAGAAAAGGACCTAAAAAGTAACGGTTTAAATACTAAAGACGGGGAATATGAATATGCATTTGACTCTGTTCCAGATGAAAAGAGAAAAAACTTATTTATGTTAACAATTATTTTGGCTGGTTATCCTATTGCATTATCAAATTTTGTAATTGGTGGTAGCGTTGGTGCAGGATTAACATTTATTGATGCGATTATAGCCTTATTAATAGGTAATGGGGTGTTAATATCTATAGTAATTGCAACAGGCATGTTAGCGTATAAAACGGGTCTTTCTACATCATTTCTAGCCAGAAGAGCTTTTGGTTCAATTGGATCAAGTATATTTTCTGTATTGCTTGCCATTTCAGCTGTTACATGGGTAGCCCTAAATGGCGACATTTTCTCACGACTAATACTATCTACATTTTCTTGGTGGCCATTCACAGTGCCAGTTACAGCAATAATTGTAATTTTGTTATGGATGCAATCAGCTATTAGAGGAATTAAGGGTCTGCAAATTGTAAGCATGGTTGGTGTTCCTGCTGCCTTAATTTTTTCCTTATATGGTATTTTTGCAGTATATAATAATACTGGTGGTTTTAAAGGATTAATGGAATATGTTCCGCTACATCCAATAACATTTACTGCTGCTACTGCTGCAATAGTAGGTGGGTGGGTCTTTGGAGCTACGATTACTCCTGATGTTTGTCGTTTTGCAAAATCTAAGTTACATGTAGGTATTGCAGGATTTGTTGCATTTATAGTTGGATGTTTTGGAATGCAATTGGCAGGTGCTATAGTGGCTATTTCAACGGGCTCTGGAGATTTTGTAAAGGCAATGTCAGCATTAGGATTAGCATTAATAGCCTTTATTGCTTCAATATTTTGTCTGTGGACTACACAAGATAACAATATTTATGGTGCTAGCTTAGCGCTGCAGAATGTAATTAAGCAAACAAAATATTATGGTAAAGTAAAGCACAAACATATTGCTATAGTCATTGCTGGTCTAGCAGCTGTTTTAGCAGCAGGAGGTATTTATAGCAAAATATTGCCTATAATACAGTTTTTGGCTGTTTTAATCCCGCCAGTACCCGGTATTATAATGGCTGAAGAATATGTCGTAAAAAAATCAAAAGCTAATATGAATGTGAGTTATATAGCATTAATTTCATGGCTACTCGGTGGAGCGGCAGGTTATACTTCGCTAAAATTAAATTTCTTTGTACCACCGATTATGGGGATAGTTGTTGCTGGGCTTATGTATGTAATACTTAGCTCTATTTTTTCTCAAATAGATTTAAAAAGTTCTACAATCAAGCAGTAAATAGTTTGGAGGTAATCTTAAATGGAAATAAGAAAAATTGTAACTATTGTAGAAGAAACGTAACTATTCAGGTCGCCTAGAGATCAGTAATTTAAAACTGGACTCTGGGCGGCTTTTCTCATTTAAAATAGAATTATGATGGAAGTAATGATTCAAGGGCGACTACTCAATGAAAAACATATCGAATGGATCCGAGAACTGATGGATAGTAACCCAGATTGGCATCGGACCCGATTGTCCCAGGAAATTTGTGCCGTCTGGAACTGGGTAGCTATCAATGGCCAATTCAAAGATATGGCTTGTCGCACGATGCTGCTCAAGCTAGAACGCCGTGGTTACCTGCAACTTCCAGCACGCAGAACTGCCGGACGAAACAACGCATTTATTGGTCACATACCCATCGAACATTCCACCACTAGTATTGAATGTGTACTGCAGGATCTAACTCCACTTTCCATTGAGGTCGTTCAGAGTACGGAAACGTTGAGGTTGTTCAATCATTTACTGGCAAAATACCATTACCTTGGATTCGGTAGTACGATTGGTGAAAACATGAAATATATTGTCTACGATTGCGACCGTCGTCCTCTGGCCTGTTTACTCTTTGGTTCAGCCGCTTGGAAGGTGGCTGGTCGTGATCAAGAGATTGGTTGGAACACCAAAACGCGTCATGATCGCCTGCGCCTCATCACTAACAACACACGTTATCCAAACAAGAATAAAATCCAAACCTTTCAGAACAAAGCCGTGTAATCAAGCCGCTTTCCCCTAAAAAGGTTTGGATTTTTTCTATGGTATGATCTTGCTATCAATTTTGATAGGAGGTCATCCATATGAATGTGGAGAATCTAAGAAACAACCATCCCAAGCTCATCTCGTACATGGAAACTGCTGGCTATTCGAATGACTACATTAGCAGGTTACGGAGGGAAATCCAGTGGATTCTGGCGGAAGCTGACACCAGGGGCTGGGACTGTTACAACGACGTGTACCGATCCTTTACATTTTACTATTCAGCGAGAGCGATTGCTTCAATCTCAACAATGGCGTCTTTGGGTAAGCGCGCAACTTGTACAGCCGAACGAGCGGGTGGATTATTCGGGAAATAAGTGGCATAAACGGTATTCATCGCTACGAAGTCATTCATATCTTTTAGAAAAACTACGGTTTTTATGACTTTGTCCATGGAAGAGCCTGAAGCTTCTAGAATTGCTTTGACATTATCTAAGGATTGTTTGGTTGCTCCTTCAATATCAGCGACCAATTCACCACTTTGTATGTTGATAGGGAGCTGTCCGGATGTAAAAATTAAATTTCCAACTTTAACCCCCTGAGAATAGGGGCCAATGGCCGCAGGTGCATTTTGGGTACTGAGAGTTTGTTTATTCATGTTGGTCTACCTCCTTGAAGTTGTCATGCATTTGGCGCTATGTGTTCCCAGGCCATAACACAACTAAATTTAAGTATACCTGATTTTTAGGAATACACCAAGCAAGATATTGGGATTTAGATAACAATAAGATTGCGTTAGGTTAGTTTGCTCTAATTAAGAGGGTTTTATCAATTAATTGGGAGTTAAACTTTGCTTATGATATAATTCATTGACTGAAATTATTGAGTCTACTGTCGATATTTCCATAAACGGTTTATTTAGGAGGTAGCTCATGGAATTTCTGGAGCATGTGATTCAGATTGATTTCGAAGACCGCTTGGGTTTGGGAATGGAGATCTTTGAGGTTTGCGAAAAAACTGGGGTTGACAAGATTGGGATGGAGGTCATTCCAGATCAGGGCATGTTTATTAAATTCCGTAGTACTTTTGATGAACAGGTTCAAAGATTAATAAGAGATTTGGAAGCGGTTAAAGGGGTTCTTTTTGTAAAATTTCGTGATCAGATGCCATACGAAGAGAGAGAACATGAGTTAAGGACCATTTTAAACTCTGTCAGCGAAGGGATTGTGGCCGTTAATAAAGAGGGAGAGATCATTCAAATTAATGAAGTGGCCTGTAAAATATTTCACTGTTCAGCTGAAGAGGTAATCGGGTCAAACGCTGAGGGGCTGTTTCAGGAGAATGCTCCCATTCTAGAAACTCTTAAAACAGGACTGCCCTATCGGCTCGAGGAACGAGAATTTAAAAAGGGAAATCAGGCCATTCATTTTTTGACGACGGGGGTTCCGGTGCTCAATGCGAAAGGTCAGGTCATTGGAGCGGTTGCCACCATGAAAGATTTTCGTCAAGTAGAAGAGATTATTTCAAAAGTAGACCGACAAAAACACTTAATGTCCTTCGAGGGGATTATTTATCAGAGTGCAAAGATGCGCCATGTTATTGAAACCGCTAAAATGGTTGCTAAAGGTAACTCAACGATCTTATTGCGCGGGGAAAGTGGAACAGGAAAAGAGTTGTTTGCTCGAGCGATTCATATGGAAAGTTTGCGTAATCAAGCTCCCTTTATTGCTATTAATTGTGCAGCCTTACCGGATAGCTTGCTGGAAAGCGAACTCTTTGGCTATGAAGAAGGTTCGTTCACAGGGGCCGCGAAAGGGGGAAGGAAGGGGCTTTTTGAACAAGCAGAACATGGAACCATCTTTTTAGATGAAATTGGGGAAATTGCAGCGCAGGTTCAGGTAAGGTTGCTGCGGGTTTTGCAAGAGGGCACGATTCGCCGGGTTGGAGGAACCAAGGAAGTTTCGGTAGATGTTCGCATTGTTGCTGCGACACATCGTAATCTGGAAGAAATGATCCAAAGGGGAGAATTTCGGGAAGACCTATATTATCGCTTAAATGTTATCCCCTTGCGGATTCCTCCCCTTCGAGAACGTCCTGAGGATATTCCTTTGGTCGCTAAATACTTGATACGCAAGATTTCTGAGAAGTTAGAGAAACCTGAGATCCATATAACTAAAGAGAGCATGGACTGGTTGATGGTTCAAACTTGGCCAGGAAATGTTCGACAGCTTGAAAACACACTGGAACGAATTATCAATGTCATGGATTCCGTTGAAATTACGCCTCGTCTTTTCTATGAGTGGGCAGATTTAGCCTCTGCCCAACAACCTTTAAAAACTGAAGAGGAAGATTTTCAAATAAAGATTCCGTTAAATAAAGAATGGCCTACTTTAAAAAAGATTGTGGGAGACGTTGAGAAGCAAGTTCTCATACGGGTTTTGGACACCCATTCGTCTTCTAGAAAAGCTGGAAGGATACTTGGAGTTTCCAATACAACGATCTTAAATAAGATGAAGACTTATGGGATCGACTAATAAAATAATGAATTTGATAGTGACAAGTATTTTTATCACTGATAAGAATACTTGTCACTATTTCTTATCAGCTAATTAATTAGCTTTTAAATGAGCTTAAAAACCCTTTATTTAAAAGTGGCCTGGTAAGGGCATTCTAATACCTAGAAGAGCATTTTGAATAATTTCTATTTCATCTGCCAATGGCACACATTTTGCATTCTATATTATTTGGACTTTAATAGCTCATCTAATACAAATAACTAGATAAAGGGAGGATACTTGTAATGGCTAGAAAAGCTGAACCTTATCGCATTAAAATGGTGGAATCCATGCGCATGATTTCTCGTGAAGAGCGCTTGATAAAACTTCAAGAAGCAGGGTATAATCCCTTTCTTTTAAAAGCTGAAGACGTTTACATAGATCTGCTCACTGATAGCGGTACTGGTGCTATGAGTGATAAACAGTGGTCCGCGTTGATGCTCGGAGATGAGTCCTATGCTGGAAGCAAATCCTTCTTCAAAGTGAAAGATGCAGTAAAAGGAATTTTCGGGTATGACTATGTCATTCCGACTCACCAAGGTCGAGGGGCAGAGCAAGTCCTCTTTCCCCATTTGAAAAAACACGACGGACAATTTGTCCTCGGCAATATGCACTTTGATACAACGATGGCCCATATCGAGATGAACGGTATGGTAGCAGTGAACCTTGTTATTGAAGATGCCTTCGATACGCAAAAAGAGCATCCATTTAAGGGTAACTTCGATCTAGAAAAACTCGAGAATTTTATCGTTGAAAAAGGTCCTGAAAATATTGCCTTCATTATCGTGACTGTAACTTGTAATTCCTCGGGAGGACAACCGCTTTCCATGGAGAATTTCCGTGGGGTTCGGAAAATTGCGGACAAATATTCTTTGAAGATCGACATTGACTCCGCTCGTTTTGCTGAGAATGCTTATTTTATTAAAAAACGTGAAGCAGGGTATGAGAATAAGAGCGTTCAAGAAATTGTTAGAGAAATGTATGATATGGGTGACTACTTCACGATGAGTGCCAAGAAAGATGCCATTGTTAACATGGGCGGGCTGATCGGCATTAAGAATGAAAAAGAATTATATCAAAATGCCTGTACGACCTGCGTGCCTATGGAAGGCTTCGTAACTTATGGCGGGCTCTCCGGTCGTGATATGGAATGCTTAGCGGTTGGACTCTATGAAGGTCTGGACTTCGATTATCTCGAAAGCCGAATTGGACAAGTGGAATACCTCGGAGAAGAACTTCGTAAGCGTGGTATTCCCATCCAATGGCCTGTCGGCGGACATGCTGTTTTCGTGGATGCTGGAAAGTTTCTTCCCCATATTCCTGCAGAACAATTCCCCGCTCAAGCCCTCAGTAACGAACTATACCTTGAGGCGGGCGTCCGTCCGGTTGAAGTAGGTTCTTTATTACTAGGCCGCGACCCTGAGACAGGGATTCAAAAGAAAGCTGGCGTGGATTTCATGCGTTTGACCATTCCGCGTCGTGTCTATACGGATCGTCATATGGATGTAGTTGTGGATGCTCTAGCAGCGATTTGGGAACGTCG
>LADV01000232.1 GCA_000961805.1 Peptococcaceae bacterium BRH_c23 | reverse complement strand
ATCAAACATAAACAGCATGTCAGATCCCAAGGACAAAATCGAGTTATTTATGTCACTCTTTAAAGGCCGGGATGATGTTTTTGCTAAACGATGGGAAAACAAAAAGAAGGGGACGAGTGGATATTCGCAGTGCTGTTTGAATGAATGGAAAACTGAACTGTGCAGAAAACCAAAGGTAAAATGCACCGCTTGCTCCAATAAGGCCTATGCCCGTTTGGACGAAAAGGCTATTGGCGATCATTTACGAGGGCGTGGTAATTTAGTTGCGGGAATATATCCGCTGTGCCTTGATGATACGTGTCACTTTTTAGCGATTGACTTTGACGATGGAGAGTGGCAGAAGGATATTTCACAGCTTAGAGAAGTATGTTCAGAATTTGATTTTCCAATAGCCATTGAACGCTCGAGGTCAGGAAATGGAGCCCATGCTTGGATTTTCTTTGAAAGCCCTATTGCCGCTACTTTAGCAAGGAAACTCGGAAGCGCACTCCTTACCTACGCCATGAACAAAAGACATGAGATTACCTTTAAATCTTATGACAGGTTTTTTCCTAATCAGGACACTATGCCAATGGGCGGCTTTGGGAATTTAATTGCCTTGCCCTTGCAAAAAGCTGCAAGGAGTCATAATAACAGCGTTTTTATCGATGACAATTTTGAGCCTTTTAAGGATCAATGGGAATTCATGACCACCCTACGAAAGCTCTCTGAAGATGACGTCGAAAGTCTTATATCGAAACTTTGCACTGGAAATGAACTTGGCATTTTGAAAAAAGATGATCAAGAAGAACCACAAAAGCCCTGGGATATAAACATAATCAAACTATCAATGAATGATTTTCCTCAATCAATAACAATAGTCAAAGCAAATATGCTGTTTATCCCGAAAACGGGCATTTCTCAAAGAGCGCTAAACCATTTAAAACGGTTGGCAGCTTTCAAAAATCCAGAGTTTTATAAGGCTCAGGCCATGCGGCTGCCCATCTTTGAAATACCTAGAATAATATCATGTTCTGACGAAACAGAAGACTATCTCTGTCTGCCAAGAGGGTGTGAAGCCGACTTAAAGTCTTTTTTCGCAGAACTAAAGATTGAACCTGAATTTATAGATGAAACCAACCCTGGCAGGAGCATCGAGGTAGAATTTAACGGTAGTTTGAGGGACGAACAACCACAGGCACTTTTTCAATTGCTCAAACAGGATATAGGAGTACTCTCTGGAACAACCGCTTTTGGGAAAACTGTGGTTGCCATAAATCTGATTGCTGAGAGAAAAGTTAATACGCTGATTATCGTGGATAAAGTAAATTTGGTAACCCAATGGAAAAGAAGATTAACAGAATTCTTGACTATAAATGAAGCCCTTCCAGACATGTTCGAAATCAAAAAGAAAGGAAGAAAAAAGGCAAATAGCACGATAGGGCAATTGGGAGCGGGCAAGAATAATTTGAATGGAATAATAGATATAGCTGTCATGCAATCCTTGAATAAAATGGGTGACGTGAACGATTGTGTTAAAAATTATGGCATGATTATTGTAGATGAGTGTCATCATATATCAGCTTTTAGCTTTGAGAAAGTACTTAAAAGTTCAAATGCAAAATATGTATACGGATTAACTGCGACACCTGTACGAAAAGATGGACATCATCCGATCATATTTATGCAATGTGGTTCCATACGATACAAGGATGATGCCAAAAAACAGGCAGCAAAAAGGCCCTTTGAGCATTATGTCATTCCAAGGTTTACGTCGCTTAGAGTCCCTCTGGATAAGAATGAAAAGGATGTATCGATTCAAGAACTGTACTCCGAAATTGTCGTCAATGAATTTAGGAATCAGCTTATCGTAGATGATATCGCTCGAAGCTTTGAAAGTGGCAGAAACTGTCTTGTTTTAACTGAGAGAACGGCGCATGTCGAATTGCTTTTAAAGAAACTGCGTGAAAGAATTCCTGAAGTGATCTCTTTAACGGGTGGAATGGGAGTAAAACAAACTAGGGAGATAATGACACAAATATCAGAGACACCTGCTGACAAGCAATTAACAATTGTTGCCACTGGAAAATACATTGGAGAGGGCTTTGACGAACCACGCCTTGACACGTTATTTTTAGTGATGCCAATATCCTGGAAAGGCACCTTGCAACAATATGCAGGAAGGCTTCACAGACTCTTTGCAAACAAAAATGAAGTGCAAATCTACGACTATGTGGATATCCATGTAAGGATGCTTGAACGGATGTACCATAAACGGCTAAACGGATATGCCACGATTGGTTATAAAGCAAAAGGGAAAAGTAGTACATCAGAGTCAATCAATGTGATTTTTGACAAGAGCAATTTTTTATCGGTCTATACTAATGATATTATCAATGCTGCAAGAGAAATTCTGATAGTTAGCCCTTTTGTTACCAAGAGACGTACTCTACAAATGATGCAGCATCTGAAGGTTGCCTTAGAAAATAAGGTGAGAGTTATCGTCATAACCCGGTCACTTGGAGATTTCAAGGACAAGAATACGAGTGCGTTACAGGGTGCGCTGGATCTATTGAAGGTTGCTGGAGTAAGCTTAGTTTTCAAATCGAATATTCACCAAAAATATGCACTCATAGACCAACGAATCGTGTGGTATGGGAGTATCAATCTTTTGAGTTTTGGTAGTGCTGAAGAAAGTATCATGCGACTGGATAGCCCAAACATTGCTAATGAATTAGTGATGAGCATGGACAAATAATACAGCCGGGAAACACAAAGTTTCCCGGCTATATTATTCTTAATGGATCTTCAATTTATCTAGAATTGTATTTAGCAAAGATGAATGATGAAAACATATTAATTAGTATCATCAAAATTGCTCCTCGTGGAGAAGTTTAGAAGAGATTATAAGAGACCTGAAGAGGTCTTTTATCATCGCGCGGCGAGAAGACTCCCATCCTCTATAGGTGGTGAGATGAATCGCCGCCCCAAAATATTACCAGAACACCCGTTCCAAAACTGTTCTTCCTATGGTAAAATAAGGGTATAGAATATTGGAGGGGGTGTTCAAAATAATCCGAGTCTTAAAGACAAAATTCCTGACTACTAAAGACAACATTGACCGTCTCTTTGCCTGTAATCGCACATCTGCTAATGTTTGGAATGATTGTCTAGGATTGGCCAAAGAGCATTTTCAAAAAACCGATAGCTGGATTGACCGAGGGACGTTGCATTTAGCTACCAAAGGTCAATACCCAATCCACAGTCAGTCCATACAGGCGGTATACGAAAAATACATCGATGCTAGAGAAAATGCCCATAAAGCGAGATCATTGGGATTCACCCAAATTCGGTATCCGTACAAAGAAAAAAAGCATTTCAATACTAAATGGAAAAAAGACGGGTTTCGGGTTGGTGAAAACGGAAAAATCGAGTTAAGTTTGGGGCTTTTCAGTGGTAAACGTCAAAAACCTATAGTGGTTCGGGTAAAGGATTTGCCCTCTGGCAAAATTGCCTATAGACAGTCGAACCCGAGTATAAAATACTTCGATTTATTAGTTGAAAGACAAAAGATAATGTAGATCGAATTAACTCGATCTACATTATTTTGAGATTAATTATTTTTGATTTGTTTATCACTGAATGCCAAGTTGGTCTTTTAAAGCGCTTTGTAGGACTTGGGAAAAGTTTATCCCAGCTTTCTCAGCTTGAACGTTCAGCCAACTTGGAATCGTCAAATTTTTTCTGATCGTACGATTATCGTTTGCCCTGCGGTATGCGTCGAAATCAATATCTACCAAGGTAACAAGCTCATTGGCTTCGCATACAGGGTGCAGAGTAGATGGTGATGGAATAGACCGGCCCATATCCTCTTCACAGATTCCCCAAAGTCCAATCGCGTCGCGGGCCATTTCGATGGCGTTAGCTACATCGATACCCTCGGTGTTAATATGCAAATCAGGGACAAAGACAACATAGCCTACGTCTGCCGGAGTTAAAACAACAGGATATACTTTTTTCATCAAAAAACACCTCCATATTTTCAAAGCGTTTAGGGGCTTAGTTTAGCCCCTGTCGCTTGATGATAGCTTTTGCTAGCTTTTCATCAACTTCTCTATGGCGAGGAATCGGTTCACTGTATATTCCGTTGGTGTACAAATCATGGTTTGCACCGTTTCTCAATAACCACCAACCATTATCAGTTAACTTTTTTATTAAGTCTTTCCGCTTCATTTCCTCACCCCTTAGTTATATTGTACGCATTTAATACGTATAAATCAAGCGTTTTAAAACTAATCCTCTCGATTACGAGGGGATTAGTTTTGGGATTTTCCATGATTAATCCTTACGTACCATTTGAATAACTCTGCAAAGTTTATTAAATTGAATTAGATACCATTTAGAACATAATCAGGAGATATGTTTCCGTGGACTGGGCACGTGGAGACAATAATAGTGCTATATCGGGGTTGAGTGAAAGCCTTGGTATCAGCGGCTTTGATAAGACATATAGTCTTTTTAAAGTATGTGGCGTAAAGGGGAATATATTTTGATTTTGTGTTGCCGGATCCAGGACGGTTTGGCTTTTTGTTTTTATGGCAATTTTTTAGGAAGATGAAGGAAAGAATGGAAATAGTTCTCGTAATCAAGTACATGAATGACTGACTTGATAATATAATCCCTCGGTTCATATTCGGTGTGGAAATAGGTATGTTCAATATCAACGCTTGCATTTAGGAAAATCTTTTTATTTATTCCGTCAAATGCTATTGACAGAAATTCATTTAGTGCTATTATTATGAATATAAGGAAATGGAAGGTAACCTTGCTTACGAGGTTTATAGTGACGATACATAGTCACTTAATTTCTAAAATTTATTATTAGATTAGAATCGGCTTTGTGCCGGTTTTCTTTATTCCTGCTCCGATTTCTCCCTCAAAAGTGGAAGGAGAATCAGAATCAGTCTTTCAGTCCCAAATAAGGAACAAGAGCAACCCAGACCTAATAAGGTGGACGGTTGCTCTTGTTTTTTATTTCGGGTTGAAACTGAAAAGATAAACTGTCAACCCGATTGTCTTGCTATGGTGAGGCAAGATGCTCAAGCATTTCCTAAATGAACAGCCAAAATCAAATGGAAAGAAGGGTTAAGTATGTTATTCTTTGTTAAAAGCGAATTGACACAATTGCCTCCGTTCCCACCTCAACAGGTCAAAGAAATTATGGTACAAGGGTGGGAAAAAGTTATAAACTATCAGAAACAGGGGAAGATTTTGGCACAAGGGATGATTGCCGGTAGAAAAGGTGGTTGTGTTATTTGGGATGTTGAGTCCGTCGAGGAACTCCATACATTAATATCCCAATCTCCTATATTTCCTTTTCTTGAGACAGAGATTACTCCCTTAATCAGTATTGAAAATGCTCTGAAGTCCGTTAAATTTGATTTGGAAGCAAAACAAACCCTCAAAAAATAATTAGATTATGCCTCACCATAACATTATCTCGATTTAAGGCCCCTGACGAGGGGCCTATTCTTTTTGTATTTTAATTTTCTTTGTGTCACCAGAAGAGTTTAATAGCCTCACGTTCTTTTAACATCTTTTCAGAGGCTATTAAGCATCTTCAACGAGAAATTGACATAACGCGGGGAAGGCATCCTATTCCTGAAGATGGGATTAAGGCTTTACAAAATCTTAATGTACTCTTCAAAATAACGCTATCTCAATTGGTGTCTGCTAGAATATCTGAGAATCCAATGTTTCGTAGGTATCAATCAAAGTCAAGCTTAGAGCAAACAGCCGATATCATTGATAAGATTTTAGATAAGGACAATTATACTTCTTGGATTGGAGTTGGAACCAAAAAAAATTAAGGATTCCCATTAAATTTATAGTTGCATATTGCAACTATAAATAATATACTACAACTAAGAGGAGGGATGTTATGGAAAGGCTTGAAGTCGAGAGATTAAGTGATTTGTTGAATGACCTAATTCGTAGCCTAGGTCTTTTACAGAAGGAAGGGGCTCAGTGCTGTGGGATTACCCCTGCCCAAAACCATATCATTTATGAAATTGGTAGACATCCTGGAATCATTGTTAATGATTTAGCACATATGTTAGGTTTAGAGAAAAGTACCATTAGCCGTCATGTCCAAGGACTTATTGAATCTGGGATCGTTAAAAGTCTCCAATCAATTGAAGATAAACGGTATCTAAACTTAAATCTAACGGAGCAAGGACTTTTAATTAATCAGAGTTTAACTAATTCTCTGGCGGGCTATGTGGTAGATATTTTCAACCAGATACCAGAAGAAAGAAGAGATCAGGTCAATGAAAGTCTCACTCTTCTACTAAATGCAATTTCAAAGAGTCCGGAATGTTGTCGTAGAGTGATATAATTTTTTTCGAGAATATAGTTGTATAATGCAACAAATATTAAGGAGTGATTTAAATGTTATTTTTAGTTTTAAGTCTCGCTATTATCGTTGTTTTGAGTTATGTGCAAGCGTCTACAAAAAGGAGCTCTGGAATGGAAGAATATTGCAAGTTGGAATGTAAAGGGTACAAATATTGATTTAGGGGTTGAAGTTATCGAGATATCAGTGGGGTAAGGGCGGTGTTTCAAAGGAACCTGGTGTCAAAGGAACCTGGTGCACCAACTTATCAATGGCGATCCCGGAGTCCTTTATAATGCCCAGGGCCAGGTGGTATCCAGTAAATGATGTGAAGCTCATGGAAATAACTCAAGATGTTTCTCGGATTTTGGTGCCTTAACAACTGGATACGGAATGGATCTTGTAGGTTTGTTACATATTTGTATAATAGCAGATTACTATGTCATGTAATAAAACCCGCTACATTGAGCGGGTTTCCTACTTAACCAGTTTAAATTTTCTCCGGCGTAGTATTAAAGCAATACGAACATTTCGGACAAGTCACCTGGAGTGTCCCTTTATTAATAGGAACTCGCATCTTAGTCTTGCATTTTTCGCATTCAATGACCCGATGATCGACTAGCTGTAGAATTCGTGCCTGATCGAATCCGACTACTAACTCATCCCCAATCAGAAAAGAAGGAACCCCGCTGACGTTTCTGCGGATTAACTCCGCGCGGGCTTGATCATCACGGTTGATATCCTTTTCCACAAAATGAATCCTATGCTGCGAAAGAAACTTCTTCGCTGTATAACAATGCGGTCAGGTTTGTGTGGTGAATATGATGACGTTCTTCATAGAAACATACTCCTTTCTCTTTTGCGTATGCTCAACAGAATTCTTATTGCCTACAAGTTTTTTCAGCATCCCAAAACCCGAAGGCTGTTTAGACCCCACTGCTGACGGTGCCGCCACTTTTACTAGTACCGATATCGACTGCACTAAACCGCTGGCTGATCAAGGATTTTGATAGCGCAACACGTCTGCTTTCCTTTTGGCGGATACACTGCAGTATACAGAGAATTTCTCTCCGAATTCCTGGCAGAGCAGGTCATACTTAGTATCGGTATGATGTTTCGCTTCCTTACTAAAGGACAGTTATACCCGTGAGGGGTATAACTAATTATAAATTGGGTTCTCTTGTATGTCAAATCTGCCGTTTGGTGCTACCGACATCATAAACCTAAGTGATAATCCTTTACGCAATAAAGGCATACTTCTTTCTCATTATTAGGCTTCACATATTCTCCATACAAAGGTCACAAACTGGTTACAATTATATATTATGATAAATAACAGAGATAACAATCCGCTAGTTTAGCGGTTGAAATATTGAACTTCTTTTCATTTCTACACCTCCTTTTTTCCTATACCCCTCCTAGTGAGGGGATTTTTATTGTGGAAAGTAAGATTCATTTCTTTTGCTGTTGACGGATAAATTTGAACTTGAAACATAATGACATAATTGTTTCAAACTTTTGACATAATGAGATAAATTAGATTAGTGTAAATATTTGCAATTATTTTAATTTTAGAACTTTGTGATATATAGCGCAAAGCAACCGAAAAGAGTGTATTATAGATATAAAGGATCTAGAAAAAACGGAGGCGATCACACTCATGACTAAACATTTAAAATCTATTTCTAAGAGCCTGTACAAAATTGCAAGCAACACAAAATGCAACGACACATTATTCGATCGTATTATGGCTTCAATTTATTCTAAAGGGTCGAACTAAGATCTTGCTGGATATTGAGCCTTCTTAATGGATTCGCTCAAGCCAACGGATACCAAAATGGCAATTGGAGACCACAAAGTGGTCTTTTTTCTTTTTTCGCTCAATAACTTGGGGACCGCAGCCGTAAAATAAAAACGATGGAAAAGAAACCTATGGAAGAAGAGCAACATACACTGGTAGGTAAACCATATATTTTATATAAAGGGAAATTTCCTATCCACTCGCCCGCTCATTCCCAGATGTGAACCGGCTTGGTAAAGAGGAGCTGTAGAAGTTAAGTGATGAGCTGGGTAGGAGCAGTACGAGATAGGAGATTGTACTTAACACCCTGGTACCGAGCGGTACGATTACCCGAGTCTTTCGCAAGTATTTAAACAGTTTCTGTCTGACTGAAATAAAATTGTGCTGCAGTTAACGTTCCAACAGGCTTTGCTAACCTTCTCATGAACTGATATTAGCCTGAAAAATACTCAAAATAAGTCATTTAAAATTAACCTCCCATGATGGGAGGTTTTTTATTTGGGCTGGTTATATTTTGTAGTCTTTGTTATGGCGCTTTTTTGTTACCTACAAAGGTAAAAGGAAAATACTTGTCGAATTGACTAACGATAGCAACAGACAAAGAGAGGATATAAGCTGATGTCAAAACTAGCTTTCAAGGGAATTATTATATCAGTACAACCGAGAATCAGGATGATACGTTCGTTCGATGAGCGGTCCCATAACTATCTTGGCTATTCGCTTTTGATTAAAGGTGTGATTGATAATGTTGAGCCAGAGTTCTCAGAAGAAGCTGAGCAAGATCCATCTAATAGAATCTTTTCTGTAGGCATTGGTAAGGCTGCCCAGCAGAAACATCAATTTTGTGTTGGGAATGAGGTATCGGGTGAATGCGCACCAGTCGCAGATGAACGGCTGGAGCCGGTTGAGTTTTATAAAGTATCTAAGTTGAAAAAGGCCGGTAATAATACCACCCATCGACATGCTCCACCACCCTGGGAAGAGGTAACACCAGAGCTGGAGGAATATAGAGAGAGGGGGCACCGGCGATTAGCAGCTAGGACTTATGATAGTAAATGTACTACATGTCTATGGGGATGCAGGATGCCTGTGGAAATTATTGTTGATAACTGGAATCCAAGGAAACGAAAATACCGGTTTGAGACATTTTGTTATGGCCCTTTGTCGTGTAACTTGTATAAGGCAGGTCCAATCAGGAAGGTAGAAGGCAGAAACGGGATGGTGTACGAAGAGGAAGATTGGGTGGATGAAGAGTCTACGGGGCATAGAGAGCTGGATGAATAAAATACTTTATCTTAAAACTAGTGGTATTGGAGAGGGAAATGTCAAAGAAAAAACGCAGAAGCGGTCATTACTGTAAGATTTGCCATGAATTTAGATCGAATGAGAGCTTTTCGGGTAAGGGACATGCAAATCACATATGCAAAAGATGCAGTAAAAAGTCTCCAGCTGTGCAAGCTGCTGATATGACCTTGAACAGAATCAATAATATGCCATTCAGAAAGCTTAGCCAGGCAGAAAAGAGCTGGCTTGAAAACAGACTCCATGATCAGCGTGAAGAAGTTAAAACAGCTGCTCAGGAGATATATAAGCAGTTGTATCCACACATGGAGCGAAATAATAGGAAAAAGCAGCTTCATATCAACAAGTTGAGT
>LADV01000041.1 GCA_000961805.1 Peptococcaceae bacterium BRH_c23 | reverse complement strand
TCCGAAGGAGCATTTTCTCTTAACAGTTTGCTCACTTCGATTAAAATATTGTCCCCTACTGTATGACCGAAAGTTTTATCGATTAAACCGAAATTGTTTATGTCAAAAAAAAGAATACTGATTTCTTGCTTATTTTCAAGTAGTCGAACACCATGATAATATATGTAATCACTCTTATAAAGACCAGTCAATGAATCAATATGAGATCCTAGTTGAACCTCGAGCAGGTTTCGAGGTAGAATACCGGATAATAAACCTTTTTCCTCTACTAAGAAGACATCTAAACCGGTCTCGTCAAAGAGTTCTTTGGCTTGCCAAAGCGGCATTTCTGCAGAAACTGTGACCGGTTTCCCTCTCATAGCATCTGCAATGATTCGATTGGGATGTGTTCTCAGGAGCTCCTTGTAGGTTATTACTCCCACCAGATTACCATCATCCATTACAGGACAACAACCATTTTCAATTTCCAATAATAATGTCCTTATCTTTGAAACTCCATCCAATACATCCACTGCGTAGAATTCTTTAGAGTAAATATGTGCAACTCGCTTAATATTTATCATAAATCGATCGATTTGCTGATGTGTACAGTTATATTGACATGGGCTTTGATAATCGTAGTTTCATCAACAATCTTCCCTCCTTCCTCTAAAATGAACTCACATAATTTTTCTTCCGGGACCATGTTCATCAGAGCATTGCGTACTACTATGGCTTCTATGACTGGGTGGTCAACTCTAATGATCTTATACTGATCCGGACTGAGGACATCAACCATCCTTTTTAATGCCTCAGGTCCTATAGGTGCATTACGACCCACAATGACAACGTCTTGCATAGGAGGCATTTCAAATTCGGTCAGATTCATTTGGATTTCCGCTTTTTTGGCTTCTTTCATACGAACCTCCGATTTTTTTTGATTAACATAACTAGTTTGTCCAAAATAGTCTTTTGATAGTTCTACAAAAACACCGTGTCTCATCCCACTTCTTTAAACTCTACATGCCCAATAAAACGAGTTAAATCCTGCATCAAATCTATATATGTCTCTTTATTGAGAAATCTACCATTACTATCAAATAAAAGACGAATAAGAGGTCGCGTTGGAAGTTGCAAGGGCACTGCCGTGATCACTCCCACTTCTCTCGTATTGAGGGTAACAATAGCATTTTCAGGATATAAAACCAGGGACTCTCTAAAAGCTTGTACGACTATCGGGTTAAAGTCCTTCCCTGACCAGGACATAATCATTTCGAGAGCATGGTACGGTGGTAAGCCTTTGCGATATGGCCTGTCGGCAGTTAATGCTTCATAAACATCTGTGACAGCTAATATTTGAGCATCAAAATGAATATTGTTCTCCATTAATCCGTAAGGATAACCCTTTCCATTCCAACGCTCATGATGGTTTTTGACAGTCTCCAGCACCCTAGGTAATAAATGGGTATTCTTTAGCATTTCTACTCCCAACAGAGGGTGTTGCTTCATAATAACAAACTCTTCTTCTGTCAAACTACCTTGTTTGTTCAAGATTTCCTTTGGCACCCTCAACTTTCCTAAGTCATGAAGCAACGCCCCCAAGGTCAAATATTTGAGTCTCTTCTCTTTATATCCTAAACGCATTCCGGTAATTGTTGCTAATAAAGCAACATTCAGGCTATGCACAAACGTTCCATAATCATGTTGTTTGAACTTCTCTAAGTCTAATCGCAATACATCTAAACCCAGATAGACATTTATAGGTTTAAGCTCTTTTAGAATAGCTTCTACGAGCACAACAGTTTGTTCAATATGCTCAGGTCGAATAAGCTTCGCTTCATGGTAAATACCCCATAAAGATCCCACTAATTCTATGTACACATCTTTTGGAAAAGCTTTCATCCTCTCAGACGGACGACTTATGTTTTCCTGTTTTCTCCAAACATAAACTTCTCGCTTCTGCAGGAGATCCTTTATCCCTTTCGTAATCAGCTGTCCTTTGCGCAGTAACAGAACTCCTAAGCCATCAAAAAAATCCACACCCGCTGTCATCCCGATTATCGAATTTGGTTCTAACCGTTCCAAGAACCAATTCATGTCGCTTTCCCTTCCTTCCATATACACTACTAGCATCTTCATAATACTACTTGTATGTTCTTTATAATATTGTCGAAATTAAATCTGTTGCGAAGAAGGAAATCAGAAACCCCTCTATGTTCCTTACTGCAAGAAATTAGTTAATATCGACTTACTACTTTATGTTACACCACTACAATTGATAATCCTACAATTTTTGTTCGACATATTTTGCACAAAACGAAAAACTGCTCCGCTGTTCACAACACTTATAATTAATACTTGTTAACCACACACTTTACCTGAATTAAACATAGAGAATAAAATGTGACCTACAAAACCAAGTTCGATGGCAGTCAGAAGACCTTGCTATACAATGCTAGCAATCGGAATCATTTAATTGGATATGGTAAATTACATATATTTTGCTGCTTCTCCTAATAAGTCACTTAAGGTCACGGTTCCCGCATCGATTAACGACTATAAATGACAGCTCGAAAGTTGTTCCGCCGAGTAGGCATCCGGCATTTTTAGATCGCATTGTCAACAACCAATTGCCTTGTTGCTGCATTGTTTCGATGGATCTTTAACGATTGGGCATGCCACTGTTAACAAGTTATCAGCAAGTTTACACAATTGTTGACTAGTTAACGCTTGTGATATAAAAAATGCCCGTTTTCTGTATGTTTAGCATTGGCATGTTTTTTGCACAATGATAGTGAAGACGACGTCTGATTGACTAGCTTATGATAGTTATACTTTAATAACTTGGCAAGAGGATATCAATAATATGGTAAGGAGGAAGTATCCTTAGAATCCAATTGAATTAATCCTACGGTTTCCTTCAAGGTCTTAAATTAACAAATACAAGGAGGTATATATTTATGGCAGCTTATTTTAATGAGGTAAAAGCGCAATTAAAGGATGGGAAAGTGGCTTTTCTAGTGATTATCTTCACGTTAGCACGACTGATTTATGGATGGGCATGGATTGAATCCGGATTACACAAGATAGCATGGTTTTCAGATGGCAAACTCAATTCAGCTGAAAAAATCGGATCTCTCATTACAAACATAGCAGGTGAAAAAGTTACTCGTTTTGATCCACTTAACATCAATGAAGCATTTGCGTGGATCGCACAAAATGTTTTTTTAAGTATGCCCGGGGTAACTGATACCTTAGTGGTAATTCTCGAAATTTTAGTTGGTGTATTTATGATTCTTGGATTTAGAATATTTTGGAGTGCCCTAATAGCTATGTTCATGAATTTACAATTCCTTGCTGGTGGATCATTTAACAACTTTGGCTATATTTGGACTAACTTAGCAATGTTAAAATTCGCAAGATATGCTGAGCTTCTTGGAGTAGATGGATTCCTAAGATATAGGCAAAATAAGAATTTATTAGAGCAAGCAAGAGAAAAATAGCAACTGCTGCAGGAAAGTAAGTAAGCCATTAGCTGCATAATTTGTAAACTGCATGAAGTTTTGTATAGAGCCAGAAAGCCTTAAGATTCTAAGGCTTTTTGGCTCTATAAGATGGTTATACTAACAATATCTGGCCTGTTAAACGGAATATTATATTTAATAATGGTTCTAAGCAGACAGATCCCAAGGCAACTGCAGCATAGAATCAATCTGGTGTGCGCCTATGGGTTTATGTGATTTATGCCCTAAGTAATGTTTTTAGTCATGTAAACTATTGAACAAAAGAAGGTTTATGATTGAAGACCAAGACGTTTTAATTTTTTCCATAAGCCAGTGCGTGTAATCCCTAAATAATTCGCTATGGCTGTCTTATTTCCCTCAAATTCGCTTAATAAGCGTTCAAGTTTCTGATACTCTGTCTCTGCTTTATCACCATCTTGAGTATACAATTCAGGGGGAAGATCTCGGGAGTGAATCACTTGACCTTCTACGAAAACAAACAGTCGGTTGATCACATTTTGAAGCTGGCGAACATTTCCAGGCCAAGAATATTTCAGGAACTGAACTTTCGCATCAGATGAGAGATGCTTTACTGGAGCTCCGTGTGTTCTAGATAAAAAATGAAGCATGCTGTGAGCTAAATCAAGGATATCCATACCGCGCAAACGTAATGGAGGAAGCTGTATTTCTATAGCATTTAAGCGATACAGTAAGTCTTCCCGAAATTCTCCTTGTCGGACCATTAACTTAAGATCACGGTGTGTTGCTGAGATAATTCGCACATGAACTGGAATAGGTTTACTTGACCCCAGCGGCTCTACTTCCTGCTCTTGGACGACTCTTAAGAGCTTTGCTTGTAATTCAGAAGACAGCTCTCCAATTTCATCCAGAAAAATTGTTCCCTCATCTGCTAAGAGAAATTTACCTTTTTTGCCGCCTTTTAACCCTCCGGTAAATGCACCTTCCTTATAACCAAAAAGCTCAGACTCTAAAAGATTAGGAGGAATTGCCGCCGAGTTAACCACAATAAACGGGCCTTTTGCGGAAGGGCCAAACTGATGAATCGCTTTGGCAAACAGCTCTTTACCTGTTCCTGTCTCCCCAGTAATAAGGATCGGGAAATCGTATTTGGCGGCGATTGAGGCCTGGTTAATAGTATTTCGTATAACGTCTGACGAACCGATAATATGTTCAAACCCCTTTGGAGCAGTGGAAACTTGTAACCGTTGCGGACTCATTTCAACCAGGGTATTAAGAGGCATATTCGAAAGAATTAGTCCAAGATGGTCTGAGGCGAACTTGAAAATACCTGCTGCAGCTGACGATAAAGCAAATTCGTCTGAAGTGACCCCAGTAAGTGCGGCAATAATTTTTCCTTCTTGGTTTTCAATCGGAGCATATAGAATCGCCGTTATACCTTGTCCAACCAAACCTAATTCGATATTTTGAAAACGAGGATCTGCAAGATTAAAAGCGACAATACTCTTTGATTTTATCATCATTTGAATTCCAGTATTTGTGAGGGGGGTGCATTTACCTTGTCCCTTAAAGATTTTACATGCTCCTGCAATACAACAACACTGCTCCTTTTCCTGATCGATAAGACAAATTCCTACACGTTCTATTTTAGAATTTAGGCCTAATTGGGTACAATATTGATTTAAAAAATCGTGAGTAAAGGGATCTGAAACAGCAGATGTTATCGTTTGAAGCAGAGTCGACGTACCCAATGTTTGAAACTCATGTTGAAGTTGAACACCTGCATAGAATAAAGACTGGGCTACCAACTTTGAGAGAATCTCAAAAAACATGGCATCTTCTATTTGAAATCGTCCTGCCTCCGAACTAGCTAAGAGAATGGCTCCTATCACTCTATGATCGAAGATAATCGGGACTCTGAGAACGGAACGGAATCCTGTTCGGTAGAGTTGAGGATCTTCTCGAAAAGAGAACCCCTCTGGAGACAACGTTTCCACAAGATGCAACGCTTCATTTTGAAATATCCACCCCAATCCGGAGTCCGTTATGGAGCGATAGGCGGTATGCAAGGTCCCTTCAACTTCTAGTCCAATAGAATATTCATAGGTATACTTGCGAAGGGCTCCATCCACCCTCATCAAATCAAATCGTTCAAACGTAACTGCTTCTTGTACAAGACTGGCAATGCGTTGACTAACAACGCTTGGATCGACCGTAAAATCTTCTAAGATCTGTTCAAAGGGGGCGGGGAGACGGGTAAGAAACTCCACCTCATCACCAATTAGAATAAGTCTGTTGCTCGTACCATAGACGACAAAGACTTGAACAAACAAAACCTCACCTGAAGGTAAAATCTTAGATTTCATTAAAGATGGATCCGAATAATCATCGAGAATATTTGCTAAAAAGGTTGAACTAAGCCTTTTTAGCAAATATTGCCCTCGAAGATTTGTGAATGTAACCTGATATTCTGAATTAACTCGGATTATGGCATAGGGGAATTGGTCTAACAATTGTTTTTTCATGGTTATTTTTCTCCTTGCCAAACTTTTATAGACCCCAAAAAACCTTGGCTTTAAATCAATCCTCAAGCGAATCTGGCCTTCAGTCTTTATTAAACTCAGAGTGATCAGCCAAAAAGGTTGAAATGGACAACGTTTGACGCATACTTTTCTTTTTCGTCGAACTTCCCGCTTTTCCTTCCACCAATCACCAAATATTTCAAAAACTATCCTCTTTAAGATGATGAGACCCTCTAGTAGCCGCATTTCGGCATCAGGAGGGCCAATTTGTTACAATTTCAAGGATTGCTTTTTGCCTTGCCAAGTTAACTTCCCGGATTTTGGGGTCTTCACTGGATTTTTCCCATTCTTCCTAGGTGAGAGCCTTGTTTGATGAAGTTCATATTTAACTCAAGAGTCTACCTGCAATGACCCTCCTTTGTACTTGCTGAGTTCCTTCATAGATTTGAAGTATCTTAGCATCCCTCATCAGCTTTTCAACGGGATAATCCCTCATGTACCCATAACCGCCATGAATTTGAACGGCATCCACCGTTACTTCCATAGCTAGTCTTGCTGTTCTTCTGTACCTGCGATCAGGATTGGCGTAAGGGCCAGGGTATTGCCTTCCCATGCTCCGCTGATGCCTAAACATCCGTAAGCCAATTCTCCTATTAATATGGCTTCAGTAACATGGTCTAGTTCTAAGCCATTGTATTTTAAGGGTAGATTAAAATTCCACAAGCCAATCTCAAACCCTTTTTGGATGATGGGCCAGGGCATTTCATTTTTCTGGTCGTATTCCGCTGCCACGGGAATAATCTCGTTTTTAGTAAATTTCCGAACCATAGCTGCGTCATTATCCAAAATCGGCTTTTCCGATGCCTCTTTGACCATATCCTGATAGTCACTGCTTAAGAATCGGTCGTTGGAGAGAAGTTTGCAGGAAACCAGCGGCACACAGGCAAAGGCTTCATTAATCTCCAGGTATTTCAGGTCAGCCATGGTCAGCTTTGCTTCATCTAAACACTTCTTAATGGCGAAGACGGGGGAGACGGGCATGATTCTTGGCTGTAAGGCAATGGCGGCAATGGATACTAAGGTATAGATCATTTCCAGTCCCAGTTCTTCGGCATGTCCTCTGGTGGTGAAAATTTGGGCAGCGGCACCGTCATTCATACCCGGGGCGTTACCCGCCGTGCAGGTGGGATTGCCGAAAATCGGCTTTAACTTGGTCAGGGCTTCCGGAGTGATATCTGAGCGATATTGTTCGTCTTTGTCCAGCATTAGATTAGAAATAACCTTGCCCTTTTTGTCTCTTTTGACGATTTCCAGGGGGGTCATTTCCTTGTGAAAGAAACCTCTCTCCCAGGCCGCGCCATAGTTCCGGTGGCTGGCATAGGCTAATTCATCCTGCTCTTCCCGTGCTACTCCGTATTCAAGGGCCACGTTGCCGGAATCAACGGCAACGGGAGCATAAATGGCCGTTTCTTTGCCTAAGGACTTGACATAATCCAAGCTGATCTGCAGGGTTTCGTCGGACGTATGACGGCCGCGAATCAATTCCACTCCCTTCATCAAGGGAACCGGATTCATAAAATGAATGCCCACGAATTTGTCCAGCCTTCCAGTGCCACCGGCTATGGCCGCGATGGGGAGGGTGGATGTGTTGGAGCCAAAAATGGCGTGTTGGGGAGCTATTTGATCTACCCTCTTGAAAATATCCTGTTTTAGAGCCAGGTTTCCAAAAACTGCCTCAACCACCAGGTCAGCATCTTGGACAGCTTCGGCCAAGTCAGTGGTGGTTTTGATCCTGCCCAGAATCACAGCTCGGGACTCAGCAGAAGCTTACCCTTTTCCACACTCTTAGCCAGGGACTTGGCAATGGCTTTCAGCGCCTTTTCCAGTCCATTCTCCGAAATATCATTTAAACTGACCTGATAACCCGCCTGAGCTGACACCTGGGCAATCCCCAGGCCCATGGCGCCGGCACCGATGACTGCTACATTTTTAATTTCCATTTTGCTAAGCCCCCTTTATCATCGTTATTAATCCAGACAGGGAGTTTATCTTCCGATAAATTTTGGTTTCCTTTTTTCCGCAAAGGCAGCCATGCCCTCTTTTTGATCATACGTTGAGAAGCAAGCCGCGAAACACTCGATTTCATAATCCAACCCGCTATTAAGATCCAAACTGACACTCTGGTTCAGGGCCGCCTTGGCCTTGGCCATGTTCAAGGCAAACCCACTCTTCTCAACGAGACTGCCCGCCAGCTTTTTGGCTTCACTGATCAGTAAATCCGCCGCCCCAACCTTGATAACCAAGCCCATGTTCAGAGCTTCTTACAGCCCAGCAGAATAGGCCAGCTTAAGGTAAATTTCGAGGGGATAGCTTTTTCCAAGTGAGCAATTGAATATAATTCCTCATAAATACAAGGAAATAAGGGATATCATCTGTTATAAATAGTTAAATTTATTTGGATTTCTAGTATAATACATATAGCGAAGCGAAGCAGAAAGATTATAAAAACAGGAAAGAGTTAGCGAGGATGTTTGAATTTTTCTGCCCAAAGTGTAAAAATACTTTATTTAGTGCAAGTGATCATCGCTATGAAGAGAAGATCTACTGCTCACGTTGCAACACTTATCTTGATAATCCATATTACAAGAAACCACCTAATTAGCATAACATTCCTCTAAAACCCCGGATTGATCCGGGGTTTTACTTTTTATTTACCTTACAGTTCAATTTCCTTCTGTATAAAATTAAACCAGCGCCTGGAATTCAGTTAGGACAATCTCCCCAACGTTGATCCTTCACTGCCTTCTGCAGTTCCCGAACGGACATGTTTTCGATATCTATCTCCGCGCTGAACTGCTCCCCTTCTTCTTCCGGGACCGCGAGAAGGATGAGCGCCGTGCCAGGGATGATCCGTCCCACAAATAACAAAAGCGCACATACATCTCAGATAATGGCTGTAGATGTCTGTGCGCACGAATATCCCATCTATTATTTTGACCTTCCCATAATGTCACCTTACGTAAGAACATCAGCGTTTCGGTTATTCTGCATACAAAAGCACTTCCTCCTTCTGGATTTTACGCAGAAAATCATCTTCCAGACTTCCCGTTGTCAGAACATCGACTTTTATCTGTAAAGCTTCCTCAATTTCCGTATACAGCCCACATAAAGCAAACATCCCTTTAAGAGACCCCTTATCCACTCGTAAATCCACATCACTATTTTCTGTAACATCTCCACGAGCATAAGAGCCAAATAGATACACCCGTTCAACACCATATTTCCGTGCGATCGGTTCGACAATAGCTTTGATTTCTTCTATCGTAACCTTTTTAGCGGACATTGCTCTTACCTCCTTTGAATCATATTACGTCAATAGCACTATTTACAATATTATATCATAAACCTACTCAAAAAAATCAGCACTATATGGAATATTACGGTATATTTTAATGCTTCATATAATAAAGGGATGCATGGCCCGCTCCGAAATCATCCATGGCTATACTTACACCTAGACCTTTATGACCTAATTTATTAATCATTCCAGCCTCTTCGGCTATAGCAACAACTACCTGTGGATTCACCCTTCCATACAAAAAATGATTCCACCGAAGTAACGCCTCCACACCCAGAACTACACCCTTTACATCAACCTGGGGCTGATACTCAAGGAAAAACTCTCCCTTTTCGAGAGCTGCTTGAATATCGTAACTTAGAGCATTTGCCATATTCCCTATCTGATCATTTCTGGTTAAAATTCTCTTATTTGTACAATAATCTTCACTGAGAACAGTTTGAACTAATTGCTCATATGTATTAATAATTGCCCTTCGTTTTTGAAGCTCATAGAGCTTAACAAAGGGGTAATACAAACTTGTACCAATTATTATGTTAAAAATCTGCAGAGCCAAACCCCTCCATGAAGAGGTCGCCAGCCATCCGCCCAGAAGGGGCGGTGTAGTCCAATCAACTGGGGCTATGGTTACCGGAACTAAGCCTATTGATGTTGTTAGATACAATACTTTAACGCGTTCTTCTACGCTTAATGTCTCCGTGATCTTGATGGCAAACTCCAAATCTTCTTCTGAAGGAGCTGGTACCCCGATTTCCTGCAGGTTCTGAAGCATGATCTTTGTTAGTTTCTTGTTGTGCAAATAATCGTAAACCCCAGCCAGCACCTGATAATCCATTTTTGTTTCTGTCATCATGCTGCCTCGGTTCGTGGCATTGGCTCGTTAGAAAACACATTGCCCCTTTATGAAAGCATACCGGAGAAGCTTCCTACACATAATATACTAGCTTCTAAGTAGTATCTCGGAAAAGCAATAACTGACTCTGGGTATTATGGAAACACTATCCATTTAATGTTCTTTGACAACTTCACATAGCTAAGATAAGCAAAAGAAGAAGCTCCCCTTTCCCAAAAAGGCAATAGGAAAGAAACCGGTGTTCCAAGTCATTTTTAAAACCCGGCGGGTATATGGGGTATTCTTTTAGGTCTGGCGTTATGTTGCTTTCGAAATGGTTAGGAGGCCTATGTCAGAAAGAATAGAGGGCTTTAGTATTACAACTTGCGCATCCAAGTGCTGATTGACAGCTGCCAAAGTTGCTTGCCAAAACCAGCGCTTTTTACTTCGACATCGGGCATTCTCAATTTTATGGTCAACAAGGATTCTCTTGAATGTACGCTCAACAGTGGTTCTTCGGGCATAAATATTCTTCCAAGGCTTGGAGCCACGGGGAGTTGAAGTAAAAAGACGCAAATCCCAGTTGGGTTTGGTGTAGATTACACGGCCATATTTCCTTGGAGAACAAACCTGTTGTTTAGGACATTGACTCTTGTCCTTGTAATGAGGACAACGCCACTTAATCCGGCACCTGTTATTGTTAAATCCCCAATTGAGCATAGGTAAGTTGACAATACAGATGGGAACCCCATTGTCATTGACAGTAAGCGGTCCGGAATAGGTTGAATGGCCTTTGTAACGGCCATTAAGGTTGATGAAAGCTTCCGTTTGATTTGCCCATAGCAGGCGATAAATATCATAGACATCGTGGGCCGAATCTAAAAGAGCTTTACTGAACTTAAATTCGGGATAGAGATTAAGCAGTTCAACCCAGGAGAAGACAAAGGTTACACTATCATGCCGGGAACCCTGTACTAAACGCAGAAACATCGGAAGGTCATTTGGACTATCTGCTGAAGTTATAGAGTACAGGGTGTGTCCATAAAACCATTGTTGGCATTAAAGAGATAAGTTTAGATTTCAGCCAGGTTTGATACTCACCATGTTTACGCCAATTGCCTAACAAAAAATCGCCTCCGATCAATCAACTAGAGAAAAAATCTCTAATTAATTTTGAGGCAAATAAACGTTTGTCAAGTCCTAATTTTGGAAATTACACACTTTATCGCTAGTTTTTTAGTGGGATCTAAAAATTGCTTGTTTTAGCTATGTGAAGTTAGGAGAGGTAAGCGGGGGTGAACCAAATATATCCAGCCTAGGACCAGTTGGTGGGACTGGGCTGAGAGTTTCCGAGAATCTACTTACTAAGCAAGGGGGGTGGTTTCCTGTTCCGCAAATTACTTTCACCACGTCATCCGGCAGACAAAAATCAAAACCCCAATTCAAAAGTCGATGTGAATAGTTCACTGCCGTTAGATGTTGATCAAGCCATAACGGAAGTCCAATCAGCTATGGGCAACAGCTCCGACTTGCAAGTCCATAGATTTCAGGCCTTTACGGGAGATACCGGCTGCGCTCTGGTCTATCTCAAGTCTTTTGTTGACCTTGAACAACTGAATAAATCGGTGCTGTCCCCCTTGCTTCAGCTTGCAGTCCCGCCCAAGGATATGCAAAACCTAGCTGAGGTATTACCGTATGCCGGTACCCAGGAAATAACCTCCCTCCAAGAGTTATCCCAAGCTGTAGCCTCAGGGGAAGTCGTCCTCTTAGTCTCCGGGTTTAAATCTGGGCTGAAAATCCCTTTGAAAAAATATGAACAAAGGTCTATAACCGAACCTCAAAATGAAAAGCTTGTGTCGGGCCCACGGGATTGTTTTGTTGAATCTATTTGGTCTAATATCGGACTGTTAAGACAAAGGATTAAGAATCCAAAGCTCAGGATTGAAATGAATACTCTAGGAACCAAGACTTCCGTTGAATTAGGTATCGTTTATGTTGAGGGAATAGCTAACCGGCAGATCGTCGAAGA
This sequence comes from Peptococcaceae bacterium BRH_c23, assembly GCA_000961805.1. The sequence goes on along the minus strand of LADV01000041.1, from coordinate 6,650 downwards.
GGTTAGACGCCGGCTCAAGCGAATTGAGATAGACAGGCTATTATCCTTAGGTGTCATCAACGAATTCATTAGCGATTCCCCTTGGTCACCCTTTCCTACCTATCAACATACCGAGCGTCCAGACAGTCTCACCTCAGCCCTCTTGGATGGGCGGGTAGGTATACTACTCGATGGGTCTTCGATGGTTACGATTATACCGGTAGTATTCTGGGATTTCTTGAAGTCTCCCGATGACTACATTGAAAGCCCCTATTTTTCAACGTTTGTCCGCTTGCTCCGGTTGTCATCTCACCTAATGACCCTTTTGCTTCCGGGGGCCTATGTGGCTTTGACTACGTTCCACCTAGAAATGCTACCTCAATCCTTAGCAGTGATTATTTCCGGCTCCCGTACCAGGACTCCGTTTCCTACGGCTATCGAAATGATAATTATGGAATTAGTGGTAGAAATTTTACGTGAAGCCGGTCTGCGCATGCCAGGTGTTTTTGGTCAAACCATGAGTATCGTGGGTGCCCTGGTCATTGGGGAAGCGGGAGTTACTGCAGGCTTAGTTGAACCCATCATCGTTGTTATTGTTGCTTTTACAACCCTGTCATCTTTCATAGTTCCGAATTATAGTGCCGCTCTCTCTATCCGTCTGCTGCGTTTTCCCATTATTTTATTAAGTGCTGCCTTAGGCTTTTTCGGGATGATTCTCGGAGCAATGTTTTTCCTCATGCATCTGGTAAGCTTGCGTTCTTTTGGAGTTCCTTATTTTGCTCCTATAGCTCCTCTTTTTCTCAAAGACTTGGGGGATATGTTTATTCGTCTCCCCTTGTGGCTACAGACCCATCGCCCAACTTATTACAGGCCGGAAGACGAAACTAAGGCAGGCCGCAACCAAAAGCCCGGGCCTGAGAAGGAGCCCTGAACAAATTGATTATTGAGAAAATTTCCTCACGTCAGTTTACCTGGTTAATTGTTTCTGTATTAGTTTCCACATCTTCTATTTTAATACCGGGTATAATCATCTATAACGCTAAACAAAATGCTTGGCTTGTCCTACTCTCGGCTACCGCAGTGGTTACGGCAGGGATTATGTTAAATCTTACTTTGGCCAAACGATTTCCGGGGCAAGCCATTTTCCAGTACGCTCAAATTATATTAGGGCCCTGGTTGGGTAAACTTGTGGGCCTTTTTTACGGTTTGACTTGCCTGTATATGGCAGCATTAAGCCTAGGCGTTATTACACAGCTTACTCAGATCACGATTTTGCCAGAGACCCCCTTATGGCCTTTGGTTTTAGGTCTCACCTTACTGGCGGTGTATAGTGCCTGGTTGGGGATTGAACCCATCGCCCGGGCCAATGACCTAGTCTTTCCCGTTGCCATCTTAATATTAGTAATCCCTCTCTTGCTGTCAATACCGGTAGGGAAAATCTATCGGGCACTTCCTGTCTATCAGCTTGATTTTAGCGGGATTTTAAAGGGGGCTTTTCCCGGTACTGCCTGTCTCGCTGAAGTCTTTTTCATCCTCATTTTAGCTCCCTCAATCAACAAACCGGAAGAACTTCAATCTGCTTCGCTCAAGGGGCTACTCTTAGCTGGGGTGATTATGACCGTAGTTACCCAGACCATTCTGTTTGTACTGGGTATCTACCGGGCTTCAGTCTATCTTTTTCCCCTGCTTAGAATTACTGCGGAATTAGAAATTATGGATGTTTTCGAGAATTTTGAAGTAATTGTCATTTCGGGTTGGCTCCTTATCAATATTATTAAGTTGGGTGTGTTTACTTACTGCTATGCCATCTGCACTGCCCAAGCCATAGGACGCAAAACCTACCGGACTGTCCTCCTTCCCGCCCTTATCGCACTCCCTCTCCTCGCGCTCGCCCCTAAAAACTTCGCCGAAACGACCCAGGTCTGGCTCGAGTTGGTGACTTTTAAAATTCTTATTCCAACGGCATTTCTCATCCTGCCTGGATTTCTGCTTATAATAGCAAAGGTAAAAAACAGTCATGCTTAAACGTAGTTTAACCTTTAGTTTACTAATGTTATTTCTTCTAAATTTAACGGGCTGCTGGAATCGTATTGAACCCGAGCAATATGCCTGGGTGAACTGGATAGCCTTGGACAGGACAGCGGAAGGAAAGATCCAGATCACCTTAGCCGTCTCTCCCCCGCTTAGTCCGGTCCCAACGGGAAGTGCTCCACCTGAGAAGCTCCTTATGGTTTCCTCAGCCATCGGAGACACAATGTTAGATGCTCTGCGTGACATTAATTCTCATTTGCCGAAGCGCTTGTTTGGGAACTACCTGCAAGCCGTAATCATTAGTGAAGATTTGGCCCGCACTGGTGTAGAACAATATATGGACAACCTTTTCAATAATGTCAAAAATCGCAAAAACGCCTGGGTATTTATCACTAAAGGTTCAACAAACTCTATTTTTAAAATCGATCCCCAATTCGAGAAGAATCCTTTAACCCTAATTAATTCCTTGGTCAAGGCTGAACAAGGTTTCCTGGGTAAGAGCAGGGTTATTAAAAATAAGGATTTCCATCGTGATTTAGGGGAACCTGGTGTTGACCCAATGGTCAGTGTCTTGGGGATTTGGGATACGAATGAGAAAAAATTACTTGCCCCAGGGGCTAAAGTTCCGGAAAAGAGTGAACTTGCTTTGGATGGTAGCGCAGTTTTCCGGGGCGACAAATTAGTAGGCTGGCTATCTCCTGATGAATCTCAGTCCTATCTCTTAATGAAAGGAGAGATGAAGACAGGGCTGATCGTGGTACCTCATCCGGATAACCCCCAGAACAAGGCTGGAATAGAGGTTATTAGCAACAGTGCTAAACTTAAGGCCGAAATAGTTGAAGACCAAATTAAAGCACATGTCACTATTAAAATTAAGGGTAGCCTGGGAGACCAGTTATTGAACAGACCCGAGCAGAAGGCTGAAGTGCCGAGCGAGGATCCAGAATTCTATCTTAAACTGGGTGAAGCGCTAGAACGTAAAGTAAAGTCTGATATGGAAGAACTCCTGGCTAAATCCCAAACAGACTTTAATTCTGACATCTTAGGTATTGGTAATTACCTTTGGTATCGTTATCCTAACGATTGGGAGCAAATCCAGTCTAATCGGTTGGATTATTATGAAAAGGCTGCTATTGAGGTTGAGGTCAAAGTTGATATAAAAGCGCCCAATATTATGAGGTCCCACCCTCCGGAGGAAAAGAGGAGTTGACTGATACCGGGGAGTAAAAACTAACCTCAAACACCCGCTCTGCCCTTATCTAGGGGCTATTCGAGGTTCGAGGCACTAAACACGAGGTTCGACTTTGCACACTGCACTTATGGCTCACAGCCTCTGGCTTCTGAAGTATCGTATGATGGGCTATCCTTATGCCAATTGGGCATGTCTTGCATTCTTAGTCTTTGTTCTCGTTATCATGTATTTTAATGACGATACGCGTGTTGCCCTATATATCGCACCATTATGGTTTGGATTGTTAGTTACTTTCTCCTATGCATTTAATCTTCATAAAAACGAGGATAAACTTGATGAGAATAACCTTAAAGAGCAATTAGAAACAGGAAAGTAAATCATTAAGGGATAGATAAAAAACCCCGAGGAGTTCAAAAGTCTACGGGGTTTTCCAATTTCCTATATTACCCAAGTTTGGCGTAAGAATTTTCCAGTACTAGACGCAGCAAGGCTTTGAGGCATATATCGATAATATTTTTGTCACTACAGCGTATTTTGCAAGGATTTTGTTATCTGTTTTAATGCCTTTGGTTTTAAAAAGTTCTCACAGTTGAAGAGTTTCATCCATTCTAATTGTTGCTCTGTCATTTCTGTAACGGTAAGCGAATAACCAGGTGAGCCTTTGATACCTACTTGATTTAACTGGCAGCTTTCTACTTGTTTCAAAACTTCTATAGGAGATATTGAATGTTTAGCCCTCTTAAGCATCATCTCCATCGTATATACCAGTAGGTAGGCCAGAATGCAAACCGTGACATGAGCTTTGATTCGCTCGGGACGAGTTAAATGGATTGGCCTTAGTGCCAACAGGTATTTCATTTCTCGAGACGCCTCTTCTATTTTGTTCTTTTCTCTGTATCTTTGAATGATTTGAGTTTGAGGAATCGTCGTGTTAGGCAAAATGTAAGGGTTTTTCCAGAATTCCATGAGCTGCTTCCATCACTGCTTCAGGCAACGTGGGATGTGCATGGATTGTTTTAGCTAATTCTTCAGCGTTCAGGCCTTTTTCCACAGCCAATACCAGTTCTTGAATCAAACTGCTCGCTTGAGGACCCATGATGCTGGAACCGAGAACGATCCCCTCTTCATTAGTAAGAATTTTTACGATTCCTATTGTTTCGCCCAACGCTATGGCTTTACCATTCGCACTGAAGGGGAATTTGCTGACTTTGTATTTGACGTCTGCAGCTTTAAGCTCTTGCTCGGTTGCGCCGACAGCCGCTATTTCAGGATGGGTGAAAATTGCGCTGGGTACTGCGCGATAACTCATTTCCACCTGATGACCGGCTATATGCTCAGCAACGACCATACCCTGCGCCGAAGCAACATGAGCCAGCATCATTTTTCCTGTGACATCCCCGATCGCATAGATATTGGGTACGGATGTTCTCATCTGAGAATCAACAGCAATGGCACCCCTCTCAAGTTCCAATCCCAATTGTTCGGTGTTTACTCCGCGCAGATTAAATCTTCGCCCAGTTGCCATCAAAACCCGATCAGACTGAATTTCCTGTATTCCTTTAGCGTTTTCCACAACAGTCACCAAACCGTTCTCAACCGATTTGATCTCTTTAACCATGGTTTTAGTCAGAATATCAATGCCGGTTTTCTTAAGCACTGGGTTCAATCGCTTCGGGATTTCTTCATCAATATTAGCCAACAAAGAAGGCAGCATTTCAACAACGGTAATTTTTACACCCAGTGCTTGGAAAATGGAAGCAAACTCTAAGCCGATAACACCGCCGCCGATGATCACCAGTTTTTCCGGCAATGTTTTCTCATCTAAAATATTATCACTGGTCATAACCCCGTCAAGGTTCACGCCAGGGATCGGGATACGGAATGGTGTGGATCCGGTCGCAATAACCAGATTTTCAACTTCAAGACTGACCTTGCCGGATTCTGTTTCGACGTTAATCCTGCCAGCTTCGGTAATTTCGCCCCATCCTTTGATCACTTGAATCTTGGCGGCTTTAAAAAGTTGCTCGACTCCAGAAACCAGAGTATTGACTACGCGATCTTTGCGTTCGATCATCTTTGCAAAATCAAAAGAATTTTCTCCTGCCTGGATTCCAAATTCCTCTGCATGCTGTAGTTCTCTCCAAAGATCAGCAGATTTTACTAAGGCTTTAGTTGGAATACACCCTCTGTTCAGACAGGTTCCGCCCAAGCGGTCGCCTTCAACAAGAACAACGCTTAATCCCAGCTGCGCTGCTCTTAGAGCGCATACATAACCTCCTGGTCCTCCTCCAAGAATACCCACCTGATAATGCTCCACGATTTTTCCCTCCCAAATAAAACCTATTCTTTCTTCCAACGAAGGTTCGGCTTCCGGGCAGCTGCTGTTTCATCCAAACGTGTTATCAGAGTATTGTGAGGGGCGGTTTTAACCAGCTCTGAATCCCTTTTCGCTTCCTCCGCTATTTTGATCATGACTTCAACAAATTGATCGAGGGTCTCCAGACTTTCACTTTCGGTTGGCTCGATCATCATCGCTTCTTCAACGACTAACGGAAAATAAATTGTCGGCGGATGATAACCGTAATCAAGCAGGCGTTTAGCTATATCTAAGGTATGGATACCATATTGTGTAAGATTTTTAGAGGTTATGACAAACTCATGTTTGCACGTCCGATCATAGGGGAGATAATAATGCTCCTTGAGTATGCTCATCAGATAATTTGCATTGAGTACTGCATTTTGGGTAGCATTTTTCAAACCTTCTCCGCCAAGGCCACGAATATAGGCATACGCTTTAACAAGAACTGAAAAATTCGAATAAAACGTTTTTACACGCCCTATTGATTGTGGCGGGTTATAGTTTAAGGTAAATGTTCTGTCTTCGCGTTTCTCCACTACTGGTTTGGGTAAGAAAGGCTCTAAAAATTCTTTAACCCCGACGGGACCAGCACCAGGACCGCCACCGCCATGAGGAGTTGAAAACGTCTTATGCAAATTGATATGAACAGCATCAAAACCCATATCTCCAGGACGGGTAATACCCATGATGGCGTTCGTATTCGCTCCATCATAATAAAGTAATCCGCCGACAGAGTGGATGATTTCGGCAATCTCAAGGATATTTTCATCAAATAAACCCAGTGTATTCGGATTGGTCAGCATTAATCCTGCGACTTCTTCGTTGGCTACCTTACGCAGAGCCTCGATATCTACTCCCCCGCGTTCATTAGATGGAACCTGGATAATATTAAATCCAGCCATCGAAGCGGTAGCAGGGTTCGTACCGTGTGCAGCATCAGGAACAATGATTTTGGTACGCTTTGTATCCTGACGGGACTCGTGGTAGGCTTTAATCATTAAAATACCGGTCATTTCACCATGAGCACCGGCAGCCGGCTGCAGTGTGAAGGCATCCATCCCCGTGATTTCACAGAGGTCCTTTTGCAGC
>LADV01000254.1 GCA_000961805.1 Peptococcaceae bacterium BRH_c23 | reverse complement strand
CTACGAGTTAGTCGGACTTCCTATATTGCATTTGCTCATCTTGCTCATTCCCTTGCTTGACTTCGCATACTGATTTCTCAGACATTATAGGACCTCAGCTGTTCTATTAGCATATTTATCATCAAACTCGCCAAGCCCTAAGACCCCGGAAGAGCTATATAAATCTCACCTATACGATTTATATAGTATTGTCTGCTACCGACATGACGGTATCGACCTCTTCTTTTAGATAATAATTTCGTGGCTCAATAGCTTCACTTTCGTTTCGGCTCGTTTGCTCCCCGCCCTACGCTTAAACCTAATGTTACCATTTTGGCTCCAAGGAACTAGGTACAGGCTACTGGTTAGGTATTACCTGATAGGATTTCCCTACTATATGTTAATAGCTTACTAATGAAAACAGAATTGCTTCCATTTCCAAGAGGAAACATCACGCAATTGCGTGCTGCTTCGCAGCTCGCACCACTCAGTCATTATAGCATAATAGAATCGATCAAGATTATAAATATATGCAAATAAGCAAAAGGAAACAAGGGGACAGGTGCGCTGTTTCTTCTTCGAGAAACAAGGATAGACGAAACAAAGATGAAACAGAGGGACAGGTTTGGTTGTTTTTCTTCGAAACAACCAACCTTCACTCTGTTTTCTTCGGCAAAATTTCTACTGCAAACTTTCGTATCTGAAGACCGGTTGTTCAGCTTTAGCTGAAGGGGTCACTGTTTTTCCCTTTAAAGTAATCCAGAATAACTTGAAATATCTTTCTTAATAGATACGTTTCACCACTGTCAGAACTAATTTCTTCCCCAGCGATATTCTCATAGATCTTAACCACTTCCTCGCCGTACTCTTTCCCCGGGACTACCCAATTCCCATTCAGATCTTCCCAGTTCGGACAACTTCCCCTCTTTACCAAATCGAAACGGGGATCGACCTTTAGAATTCCTACAGGCAACGGGTCAATTGAAGCGTACGCAAATAGATGCTCTAAATGGGCCAATACCCCTTCTTTCTGTGTAGAAAAGGACGCTCCTGGAACCCCTCCACCGACGGCTCCAATTCCAGCAAAGTTGTTTTGCTCCGCCTTTACATCTCCACTGAATTTGAGGTAACCAGTTTCTTTAATCATTTGAGCCACTGCGTAACCCCATCGTATTCCTAGTAGTTCCCCCTGACTCTTGTAAAGGGGAACAATATCCGGAGCATAGGGATTATGCTTCATCAAAAACTGACGGCATTGCTCTAGCGTGATGGTCTCCATGCCCATAATCGGAGTTTTCTGGGTTGCCAGGGATGCCACATATTCAAAAACGTTTACAGCATCCGTTGTTCGCTGTACAACTCCCTTTGTTGATTGGCCACTATCGACCGCTTCTTTGACTACCGTGATCGCACTTTCTTGAGAGCTTAACGCCATGGTTTGCCTACCATCTAAAATGACACGGTACATGACATTAGCGATTGGCGGGCCTGGAACTGGTTCCTTGTATTGAACCCCAAAATAATCACAGATTCCTTTAGCATGGGCAACTGCCAGGGACTGACGAAAATTCGGTTCTTTTACCTTTGCAATATCCTTAATATTATCGATAAATCCATTTTCCGTTAAAATTGCCGGCATACTTGTTTCCCTCAGTACCAACACATTCTGTGTCTTTACTCCACGATTTGCCCAGCCTCCGACTTGAACAAGATAAGGTAAAACCTTGTTCGCTGCCGTTTCCGCACGTCCACCCCTCCCACTAATGAGCACTTCTACTCCTGTACCACCGCCTGCGTTAATGTGCACTGAAATGAATAGATCTGCTTTGGCTTCCTCCGCTATCTTAACTCGAGTAGACAGATCTCCGTTTAGGGCGCTTAGATACCCAGGCGCATAATCTCCCTCGCGAGTAAGAATGCATTTTATTCCATTGTACTCAAGTATAGATCTGAGTTTAAGGCAAATGTCCAGAGCAAGGTCTTTCTCATATAATCCGTTACCGACTGCTCCCGTATCATAACCTCCATGCCCTGGATCAATACATAGTATCATCTCAACCCCCCCTTTCCTCATACTATTCAAGGTGGTTGGACAAGGTTCTATTGAATCTTAGGCTTTCGTGTCACTTCAGAAATACTTATTTATTAAACTTCAGGGAGGATACAGGGAGGATATGGAGAATAAGTTTATATGTGCATTTTGGTATGTTTTGACGCATCAGGGCCAAAACAAAAGAAAGTGGGGAACGTATATATGAAAAAGAGATTTGTGTTTATTCTTATTTTTATGTTTATGTTTGTAGTTTCATTTACTTTAAATGTTTATGCGTCATCCACTAAAAGACTGGCCGGGGAGACTAGATACGACACCTCTGCCTCTATTGCCCGTGATGGCTGGAAACAATCTAATTATGCTATTTTAGCTTATGGTGAAAACTATCCTGATGCCCTAGGCGTGGTGCCTCTTGCTAAAAAATATGATGCTCCAATAGTATTAACCAATGGAACGAACTTACCAACGGTTTCGAAAGAAACCTTAATTGACCTGCAGGTTAAAAATGTCTTTATTATTGGAGGTACTGCCGTGATACCTTCATCGATCGATGCTGAATTACAGTCCATGGAAATCATTGTGACCCGTATTGCAGGTCAAGACCGATATGATACCGCCATTAAAGTAGCACAACAGCTTCCTTCTCCAACTGAAATTTTTGTTACTACAGGTGAAGATTTTCCCGATGCTCTGTCCCTTGCACCGATTGCCGCCTTAAAACAAGTACCCATCATACTCGTGCCTAAAGACTATCTGCCAGATTCGGTAAAAGCTTATCTTTCAGCAAACGAAATCATTAAAACATTTGTTGTGGGTAATTCAGACATTATTGAGGATAGTATCATTAATCAATTTCCTGGTTCAGAAAGAATAATTGGGGTTAATAGATACGCTCGTAATATTAATGTTAATGAAAAATTTGACCACTTATTCAGTTCCCCAGATATAAGCATAGCAACGGGTGAAGGATTTGCTGATGCAATAACAGGAGCAGCTTATGCAGCAAAGCAAGGAATGCCTATTGTTTTAGTCAATGATGATCCACTAGCGTATACCAGAATATTTACTGTCCATAAGCTTAATACGGACAATCCCAATAATGGTGATGCTTATGTTTTCGGAGGGCAAATCGTGGTCCCTGATAACGTTGTTGCTTATTTGTATACACTTCCCGCTACCGACCAACCAAACAGACCTATGGGCACCTACTAATTTAGTTGCGAGGGCTATTTCCAGTAACGAAATAACGCTTCAATGGGATAAAGTTAGTGATGCCGATTATTATTACGTTTATCTCAGTAACGATGACAAAACATTTATCCCCACATGGAGTTATGATGGTAGCAAAATCCAAAATAAGTGGTTACCCGGATACTCCTTCAAGTTGTACGTTACAGACTCTAACACCTGGTCTTTTAAGGTGACTGCTGTTAAAAATAAGGTCGAATCAGTTTATAGCAGCGTCAAAAGCGCAACAACTAGCACTGTCGCACCCATAACACCTATCACGCCCATTGTACCAAGAATTAACACCGCTCCGGTTACTCCGGCTACTCCAGTTACCCCTGTTACTCCCGTTACTCCCGACAGTATTGAAAGCAGTATTGATGACAAATCATCTGATGCTTAGACCAGGAAAATCCCTTAGGCCCTTTTTCAGTTGCAATAAGGTGCATTGGATGGCCATTACATCTCTAATACTAGAAAACTTAGACCCCGCAAATCATGCGGGGTCTAAGTTTTCTATGGATCCGATGGTCGGAATCGAACCGACGACCTTTCTCCCATGAACACTCACGGGATAGTGAATTGTTAACGCTCCATTTTCGTATCGTACTATCCTCGGAAGAAGAGTAAATATTTTTAAAATCTTCACTATAGATAGCACTGAATACATTGGCCTTATGCCCCAGATAGGTAACGGCACTCTTACTCTCTAGATCCCATTCCTTAACTGTCTTATCTCCTGAGGTTGAAAGTAGTTTTTTACCGTCACTATTTAAGCTGATTGTGTAAACACTATTCAAGTGACCTTCATATATGTGCAAACACTTACCTGTTAAAACGAGTGAACTTGTTCAACTAGTTGAACATCGAGACTTCGGTGATGAAAGCTCACGATCCTTAACGAATGCTAACGCCCTCTACTGGAGGCTTCCGTCACCGAATCATAGCATGGGTAAACTCCCACGTACAACAGGAAGTGGGAGTTTAAGCGGTGGATTAAACTAGTCTTCCAAGTCGTTCTGCCATTCGGGGTCCACTTCTTTAAACTGGCTTAGTTTTTCTTTAAATATCTGTCGGATTTCAAATAATCTTTCTTTAGTTTTAGCCTCAAAAATTAGAACTAGTTCAGGTAAGTTAGATGACGCCCTAACTAAACCCCACCCATCTGCAAATACGACTCTTGCGCCGTTAATGTCAATAACATTATCTCCGTATTCCTTCTTAAAGTCAGAGACAACTTGTTCTATAACTTTATACTTTACTGTATCTGCACAATGAGCTTTAATTTCTGGAGATGTAAAATATTGTGGCAAATCTTCAACAATTTCCGATAGCGACTTTTTCACATGAGAAATATATTCAACGAGTTTAGCGGCAGCAAAAATTGCATCGTCGAAACCATAATAATCATCTCCCATAAAGATGTGTCCACTTCGTTCGCCAGCAAGCTCGGCTTCTTCAGAATGCATTTTGGCTTTAATATACGAATGACCAGTTTTCCACATTATTGGAATTCCACCACGTTTAGTAATATCATCGATTAGGCCTTGTGTACACTTGACATCAAACACAATTTTGGCGCCCTTTTTTCTTTCCAAAAGTTGCCTTGCTAAAATGATCAGGATTTTATCACTCCAAATATTTTCACCATTTTGGTCGACTACTCCTATGCGGTCACCATCACCGTCAAATGAAATACCTATATCCGCTTTGATGTAAGGGTGAAGGACCATCTCGGCTAAACGTTTACGTCCCACTAAATCCGAAGGGTTGGGGAAATAATGCGGGTAACTTGTGTCCGGATCGCAATTCAACTGGAACGTAGTGCATCCAATATCTTGGAAAACCTCATAAGCAAATAACCCAGCTCCACCATTTCCAGCATCGATTACGACTCGTGGTGCGTAGTCTGATTCGATATGTATCCGACTAGTAATAGCCTCGATATAAGCGTCACGAACCGATACTTCGCTCCTTGTACCAGGTTTTTCCTTGCTAGTAAAATCCTGGCTTTCAATAATTTTGTAAAGTTCTTTTACTTCATCAGGTCCAATCGTTTTGGAGTATCCGTGGCCCAATTTGAAACCAGACCATCCGTTTGGGTTGTGACTAGCCGTTATCATCATTACTCCAGGACTTTTTAAGTGATACTGTGCAAAATAAGCCACAGGACTAAGGCTTAGTCCAACATCAAAAACCTCAAAGCCCATTTTTACAAACGTATTAATAGCGACTTCTGCAAATCTTTCAGAATAACTTCGATTGTCGTACCCAACTACGACCCGATTAATGGAAGCTCTATCTAAGAAAGTGGAAAACGCTTTAGTAATTAAAGCTACACTTTCGTCGTTTAATTCCTCTTCGCTTACCCGACCCCTTATATCATATTCACGAAACATACTCTTGAAGTTATCAGAAAACATAATTCACGCTCCTTAAAAACTTTATTATATTCGGTTCAGACACACATACTCAGCTTATATTAATTAACTAAATTATACCAGTAATGTTATATGAACACAAACATAACCCAAGCGATCTCAATATCATCAGCCTGTCTAAAATGGTGATTCGAACTAGTATAACATAGCACTCATCGACATCATTTATAGACCGATTTTCGTTTCTGTCAAAAGATGATTTAGTTGAAGTAAATAAAAATGACTCCCACCTTTTCCGATGAAAGCCAAAAGTTTGCAATTACTTAGATATGTAGATTTTCATGATTTTCTATACTCACCTTTATCTTTCTGCCATTTTTAATTCTTGACTCGGAACTGGCTTATGTTTAATGCAAATAGTTTGCGTTCGTTACTTAATGCAACGCTACTAATTCTGAATCATATATATTAGTTTCAAATAGAGTTCCTCCCCATTTTCTATATCTGATTCCCCATAATAAATCGAAATAAATTGCATGAAAATTGATTTTATGAATACTAGAAATCTCTTTTGCCTGTTCAGTAATTATTTTTTGCAAATAATAATATGCTCTATTGCAGGTTAAATCGCCAAACGTAGAATTCGGAGATACCCCTACACTATCAAGTTGATTTTTTGCAAACAATTTACTCGCAAAAATCTGTGAATCTAACGGAATAAACAAATAGTTTAATAATCTATTTCTATGCTCATCAAGTTCAAGTGACATACAAACCAAATGCTCAATCAGTAAATCAACAGGTTTTCTTAATCTATTAAATGACATGAATCTGTCTTTAAGAACATTCCTTGCTAAATAGGTCTTCAGTTCATTAGTAATACAAATTTCTAGACTATCTAGTTCTTGTTGAGAATGGATTTTTTTTAAGTTACTTAAGATATAATCTTTATGTATTCTTAAATATTCATATAATAAATATTTAGGCCCAAATTTTGATTTTTTATCTATTCGCTCGAATGCCCTTAGTGTATTTGAATCAACAGCACACATTTTCTTTTTTCTTCCTCTTTTATCCCTCGCAATTTCTCCGTCTCTATCATTTATATATATACCGTAAACAATATCATCATAACCATATAAAGATGTGGGATTTAAAAAGACTGTTTGTGCTCTAGTAAATATTTTGTAAACAACATCATTATTTATCACAATTAAATCACTCCTCTTACTTCGATTCTATAAAATGCCAATAATTAAATAATTCATGTGTTATTATTAACACTTGTATATAACACCTTACCATTCCCTTTTCAATCCTATTCTACGTTTACACTTTGGATTCCTCTATTTTCAGAATTTTCAACCAAATTTTCTGTTGCTCGCTAAAAGTCCGCTTGACATTAATTCAAGCGGTTTAAGTTAGATAGAGTGAGCACAATTTAGCTTCCTTTTCATCATTGACGAGGGTAGCTGTGAATGAATACTACAATTGACCTCGTTATCACATCAATTAGAATAGGATAAGGAACCCCTCATTCGATTATGTGAACGAGGGGTTTCTTATCCTGGTGAACCTGAAGTTATCGGCACTTTAGATTTAGGGTTTAGATTTGAAACTTTCCCTGTTTCCATCAATCCAACTGCACGTTCGGTTTCGTGCTGAATATTGCTGATCAGGGTGGAAATCTGAGAAGCAGACATTGAAGACTGTTCAGCCAGCTTACGCACTTCTTCAGCGACTACAGCGAAACCTCTGCCTTGATCTCCAGCCCGTGCAGCTTCTATCGCAGCATTTACGGACAGTAGGTTAGTTTGAGACGCGATACCAGTAATGACATCAATAAATTTGCCCGATCTGGTTAGATTGTTCTCCTAACTTAGAAATAACTTCAGCTGTTTGGTCTGTAACCTCACGGATCTTCTCAATCTTCTGCACGGCATTTTCTGCTTGAAGAGCACCTAACTCTGCGGCTTGGGCTGCCTTACCACTACTATGACTAACATTCTCCGCATTAACGGCGACTTGTTGAGCGTTGGTAGACATTTGCTTATCATTTCGCCTGTCTTTCCTACTGAGATTGCCTGCTCGGATGCTCCCGAAGCAAGTTGCCCAAGTATACCAGCGACTTGATCACTTGCTGCAGTCGCTTCTTGAGCTGCAGCTGATAATTCTTCGCTCGTGGCACCCAGAGTACTGGCCGTATCGTTAACTTCCGCAACAATGCTATGAATATCACCTATAAACCGATTGAAATGCTGAGAAAGTTTTCCTACTTCATCGTTAGATACAATGTTCAAGCGTTTTGTTAGGTCACCATCCCCTTGTGAGATGTCCTTTAAAACTTCACTTGTATGTACAATAGACTTAGTTATGCTTCCAGAAACAATGAAAATGACTAAACCAATCGCAAATATTGCAATCAAAGCAACAATGATTGAGAAATTCCGAATGGAGTTTGCTTGCTCTAAAATCGTTGTCATTGGAACGGTGACTGCCAACGACCATGGTGTCGTCGTTTGACCAATGGCCACAGGCACGTACAATCTGTAATACTCACTATTTGATATGGTATAACTTTCAGCAGTTTTGATAGCTGCTTTAGCCTCTTGATCATCTACGTCCTTGCCTACTTTTTCCACATCTAGGTTTGAAACATACTTTCCATCATTAGACACAAGACTTGCATACCCTGTTTTGAATGGCTTTATATCCAAAATCATATTTTGAATTGTTTCTAAAGCGATTTCAACCCCTGCTACTCCTAGTATTTCATTGTTACCGTCGATCAATATAGGTTTTACTAAGCTAGTAACGAGAACTTCTTCACCATTCACTTTGTACTGGTATGGTTCGATAATAGTTTCTTTCTGAGTTCTTTTAGGAATTAAGTAATAGTCCCCTGCTCCAGGTGTTTCATAGTCAGTAAGAGGCTCTAATTTGATATCTCCTGCCCCCCTATTCCAATAAGGGATAAATCGACCCGTTGCATCATATCCTGGTTGATTTACATAATCGGCGTCTTTTCCATCGAGTAAATTTGGCTCCCATAAGGTCCAGGTCGCTAGAAAAAGAGGGTTATCTTTTAAGACGTTCACAATCATGAATTCATCGTTGCTCGATCAGTGTTGTTAGCTTCCTTAAGTCCTTTAAACGTTGAACCTAAAGTTCTAACCGAGTTCATAGGAACATTTAATTCATTCGTAACTTGATTTGCATATTCATTTGCTGCATGCGCTACTGTCTCGTATGCTGCGGTCTTAGCCATTTCAACTGATCTCGTTGATACTAGTAAAATAACGCAAATAAATGACACTAAGACGACAAAACCTGTTGAAAATAGTATTTTGTTCCTTAACTTCAAATCTTTTACTGACATTCAAAATTCCCCTTTCAATATTTACAGCACAATAATTGTACTAAGTTATTCTATAACAGAATTTACACTAAGAATTTCCCTGTAAAAAGTTAAAGCAATTACTTTGTGCAAAAAAGTATCAAACATAAGCTAAAGCTATTAAGATAACATAAAGTTAATAGTATGAATAAGTAAGTTAAATAATTAGTGTCTAATTTATAAACAAACTAAAATCTTATAAGTCACCGATATTATGATCATTTCACAGTATTGAGCGTCTCATCTAGTTAGGGGTAGTTAGTAGATGATTACAATATTTTCTCTTAGCGTAAAAACTAACAACTTGAATCTCATCCATCTAATTCATCCTCCCAAAATACACGCAGAAACGTAGTATAATATAATAATACATAATCTAACAAATATTTTGACAATTTTTGATCTTCTCATTAGTCTATATCCACAACGCTGTTGCAACGTTACGGGCAAAAACAAAATAGTTACAAAACGCAAAAACCCCGCAATCGCTTGCGGGGTCTCGTTTCCCTATGGAGCCGATGGTCGGAATCGAACCGACGACCTGCTCATTACGAGTGAGCTGCTCTACCTCTGAGCCACATCGGCATTTCATGGACGATAGTAATCTTACTCCATTTTTGCAATTTCGTCAAATATTATTTTTTGCAAAAGTAATTGATTTTAGGGTTTATCTGTGTGTTTCTGGAAATAATACCCTCTCAAGGGGGGATTGCATGCTAAGTCGACGGGACTTTTTAAAATTAGCCATCCAGGGAGCCATTATGGGTAACTTTTTTGAGCTCCTTGCCCCACCCCTAGCCCAAGCAGTCGGCGCGGGTGAGGTTAATAAACTTCCTGTGGTGATGATTGAGACAGGCACTTGTACTGGAGATAGTATCTCCCTTGATAATATATGGACGCCAACGTTTTCAGATATCCTCAGCAACATTGTCGATTGGCGCTATGATTGGAGTATGATGCAGGCTCACGGAGAAGTGACCTACCAAGTCCTTCAAGAAACTTACGAGAAAATGCCCCATGAATATATTTTGATCGTCCAAGGTTCCATGATCCAGCGTGACAACGGTCACTATAACCATGTGGCCTACGATAATGGCAGGCTAATTACTGGGCTAGAACTGGTTCGTTGCCTTGGTCTCAAGGCCAAATACGTAGTGGCTATTGGCAGCTGCGCCACTTACGGAGGCCCAGTTGCCGGTTATCCTAATCCAAGTCAAGCGACTGGAGTACAGAACATTCTTCCCGAACGAAGGGTTATTAACGTTTCCGGATGCCCTGCCCATCCGGATTGGATTATGGGGACCCTACTCCACTTAGCCTTATACGGTGAACCTGAACTTGAAAAATTCGGAAGACCCAAACTTTTTTATGGAGAAACCGTGCATAACCGTTGCCCTCGAAGGCGCGACTATGATCAGGGGATTTTCGCTACAGAAATCGGACAAAAGGAATGTCTATTTCGAGTCGGCTGTAAAGGACCTGTCACCTATGCCGACTGCCCGATTCGCCGTTGGAACGACCGTATCAATTGGCCCATTGGCTGCAACACGCCCTGCATCGGATGTACTGAGCCCGGTTACCCTGACTTGATGTCGCCGTTTACCGCTCACCTACCCGATATCCCCTTCCCTGGCGGGACAAAGGTTGCCACTGATGCGGTCGGACTTGGAGTTTTAGGATTAACCTCAGTTGCTCTAGTAGGGCATGTTGCCTCCTCTCTTTATAATGGTCGGCTCCAAAAGAATTTACTAAAATCCACCGTCAAGGCTCCGAATCGACCTTCTGTTAAAAAGGTCAAGTCCTTTCATCGGTATTGGCTCAAGAAAACTTAATTTAGGAGTGAACATTCTGGAGAAGAAAACAATCTTTCCTGTTTCACGCATTCACAATCCCATGTTATTGGAGGCTTGGCTCGAAGACGGGGAAATCAAAGACGCCTTTATTTCTGATACTCTCTATCGAGGATTCGAGCAAATTTTAATAGGTCGCTCGGCCATGGATATGCCTTATTACACCCAACGCATTTGCGGTATTTGTTCCTCCGCACATGCTATTACAGCAGCACTGGCTGTTGAGCAGGCTTTAGGGATGCAAATTCCTCCCAATGGACTGTTAGTTCGCAATCTGATCTTGGTCAGTGATTTTATTCAGAATCATATTCGTCATATTTACCTCTATACTCTACCCGATTACTTCCGAGGCCCGGATATTGCTCCGTTTATTCCTCATTCCGAATCCGACCTCCGTTTATCCAGTCAGGAAAATGTAAGAATAACCGAACACTATTTTAAAGCCTTAGAAGTATCTCGTGTTGCCCATGCTGCCTTCGCAGTCTTCGGAGGCAAGGCCCCTCATGGTCATGGACTTGTTCCCGGTGGTGCTAGTATGGAAGTTGATGCCGATAAGGTAAATCGTTACCGTGGGTATTTAATGGAGGTCATGAGCTTTATTGACAACGTCTTACTTCCCGATGTTAAACTGATCATGGAGCGTTACCCTGAGTACATCAACCTTGGTAAAGGGATCGGGAATTACTTGTCAATGGGGGGGTTTCCAAATCCTGAAGGAAGCACTCTTTTTTCCGAAGGAGTATCTCTGCAAGGAGAACGGGAAAGTTTTGATGAAAAAAAGGTGACCGAAGACGTAACAAATGCTTGGTACAAACCCCACGGTCCTCTACACCCTATGGAAGAAGATACTGTCCCCGACCGCAGCCAGGTCAAAGGTTACTCTTGGGTTAAATCTCCTCGTTACCGCGGTCAACCTGTTGAAGTAGGCCCTTTGGCACGGGCTATTATCAACAAAGAACCCGTCATCGGTTATGGTGCCCTTGCCCGGACATGGGTACGCGCACTTGAACTCAAAAAGATTACCAAAACTGCTCTAGAATGGCTCAATCGTCTCGAACCTGGGGCAGCAACACTTGATACAAAAATAGGACAGGATTCCGGGGTAGGTATCGGACTCCATGAAGCCATGCGCGGTGCCTTAGGACATTGGATATCTGTGAAAAATGGGCGTGTCAAACATTATCAAATCGTTACCCCGTCTGCCCTGAACTTTGGTTCAAGGGATGAAGCTGGAACCCGTAGTGTTGGGGAGTCATCCTTACTTGGTTTAAAAATCCAATCGGAGGACCTTAAGGAAGCGGGTCGAATCATTCGCTCCTTTGATCCCTGCTTTTCTTGTAGTGTCCATATCATTGACGGTGAGAATTTATATGCTCTTAAAATCCAAGTCTGACTGAAATAAATATGGGGATCACCCCCTTAAATCGTCATGAATAATCGTATACTTAATGAGAGTAAGGTAACATTATCTATGAAGCAACCATCTAAGATGAGAAAGCCCGTCCTGAAACAGCTCAAACGAGCCTCTATCAAGGGTGAGATGGTACTTTCTCAGCCGATATGGGTAAGAATCTTTCACTGGGGGTTCACGGTCAGTCTGACTGTAATTCTCCTATCTGGCCTTGAATTACATAAACCGGCGAATTTTTTAAATATTAACTATGGTAAAGTGTTAATAGCGCACCTAGCCTTTTCTTGGTTTGCCCTGGGATTTCTTGCGCTAAGAATTGCAGATGCCCTGATCCGCCGAGATAATTCATTGATTCCAAAGACTCACGACATCAAGCGTTTTCCTAAGCTGATGGCCTATTATTTCTTCCTTCGTTCTGATCCCCCGCCCCATAGAAAGTATAATAGCGGGCAATTGTTAATCTATTTCTCGTGGCTCCTGCTTTTTTTGGTTGCTAGTCTCCTTGGTTTAGCCTCCTATTGGCAAGGAAAGCATCTGATTTGGGTTTGGCATATGGTAGGAGGTTTCCAAATCCTTCGCTGGATTAAGTTTGTTATTACGATTTATTTTCTAGCTACGATCCCTGTTCATATTTATCTTAGTTTAACGGAAGATCTCAGCCGTCTTCAGGCGATGGTCACTGGTTATGAACGAAAACCGCCCAATAACAGTTAGTCAAAATTTTCCTAGAATAAAATGATACTTTTCAGCTCAAGTTTGGGTATAATGAAAGGTAGAGTTTATACATGAAAGGGACGATATGCTTTGGCATTACATATTCATTTTGTAGGTATCAAAGGGACCGGGATGAGCGCTCTCGCTCAAATCAGTGTCCAGCTTGAAGATGCCACAATAACGGGGTCTGACGTAGAAGAAAGTTTTTATACCGACCTTGTCCTAGAACGCGCTCATATTCCCGTTTTGGGTTTTTCTCCTGAAAACGTTGAAAAGGCAGACTTAGTGGTCATCTCTGCAGCCTATACAAATCAGCACCCAGAAATTGCTCGGGCCCTAGAGTTAAATATCCCGATCTTGACCTATCCGCAATATCTCGGGCGCTTACTCGCCAAAAAGCGTGGTATTTCTGTCACTGGAACCCACGGTAAAACCACAACCACTGCTATGATAGGGCTCGTTATGCTCCAAACCGGATTGGATCCAACCATCGTTGTCGGAAGTGATGTGCCGAGTATTGGCGGGAATGCGCATTGCGGAAAAGGCGACTTTTTTTTAGCGGAGTCTTGTGAATATCGGCGCCATTTTCTTAATTACTCTCCCGAACACCTCATTATCACTAACCTAGAATTTGATCATCCGGATTATTTTAAGGATCTTGAAGATGTTATCTCTGCGTTTACTGAACTAGCCAGCAAGGTTCCCGAGTACGGTCATATCTATGTCTGGGCTGAGGACCCTAATAGGGAGGCCATTAAAGGATCCGCACC
>LADV01000255.1 GCA_000961805.1 Peptococcaceae bacterium BRH_c23 | reverse complement strand
GAAGGGGGGGATTTGATGGGAGACGTCTTGTCCCAAGCTGAAATTGATGCTCTGTTGAGTGCACTGTCCGATGGGCAAGTTGACGTTGAGGAGATCCAGGTAACTAAGAGTCAAAAACGAATTCGAGTGTACGATTTTAAACGTCCTAATAAGTTTTCCAAGGATCAAATTCACTCCCTCCAAAATATTCATGAGAATTTTTGCCGAGGACTAACCACTTATTTTTCAGGAAACCTACACTCTGTTGTGGAAAGCAGTGTCCTTTCGATTGAGCAAATCACGTATGATGAATTTATTCGTTCTCTGCCAAACCCTACTGTGTTGGGCCTTTACTCGTTGAATCCACTGGAAGGGACGGTATTGATCGAGGTAAACCCTTCGCTTACCTTTGCTGTAGTGGATCGACTTCTGGGTGGGCAAGGAAAAGGAATGGAGAAGAACCGAGATTTAACAGAAATCGAAAAGACAATTATTGAAAACCGTTTGAATCACATGATCGCTATTTCTGAAGAGGCTTGGGCAGAAGTGTATGAACTAAAACCTCAATTTGTGGCAATGGAAACTAATCCGCAGTTTACGCAAATTGTGGCTCCTAACGAAATGGTCGTTCTTATCACTCTTGAAGTTAGAATCGGCGAAGCGGTAGGAATGATTAATCTATGTATGCCCTATTTGGTTCTTGAACCCATTTTAGATAAATTAAGTACGTTTTTCCTTTTTTCTACCAAAGCAAAGGTTACTTCTCCAGAACAAGTTCAAGCAATTCGGAAAAAGATCGAATGGGCCAAAGTAGATATGATAGCATTTTTAGGCCATTCAGAGATTCTCGTGCGGGATCTCTTAGATCTGACAGAGGGTGATGTTATCCCGCTGAACCAATCCGTTAATGATCCGTTACCGATCTTTGTGGGAGAGTTCATGAAGTTTAAGTCCATTCCGGGGCTGCATGGGGAACATCTAGCCGTTCAGATTTCAGAAATAATTGAGGAAGGAGGGGACCATGATGGCTAATGGAATGCTTTCCCAGGAAGAGATTGACGCCTTATTACGTGGTACCCTGGAACCGGAGTCAGAACCGGAACCAGAGACACCTCCAGTACAAGAATTTCTTGATGACCTACAAAAGGATACCCTGGGAGAAATTGCCAATATCTCGATGGGTACAGCTGCCACAACATTATCTCAGCTTTTAGGCAAAAAAGTGGACATTACCACGCCTAAAGTCGACGTTACGAACTCGGAACAGATTCGTGAGGATTACCCGATCCCTTCCGTGATTTGTGATGTTAAATATAAGGCAGGGATTGAGGGTTCGAACCTCCTGATTCTTTCCCAACAAGATGGCTCAGTAATTGTCGACCTAATGATGGGAGGAGACGGGAAAAATCCGTCCAAAGAACTTTCTGAGCTTCAAATAAGTGGGATTTCTGAGGCGATGAATCAGATGATGGGGTCGGCCGCCACTTCCATGTCCACCATGTTCAATGCCATGGTCGACATAACGCCTCCGAATATGGTGCTCAATGATTTCTCATCTGGGCGTGATATTCTTCAGGACTTCCTTAATCCAAATGAGCCTCTTGTACGGATTTCTTTCCGAATGGTTGTTGAAGAGGTCATTGACAGTATTCTTATTCAGGTAATCCCGCTCAGTGTAGCAATAGGGATGGTCAACAAGCTAATGGAAGCAATGAGTGGAGGTTCTAAACCAACTTCTGCTCCGACTCCGGCTCTAACGCCAACGCCAACTCCAACCCCAGCCCCATCGTCGACATCGTACTCCTATCAAGCTCCGCATTCGACTCCACCACCGGCCTATGAAATGCCACCCTATTCTCAGGTCATAGACACCCCGACTTATGGGATGCCCCAATCTAATACTCAAGGAAGAGCACAGACACTCGTGCAACCGGCTCAGTTTGCACCTCTTCAACCAGGCCAACCGCCGACACAGCCAGATAATCTTAACTTGATTTTAGATGTACCGTTGCAAATTAGCGTAGAATTGGGGCGAGCCAAAAAAACAATCAAGGAAATTTTAGAGATGGGTCCAGGCTCGGTTATTGAATTGGATCGCCTGGCGGGCGAATCGGTGGATATGATTGTTAATGGCAAGTTAATCGCTAAGTGTGAAGTGGTTGTCGTTAACGAAACATTTGGAATCCGAATTACTGACATTGTGCATCCCATGGAACGAATGAATTCGCTGAAATAGAGGAGGAAATCTGAGTGAGCGCTACGATAATGATTGTTGATGATGCCGCGTTTATGCGTATGATGTTGAAGGATATTTTGACGAAAAATGGTTTTACCGTAATTGGTGAAGCAGAAAATGGGGCCTTGGCGGTTGAAAAATATCGAGACTTGCAACCGAACTTGACGATCATGGATATTACAATGCCAGAAATGGATGGACTTCAAGCAGTCAAAGAGATTCGCAAACAGGATTCCAAGGCCCGTATTATTATGTGTAGTGCCATGGGCCAACAATCCATGGTTATTGAAGCGATTCAGTCTGGGGCCAAAGATTTTGTAGTGAAGCCTTTCCAAGCAGAACGTGTGGTTGAGGCTGTCACGAAGGCGTTGAAGTAATATGCCATTCAACGAAGACCTGCCGCTTCCTACAAGTGATGCTGCTCCGGTTGTTGCACAATCTGTTTTCTCATGGTGGGGGCTTATGGGTACGTTGCTGGTATTTCTCGTTATTTTACTGGTCTGTCTTTGGATTATTCGTCGACTTAATCGAGCCAACCTCCGTAGCTTGAATGCTCCCTGGGCAAGACTTATCGATCGACAAGTCTTGAACGGACAGCAAAGCCTATATCTCATAGAAATTGCTGGTCAATTACAAGTCCTTGGCGGATCGGATCATCATTTACAGAAAATCGCGGAGATCCATGACCCCAAGGTTGCTGCCGAAATTCTAGAGGAAATTGCGACTCGTCAGAATGATCGAGTGGAAAGCTTGGCCCAAAGTTTGCCTAAGCTATGGCGGAAGACCCCTGGAAGGAAGAAAGAGTCTTTTGCCACAGAATTTGAGCGTATGCTTGAGGAGGTAGAAAAATAATGTCTTCTTCAAGCTCACTAATTAAGCGCTTAGCGCTGGGGCTGCCTTTTGGAATAGCCCTGGGATTTGGGATGATGACAAATCCCGAAACAGTTCAGGCTGCTGGTATCACGTTGGATCTGGGGAGCACAACGTCCCAACAAACAGGTACCTCTGTGCAACTCTTGCTGTTGATGACCTTGTTGTCATTGGCGCCGGCTATTCTCATGATGATGACCTCCTTTACCCGGATTATTATCGTGCTGTCTTTTGTGCGAAATGCACTCGGAACTCAGCAACTCCCCCCCAACCAGGTGCTTGTGGGATTGGCCTTGTTTCTTACCTTCTTTATCATGATCCCGACTTGGAATCAAATTAATACTAATGCGCTTCAACCCTACATGAACAATCAGATCACCCAAACAGAGGCTCTAAATAATGCTGAGGAACCGCTTCGGATCTTCATGTTTAAACAGACTAGAGAAAAGGATCTAGAGCTTTTTGTAGGTTTATCTAAAATGGAGCGACCCAAAACTTACCGGGACGTGCCGACCTATGTCCTCATTCCAGCCTTTGTAATTAGTGAACTGAAGACAGCTTTTCAAATGGGATTCGCCATATTTATCCCCTTCATTGTCATTGATATGATTGTGGCAAGTACTCTGATGTCGATCGGAATGATGATGCTACCTCCTATGATGGTCTCACTGCCGTTCAAAATACTCTTATTTGTGTTAGTGGATGGGTGGCATCTAGTAGTTGAGTCTTTAGTCACAAGTTTCAAATAGAGAGTACCAGTAGAGGAAAGGGGACAGGATCAGTGACTCAGAATCAAGTACTCTATATGGCTAGAGAAGCTGTGGGAGCAGTGCTTCTTGTAGGAGGACCGGTACTCGGTGTGAGTTTGTTGGTTGGTCTGTTGGTCAGTATATTTCAGTCAATGACCCAGATTCAGGAACAAACCCTGACCTTTATTCCTAAAGTTATAGCGGTTGCGGTCGTCATGCTTGTGTTAGGCCCTTGGATGCTCTCAGTGCTGACAGCCTACACATCCAATTTGTTAACCCAGTTGGCAACCTTCGGAGGCATGTGAAATCGAGGTTCGAGGTTCGAGGTTCGAGGTTCGAGGTTCGAGGTTCGAGGTTCGAGGTTCGATATTCGATATTCGAACCAAAAGCTGAGAACCTAGGTTTCGAACCATGAGTTTTGAGCCGCGGACTCAAACAACGACTACAGACTCGAACCAAGAAACACTAATCTCGGACCTCTGACATCGAAACACAGACTTTAGACTTCGAGCTTCGAGCATCGAACTTCGCACATCGATTTTGGGGGGGTAGAAATTTGGGTTTGTCACAACTGCTCCAATGGAACCTCTCATTATTTTTGCTGATTTTATTCCGCTGGGCAGGCATGATTATGTTAGCCCCAGTCTTTGGTGCCCGGGGCGTTCCAGCCCTGGTAAAGCTGGGTTTTGCAGCTAGCCTTACCGTAATTGTCTATCCACTAATTCATGCGACCAACCCGTCCATTCCCAGTGAATTATTACTGTTGATTGCTGTCGTCATTAAGGAAGTCTTGGTGGGAGTGGTCATCGGCTTCGTGATTTACACGTTCACCGCTGTCCTACAAGGGGCAGGGCAACTGATTGATTTTCAAATGGGTTTTACCATGGGGGCAGCCATTGACCCTGTATATGGAGTTCAAAGCCCTATGATGGGCAATTTTCAGATGGTTTTGGCTACGATGCTTTTATTGGCAACCAATGCTCATCATTATCTTATTGCAGCTATGGTCAAGAGTTATGCCTATATCCCCATTAACCCCACAAACGTACCCAGCGATTATCATTATTATGTTGAGCTTCTCGTGCATGTGTTTTCTTTAGCGATACAATTAGCAATGCCAGTCTTTGGAGCACTTCTAGTGTCAGATGTTGGTGTCGGCCTCTTAGCGAGAACGGTGCCACAGCTCAACATTTTTGCTATTATCTTCCCGGTCAAGATTGCTTTCGGATTTATCATTCTATTCCTCTCAATTCCGTTTTGGGGAGAAGCCGTTGCCCAACTCTTTAAGACCAATATGTCTTGGATCTTAGAGCTTTATCAGGGGTGGAAGCAGTGAGTGAAAAAAAACATCCCGCTACGCCCAGGCGCAAAGAGGATGCGCGTAAAAAAGGTCAAGTATTTAAAAGTCAAGAGGTCATATCAGCGCTCATGCTCTTAGGACTCGTGGCAGTGCTGAAATTTTGGATTCCAAGCATGATGATTCGATTAGGGCACCTTTTTCCTTATGTCTTAGGCCTCTCGTCGGAATGGACTGAAGGGTCGGTAGCTACCCTTATGTTAAACATTCTTTGGCAGGGAATACAAATATTGGCACCTATTTTTGCGGCAGGGTATCTAATTGCCTTAATTTCTAATTATATACAAGTGGGAGTTCTTTTTACTTGGGAGTCGATGAAACCTCAGTTATCCCGCCTAAGTATGATCAGTGGTGCAAAACGGATGTTTGGAGTTAAGGCTTACGTTGAACTGACAAAAACGTTAATGAAAGTCACTTTAATTGGTTATTTCCTCTACGCTAGTATCCGAGATCGAATGTATATTTACCCCGCTCTGCAGCAACTGAGTGTGGAACAGGGAGCTATTTTTCTAGGACAGGCTTTGATGGAACTTGCTTGGAATATTTCCATATCCTTCTTAGGCATAGCCGTTTTCGATTATTTCTATCAGCGCTGGGAATATGAAAAAAACTTAAAGATGTCTCACGAGGACTTAAAACAAGAGTATAAACAAACAGAAGGTAATCCTGAACTCAAAAGTGAGATTAAGAAACGACAGCGGGCCATGGCCATGAGCCGTATGATGCAGGATTTAAAAACAGCCGATGTTGTCGTCACTAATCCAACTCACCTAGCAGTCGCCCTGCGCTATGATATTAAAGCAAATAAAGCTCCCTATGTTATCGCCAAAGGGCAAGATCATATCGCCCTGAAAATAAGGGAACTCGCGAAAGAATATGACCTTGTGATCATGGAAAACAAGCCGCTGGCCCGTGCCCTCTACGCTCAGGTAGACATTGGGCAAGGAATCCCTGCGGATCTGTATAAGGCAGTCGCCGAAGTTTTAGCCTTTGTGTATCGTTTAAAGAAAAGGAAATCCATGCGGGCATAAACGCAAGTTGAATTTCGAATGAAAGGAGACCAATCATGGCTTTATCTACGAAGCAGCGATTCCTAGCTAATACAGACATTATTGCGGCCATTGGAATGGTGGGCATAGTGGTCATGATGGTTGTTCCTTTGCCTTCGGGAATGTTAGATATCCTCATTACTTTAAACATTACTGCTTCGATATTAACCATGATGTTAGCGGTTTTTGCTAAAGACCCGTTAGAATTCTCGGCTCTTCCCTCGCTCCTTTTGGCCTTAACCTTGTTCCGGTTGTCTCTGAATATCTCGGCAACTCGTCTCATTCTTCTTGACGGCCATGCAGGCGAAATTATCCAACAATTTGGTGAATTCGTCATCCGTGGAAATGCTGTAGTCGGCTTTATTATATTTATTATTTTGGTACTGGTTCAATTCATTGTAATCACAAAAGGAGCAGAGCGAGTTTCGGAAGTCGCTGCGCGTTTTACGTTGGATGCTATGCCAGGGAAGCAGATGTCAATTGACGCTGACCTCAATGCAGGGATGATAAACGAACTACAGGCTCGCGATCGGCGTAAAGCGATTCAACAAGAAGCGGATTTCTATGGTGCAATGGATGGTTCAACCAAGTTTGTTAAAGGGGATGCCATTGCTGCAATTATCATTCTATTTATTAATATTATTGGTGGTTTTATCACTGGAGTTGTGATGCAGGATATGCCTTTGCTGGAAGCCCTGCATAAGTATACGTTGTTGACGATTGGAGATGGGCTTGTCTCTCAGATCCCAGCCCTCCTGATCTCTACCGCCACTGGTCTAGTGGTCACTCGGGCAGCTTCGGAAAACAACTTAGGTGAAGATTTGGTCAAACAGTTGTTTAGACAGCCGAAGGCTTTATTCATTACAGCTGGGGTATTGAGCATGTTAGCATTCCTTGGTTTGCCGAAATTTCCACTGTTTACTGTGTCTGCTGCTTTAATTGCCATGGGAGTAATGCTCCAACGAAATTCTAAGGTCTCAGTAGTGGAGGAAACGGCGGCCGCCAGGGAGTCGGAAATTGAAGAGAGTAAGAAACCGGAAAATGTCTTAAACTTATTAAATATCGATCACATGGAACTAGAATTGGGTTACGCGCTGATCGCTTTAGTGGATGTTCAGCAAGGGGGAGATTTACTGGATCGAATTGTTCTGATTCGTCGTCAAATTGCCAGCGAATTAGGATTTATTGTTCCGGTGATTCGGGTTCGAGATAATATGAATTTACAGCCTAACCAATACGTCATTAAAATTCGAGGAGCAGAATTAGCAACCGGTGAACTTTTGGCGGACCACTTTATGTCCATGAGCAATGGATTTGAGGATAACTCCATACCGGGGATCCCGACCAAAGAACCGGCCTTCGGACTTGATGCCATATGGATTAATGCGATCTATAGGGAACAAGCAGAGCTTAACGGGTGGATGGTGGTGGATGCTCCTACGGTCTTGGCGACCCATATCACGGAAGTGATTAAGTCGCAAGCGTGGGAAATTCTGAGCCGCCAAGATGTTAAAACCCTTATAGATCATGCTAAGGAATTGGCGCCTACAGTTGTAGATGAATTGATTCCAGAATTATTAAGCCTAGGTCAAGTGCAGAAGGTTCTAGCGAACTTGCTTCGCGAGCGGGTCTCAATTCGAGACATGGTCACTATATTGGAAACTCTGGCAGATCAGGCTCATGGTACCAAAGATTTAGATCGTTTGACTGAACACGTGCGGCAGGGTTTAGCTCGACAGATTTTACAGCCTTTGCTGGGAAAAGATAAAAACTTACCAGTAATGACGTTAGATCCCCAGATTGAACAGCAAATTCTGGACAGTATTCAACCATCCGATTATGGTACTTATTTAGCGCTTGATCCCAAGATCTTACAAATCTTAATGCAAAATCTCACCCGAGAAGTTGAAAAGGTCATTCTTAAAGGGTTTACGCCAGTGATTGTTTGTGCTCCACTTGTGAGGATTAACCTAAAACGGGTGACAGAGCGTCAACTTCCACAACTCATGGTGCTTTCGTATAATGAATTAGTCCAAGGGGTACAAGTGCAAGCTGTAGGAATGGTGGGGATGGATCGTGCGAGTTAGGCGATTTGTAGGGGATAATGTAGCAGAGACCATGGGCAAAGTAAAAAGGGAACTGGGATCCGAGGCAGTCATTTTGCAAACGCGTGAGATTCGCGAAGGAGGATTCCTGGGCTTATTTGGTAAGCTTAAGGTTGAAATTACTGCTGCTATTGAAGAAACACCCGTTAAAGAGCAGATATCAGTTCCTAAGGAAGGAAGTCTTCGGGAAGACGTAAAACGACCTCAAGATAGGCAAGTGTCAGTCGTTAAAGACTCGTCTGAAGCCCTGCAAGAAGAAATGAAAGCTATGCGACTATTGCTTGAGAAAATGAATAAGCAAATGGAGGGTGACGGTGAGGAAAAAAGTGATTGGCCACCTGTACTGCAAAGATGGGCGGATCATTTATTAGACAGAGGGATAAGCGAAAACCTAGTTAGGCGCATCCTTAGTCATGTGCAGCAAACGTTGTCGCCCCATGAATGGGTGGACAACTCTCTAGTATATGCTCGGATCGAAGCTAATGTCCGACAAATATGTGGGCAAATTGGTCTTATCCAGCCAGGTATTGACAAGCCAAGGATTGTTGCCTTAATTGGACCAACGGGTGTCGGAAAAACGACGACTATCGGTAAACTTGCGGCTGGATTTAGTATTGTCGATAAACGAAAAGTGGCTATGATTACGGTAGATACCTATAGGGTCGCTGCTGTTGAACAGCTCAAAACCTTTGGTGAAATCATCGGTGTGCCCGTTGAAGTCGCAATGACCCCGTCTGGGCTGAGCGATGCTTTGCAGCTTCATGCAGATAAAGAACTCATTTTTATTGATACGGCTGGTCGAAGTCCTCATCATGATTTGCATATGTCAGAACTACGTGCTTTTTTGGATAAGGCAAAACCAGATTTCACGATGCTGGTGATGAGTGCAAGCACGCAATTTGCGGATCAAGCACGAATCTATCAACGATTTGAAGACCTAACGACCCATCTCATTTTTACTAAGTTAGACGAGACGGATAGTGCAGGCTCGATTCTCAATCTCTTAGGTCAGACCACACTCCCTACTGCCTATCTCACAAACGGGCAGAATGTACCAGATGATATTGAGGCAGCGACACCATACCGCTTGGCGCGCTACATCATTGGGGAGGAGATTCCTCATGCATGATCAAGCGAGTGTATTGCGAGATTTGGCCTCTCGCGAAAACCACAAACAGGCTAAAATGAGAGTGATTGCCGTGACTAGCGGTAAGGGGGGCGTGGGCAAAACCAGTTTTACGATTAACCTTGCGCTTGCTCTGACTGAATATGGACAACGAGTTATTATATTAGATGGAGATTTGGGGCTCGCCAATGTAGATATTGCCTTTGGACTTACAGCACGGTATACGATTGAACATTTATTGTCAGGGGAAAAAACCATTGAACAAATTCTTCTGACTGGTCCTCGGGGCATAGGGATAATACCAGGGGGGTCTGGGGTCCAGGGTCTTGCCAATCTAGAACGGGATAAGCTGAAGAACGTCATCGCAAATCTGGGGAGATTAGAAAAGATGGCAGACGTATTGATTATTGATACGGGTGCCGGCCTTGGGCATACGGTGATTAACTTTTTGCAGGCTGCAGATGATATTATCATGGTGACAACACCGGAACCAACAGCACTAACTGATGCCTATGGATTACTTAAATCCTTGAGGATAGAAGCGGGTGAAGTACCCATTCATATGGTAATCAACCGAGTCAGGTCTGAAGAGGATGCTCAGGCGACGTTTAAACGGCTGGAAACGGCAGTGCAGAGATTCTTAAAAGGGTCGCTTAGTTTCTTAGGTTGGGTTTACGATGATACGCTCGTTGGACGCTCAGTGATGCTGCAGGAGCCTTTAGGAATCAGTTTTCCAGACAGTTCCGCGTATCGTTGCATCCAATGGATCGCGGGTAAGGTGGTAGGGATAAATCTTACTCAACAGCGCCAAGTTGGCGGTGTGCGAGGGTTTCTAAGTAAGTTGCTCCGCTCGTTTTAAATATTCGAACCTCGAACATCGATAAAGGGGGTGATAATTTGTCGTATAAGAACAAACTTCAGCTCGGACTGACCGTTGAACTTGTTGTATTAGAAGGAGAATATGAAGGAACCTATCGGACGCGTATTGAAGAAGTGGGAGAAAGAATCTTAGCTGTCGGTGCCCCTTATGAAAACGGCGAGGTGGTCCCACTGCGCGAGGAGACGAAGATAAAACTAAAATTTTGGGACGAATCAGCGGCTTACTCATTTAAAGGGAAAATCATGCAAAGAGTCGCAGTACCAGTTCCCATTTTTATTCTGGAATTACCAGATTCTATCGATAAAGTGCAACGCCGTAACTTTGTTCGAGTGCCCGCTGTTTTTCCGATAACGTTTCGTATGGTGACACGAGAAGGTCTGAGTGACGTTCATAAAGCGATGATGCTGAACTTAAGTGGTGGAGGAATGCGCTTTTCGACGAAAGAACGTGTGGAAAATAAGTCAATCCTCTACGCGCATTTAACCCTGCCAAACGGAGAAGTGCAGACCCCAGTTCGAGTTTGTAGGGCTGAATGGATGGAGAATACAAAACGGTACCGTATTTCGGTCGAATTTCACGACCTCTCGGAACGAGAGCGCGATAAGATCATACGCTGTGTTTTTGATATTCAAAGGGCAATGCGTAAGAAAGGATTGGTATAAATGGAGATTACACAATTCCAACAAGATGCATTGCGAGAGATTGGAAATATTGGCTCAGGGCATGCAGCAACAGCTTTGTCTACGCTTTTACAGCGCCGAATCGATATGTCTGTACCGAAAGTTTGGGCAGTAGCGTTTGAACAGGTTTCGGCTATTGTTGGACAGCTTGATACACCTCAGGCGGTTATCTATGTAAAAGTAGAGGGGGAGGCTCCAGGAAAAGCTGTTTTTTTCTTTCCAGTTGAAAGCGCGGAAATAGTGGTTCAGGCCCTGTTTGGGCTGACTGAGCCAGTGGACATATATTTTGATGAAATGGCGCAATCAGCTTTGAAAGAAGTTGGGAATATCTTGGTGAGTTCCTTTCTGATTGCCTTAACTCAATTTTCAGGGATTCCCCTTCAACCTTCTGTACCGGCTTTAGCAGTCGACATGATTGGCGCGAGCTTGGATGCGATTTTTCTTGAGGAGGGTGTACTTGAGGACACGGTGTTATTTATCGATACACAACTCACGGGAATACCGAAAATTGAAGGGCAATTCATCTTTTTGCCGGATGACGGTTCATTGAATAAATTGTTAGGGGCCATGGGAGTATGAATGGAGTTATCACAGTAGGAATGGCTGATCTTAAAACGGCAACTGCACCAGAAAGATTGCTTACAGCAGGCTTAGGTTCTTGCATTGGGATATGCATACATGACCCGATTTTCAAAGTGGGTGGTTTAGCTCATATTATGCTTCCAACGGCAAATGGAAGCTTGGGAGGGAACCCAGCGAAGTATGCGGATACTGCGTTGGAATTATTACTTCGAGAAATTCTAGGTATGGGTGCCAATAAAACCCGCTTAAGGGCCAAAATAGCAGGTGGCGCACAGATGTTTTCGTTTCCCGGAAAACCTCAGGTTCTAAAAATCGGGGATCGCAATGCTGAAGCGGTAGAACAGGAACTAAAAAAGAATGGAATTCCGCTTTTGGTTGCTGATGTCGGGGGAAGTTTTGGACGTACAATTCATTTTGATGTTGGAACAGGAGAATTGCACATTAGAACGATTAATCATGGTGAAAAGGTGATTTAATGACCGACCAACTTAGGGAACTGTATCGACTTTGGACAATGCGCCTTTCCGTCGTGACTACCCTAATTGTTGTCTTGCTTAGCTGGGGCAACGAAGTGAAAACTCTTCAATTGATTGTTCGGGCTGGGGTTGCCTTTGGAGTTATGTATTTCTTATTAGTCGGAACATTAAGCTTGTTTAATAAAACTGCAACACAGATGCCCCAGGATGAGCCAGTAGATTCGAAGGCGGGACCTGGGGGGGTTATTGATTTCGCAGTGGGTGATGATGAACCTCAGAATCTACAGGTCCAACAATCACGATTTCCAGGACAAGTTGACCAAAATTTAAGCTCGGGATTACCCGACACTGAGCAGCAAGCAGAAATTGTGCGGCGAATGGGCTGGGACTAATCGAGGTTCGAGGATCGATATTCGAGGTTCGAACCAGGCATAGGATTTTCGGTTAAGAAATTATCTGCATCTGAGTTTGCTTGAACTAATCATAGGGCTAAATGGGATGTGAAAATATTCAATGTGCGCTTTTCGAACCTCGAACCTCGAACATCGATTAAGGGGGTGAGTAATACTTGATACCAAACGCTTATGAATCCGCTGCGCGCGGACCGTGGAAACAAGAACAGATTGAACAATATTTACCATTGGTCAAGCGCATTGCAGGTCGGTTATCTATGTCTCTTCCACCTCATGTCGACGAGAATGATATGATTGGTTATGGTGTCTTTGGCTTACTTGATGCTCTGGAACGGTTTGAGGCTGCACGAGGGTTTAAATTTGAAACCTATGCTTCGATTCGTATTCGTGGTGCTATGATTGATGGACTACGAACTATGGATTGGGTTCCTCATTCTGCGAGACAGAAAGTGAAGCGAGTTCAGGACGGATTTGCTGAGTTGGAATATCGCCTTGGGCGGATGGCTACGGTGGAAGAAGTCGCGGATTTGCTCAAAGTAGATGTTACGGAAATTGAAAGTATTTTAGCTCAGGCTCAGATTTTAACACTGACTTCATTCGATGAAACGCTGGTAGATAGTGAGGGAGATAGTAGTGGTACGCCCCTAAATTTACTCGTCGATCAGGAAGCACAGGAAGCGTATCAAGAAGTTGAGAAAGAGGAACAAAAGCAGATTCTAGCTGTAGCAGTAGAAAAATTACCGGATAAAGAAAAATTGGTGGTAGCGCTATATTATCAGGAAGAACTGACTCTGAAAGAAATTGCGGCAATTCTAAAGCTGTCGGAATCAAGGATTTCCCAACTTCATTCCCAAGCCATTTTACGGCTTAGAGGAAGGCTTAGCCGACAGAAAAAGAACTTATTTTGAAAATAATTGTCCTATGGCTAATGTTTTACTGGGACTTTGTCGATAAAGTAAATAGAAGTCTAAGTAGGAGGTGACGGTGGATGTCTAGTGTCAATGTCCTTTCGGATTCCCTAAAGATTGGAGGAAAATTAGATAAAACTTCAAGCTTAACGGGAAAAAATGCGGCAGACAGCTTAGAAAAAGCAACTACGGACTTTGCAGCTATGCTCGGTGGTTTAACGACTATCAGCGCAGATCCGATCGGACAAAACCCTAAGATTGCTCAAGATTTGGAAGATGGACAGAACCCGGATAGTTTTGGACAGAATCTGGGGTACGTTCATTTTGCACTTGCATTTCTGGCGCAGCCAATCGTTTTGAGTGATCTTCCGGCAGGCAAGGAAGCCAATTCCGGAAACGGTGTGAATCAGGGAACTGGAGAGGGATTATCAGCGGCTGATAACCAGAGTTTAGGCGCGTTGAATAAGCTTTCCCTGGACATAAATGAGGTATTTTCGACGCAAGATATGACGACACAAATACCTCAAAAGAATAACCCCGGGATTACGGAATTGGATAAATATAGACAGGTGATCGCAGATCTTTTAGTAGCACTCTCAGGACAAATTACAGACTCATCACCCGAAGGTGCTTCATTGGTTTTGGGACGTGGAATCAGTGAACGTCAGGAAATAATGAAGCTCATGCAGGGGTGGCTGACGGTAACAGATGACCTTGTTAATAATGTTCAGGCAGCAAGTGGTCAAATTATGAGTGAACAGAGTAGCAATGGACAAGCAGTAGGTAACTTAGCGGGGGATAAACCACTTCTTGGGGTGAATCTTGAGGCTGTAGAGGATGAAGCACAGTCCAAGATTATAAACACTATAAGCTCAGGCAAAGGGGTTGAAGATCTCCGGCAGGCTATCTTAAGGACAGTCCAAGACTGGATGAAGGGCACGGATGAGGCTGCATTCTCTACACAGATTACGGACTCATCGATAGTAGGAGCTACCCTAGATTTAGATCGTGGAACCAAAATGGTAAACCCTATAGCTTCTGGTAGAGGGGTCGAGGATCTCCGGCAGCTTATTGCCACGACCGTGCAAGACTGGCTAAAGAGAATGGATGGGGTCGCTAAGAACGAACCTAATTCTAGTGTACAAACTATTATTAAACCATTGCTGGATTTTTTATCTACGGAACAAGGCAATGGTGGTAAAGAACTAAACACGAAGGCTGCTTCGTTGCTTGTAGTACTAAATCAGATTTTAAGTCAAGTTCAAGAAAAAAGCGTTCCTCCGGGAGTCATCAAGGAAATGCTCGCAGCTAAAGGTGGAGGGATTGAAACACTCTTTTCCCAGCAAAAGAGTAGCAGTCTTGTGGCGGAAACAGCTGTAACTGCTGTAACGACTGAAACAGCAGGCAAAAGTTCACTTTTTAAATTTAATTCTAAGCAGAAATTAGCTCAAATGGATCTCCAACAAAGTAATCCATTATTAAAAAATGTTCAAGGGGATACAGGCGAGGAGATCGCTAAAGGTGTTATAGCAGAATCCGCTGAGCTCTCAGGGGTGAAGACTTCTCAAAATCAGAGCCAAAGCTTGGGAATCGGAGCCGTCGGAAATACCGTTATGGGCAACGTTACTGACGGGAAAACAGTCGCAATTCCAGTCTGGGAACAAATCTCTAATGTATTACGAGAGCAACTTACCAACCGACACACAGAGTTGAAGGAACTGGATATTAAATTGCATCCAGCTGACTTGGGACGAATTCAGATTGGCCTGCGTTGGGAAAATGGGCAGGTTCATCTTCAGGTCTATGCCTCTGAAGCAGCCACTGGTCAGGTCCTTCAAAATCAACTCTCAGAGCTGCGTCATACGCTTACGAGTCAGGGTGTGAACTGTGGTACGTTGCAAATGGGACAACATGGTGGAGATCAACAGCAGAATCGTCAAGGGAATGAATCACAAAGGACGTTAGATTTGAACACGAACCTAAGTGAGGATGAGGAAGCAATCCCTGGCATCAACCCCTTCTCCCCTGGCCCGGATGGAAATAATCGGCTTAATGTCACCGCTTAGGAGGAACTATTAAGGATGAGTAATACAATCAATGCCACGAACAACACAACAAATGGAAATCAGTCTGTTTCAGCGGCTATCAATAAGTCGATAATGGGTAAGGATGATTTTTTAAAATTACTTACGGTTGAATTAAGAAATCAGGACCCCTTGCAACCGCTAGATAATAAAGATTTCATCGCCCAAATGGCCCAATTCAGTTCTTTGGAGCAGATGAACAATGTTTCTAAGTCCATGGAAGATTTGAGCAAAAGCATGTTCAACTTCGCGCAACAGTCTTCACTCACCCAAGGGGCTGCTATGATTGGTAAATGGGTCGGAGGCATTAATGTAGATGGAGGGACCCCTATGGAAGGGATCGTTGAAGCTGTGAAGTGGCTCGATGGCGAACCTATGGTGCAGATTCGCAAAAGTGATGGAACCTTTGCTGATTTGGACATGAATTTGGTGACTTTGATTAGGGAGCAAACTCCAGTGAGTACCGATACCACTAATCAAGCTGATACAACCGATACTACTAATACTACAGATACTACAGATACTACAGATATTACCGAACAAACAACCGATACACCAACAACTCCTTAATGTTGCCGTTGGATAATGATAAAAAACCACTTGGAAAGCTAGAAATCAGATTCTACAAAGAAAGAGGAGGATATGCGCCATGATGCGTTCACTATATTCGGCCATTTCAGGCCTGAAGAACCACCAAGTAAAAATGGATGTTATTGGAGACAACGTTGCTAATGTCAACACCTTAGGTTTTAAGCGGAGCAGAGCTAGTTTCTCCACCATGCTTAGTCAAACGATGAAGGGTGCTTCTTCGCCTTCAGCAACTCAAGGGGGGACGAATGCCATTCAAGTGGGCTTAGGTGCGGTATTGGGTTCAGTCGACAAAATCATGACTCAAGGGAGTTCTCAATCGACGGGCAAGGACACAGACCTTATGTTACAAGGCCCAGGATTCTTCGTCATGGATAATGGTGGACAAATCGTCTATACTCGGGCAGGTGGCTTTGGCTTTGATAGAGATGGACATTTAGAAGATCCTGCGTCTGGGGCTCGGGTAATGGGTTATTCTTGGGGAGCGGATGATTCAAAAGAGGTAAACTGGACGGGACCAGGGTATGGAGCCATTAAGTTTTCGCTGGGCGATTCTTTGCCTCAGGATAAGAACATGCCTATTAAGCCTGAAAAAGTTCAGTTAAATGCGACAGATGCTGATTGGGATCCTGATATTGACTACACTTATACTGATGCGAATACCGCAACAACTATGCAAGGGGATAAATTAATTGGGGCAGGAGTCTTAACGATTGATGGCATGACACGCGTGGAAAGTAATCCGAAAGCGGGTCAATATACCTTTAATCCTAAAGATGGTCTAATCACGTTTTCCGAAGGGTATCAACGTCCGGAGGATGGGGCATCGGGAACCGTTTTGAATATTAGTTATGTTGCTGCCGCAAAACCAGTAGCGGTGGATCCTAGCAACCCAAATAAGGTTACGGTAGACCATATGCCTTCTGTGGGAGCAAAAATCTACGTTTCGAATGGAACAGATACGAATGTTTATGTAATGGCGCCCAGTTTAGCAGAAGTTGATGACGCCGCTAATTATTATTGGGCAGAAAATACCAATGGTAAATATTCAATTACCTTTTCGAAAAAAGCAGATGCTCCAGCGGCCCCTACCCCACCAGATGCTGACGATACTTTAGGTTATGACTTTCTAAATCTACCTCGAACCCTAACCAGCTTTAGTATTGATCAGACGGGGATTATCACCGGGGTTTATAGCGATGGGAATACCTCCGTGACTCACAAAATTGCGCAAATTGCTATCGCTAAATTTTCAAATGATGCAGGCTTAAATAAACTGGGCGGGAACTTCTATTCTACGACCAATAACTCGGGGGATCCCGACATCGGCTCTGCAGCTGAAGATGGACGTGCTTCAATTGTTCCAGGGGCGGTTGAGATGTCTAATGTGGATTTATCTCAAGAGTTTACCGACATGATCGTTACTCAACGGGGTTTCCAGGCTAATTCTCGAGTTATTACTGTTTCCGACTCGCTACTCCAAGAGCTTATTGATCTCAAGCGTTAATAAGATAATCAGTAACTTATGCTTATGCGAATAAAGTCCTAAAAGTCGTGGAGGGAAGACGATGCGCCTAACTTCAGAATTTCAGCTTCGTGCTCAGCAAGAAAGAGTGGATATTTTAGCTAATAATATTGCTAATATCAGTACAGCTGGCTTTAAGGCCAGTGTGGTTAATCTTGCTGAGGCCTATGATGCTCAAGAAAAATCGGCTAATTTATCCTTATACGGAGGAGTTCCTGATGGTGCAGCCTTAGGAGTCGGGACCGGAGCCTTATATCATGGTAAAAGAATCGATATGTCGCAAGGAATTATAACAAGTTCCAATAATCCTTGGGATATTGCCATCGATGGGCAGGGCTTTTTTCAAGTAAAGCCCCCAAATGGCGATATAGCTTATACTAGGGCAGGCATGTTTCAATTAGATAGTGATGGAATGCTTGTCAATCAACAGGGGTATGCTCTACAACCGGAAGTGATAATCCCGCCGGATTCCGGCGAGGTTCAAGTCAAGCCAAATGGAAATATTCTTGCGATGATCGATGGCAAACAAGAAGTAATTGCCCAAATTACCTTAGCCAATTTCATAAATACAGATGGACTTCAGCAAATAAGCAATAATCTCTTTCTTGAGACACCGGAGTCTGGCGTGGCTCAGACAGGTGCACCTGGTTCGAATGATTTCGGAGAAGTTAAGTCCGGCGCCATTGAACAGTCGAATGTGGATTTAGCTACCGCTATGACGAATTTGGTTCAAGCTCAAAAGGCGTACCAAATGGATGCAAAGATGATTCAACAAGAAGACGATATGTTCGCAAAAGCGAATGCATTGAGGAGGTAATCGGATGTCAGGATGGTTGGACAATCCTATCTTGACGGTTCTGGAAAAGGGCCTGAATGCTTCAAGTTTAAGACAAAAAGTTCTGGCAGATAATGTCGCTAATGTAGATACACCGGGATTTAAACGTTCGGATGTTGATTTTCAGCAGGCACTTAATGCTGCCTTAGGTACAAGGGGGTCTACCCTTTCACTCAAAACATCAGTTCCTAGACATATTGGGATCGGGACAGCCGAGAATCAATCATTAGTCCAGACGGACCATAGTACAAGCCTTCGTAATGATTCAAATAATGTCGATATTGATCGTGAGATGACTAATGTGGCAGAAAACGGGCTGTATTACAATGCACTAACACGGACTATTTCGTCGCAGCTAGGAATGCTCCGTATGGTTATCAAGTGATAAAGGTGAAGCAAGTCGGAGGTAAAAAATGATTAGAGGATTATATAGTTCTGCGACAGGAATGCTAGCCACCCAGAAAATTTCTGGGACGATCGCTGAGAACTTGGACAATATTCGAAATCCTGGCTATAGGGAAGAACAAAACCTGGTGACCTCATTCCCCTCGTTGCTTATACAGCGAATGTCAAGCGGCAATGAGGTGGAAAATGGGCAGATTGGTGCTATGGGGACCGGTGTCCTAGCTGACCGTGTAGCCTTTAAGAATGGTTCGGGATTGGTGGTTGAAACGAAGCAGCCCACCGATGTGGCCTTAGTTTCTGAGGGATATTTTGTTGTTCAAACAACGGCAGGGGAACGTTTTACTCGAAACGGCCATTTTGAGTTAGATGAGGCTAATCGCCTTCGTACGACGGCAGGAAATCTTGTGCTAGGGGAAAATGGCCAGATCGGCCCACTGGGACCTGATTTTTCAATAGAATATGATGGAACAATCAGGGACAATGGAGAGATTGTTGATCGCTTGAGAATTGTCGATATTCAGGGAACCGAATTGCAACGTGAAGGGAAAACCACACTTTACAATACGACTCAAGTCCCAGTTCCGGTGGCACGGGACGCTATCCAAATGCGTCAAGGCGCAATAGAAGAGTCAAACGTCAATGTCAACGATCAGATGGTTAAGATAGTTGTGGCAATGCGCGCTTATGAGGCAAGCCAAAGAGTACTACAAATCCAAGACCAAGCTTTAGATAAAGCGGTTAATGAAGTCGGTAGAGTATAAGTAAAGTATAACTAGCAAAGCATTAAGCAGGCTAAATATGTGAGGAAAGAGTTGAATGTTTTTGGTGGGACAGGTTGTCGTCTTTGCCTTAGGAAATGAAGAGTATGGAATGCCGATAGATGTTGTAAGGGAGATTACCCGACTTGGAGAAATACGCTCGATTCCCCAGGCACCCCCTTATGTACAAGGATTAATTAATTTACGCGGCAAGGCAATTCCTCTCATCGATTTACATGTTCGTTTCGGAATTTCGGCTGTCGGTCACAAGAACTCTGAAGATGCTTCCTCTGAAATTAATTCCTTCGCCTTAATTACGGAAGTTAATCAAAAATTAGTAGGTTTTGCAGTCGACAGAGTCTTAGAAGTACGGACGCTGGAGGATGTGGTACCCCCTCCAACCTTAATTACTGCTCCGTTTATTGGTGGACTGGTAAACTTGCCAGATAGGATTATTATGCTTTTAGTTCCTGACCGCGTTCTGGACAATACCGAATTGCTTGGTCTAAGTCAACTAGCCGCTCAGTAGGGCATTGATTGCTACTAGATCATAAAGTATGAACTGAGGTTTAATTTCTAACCGTTGTTGAACAGCGAAAGGAGGCAATGGTATGAATACGAATGCCGCACAGATGCTTCTTTTATTTCAATTGCAACAGATGAATGCTTCCTGGCAGAATGGACAAGGGGATAAAGCCGGTTTAGCAGGAGTTGAAAATAATAATTCAAATATGCTGCTTTTTGCGACGTTACTCAAAGCGGCACTTGGGGGAGGAATGGCTTCTTCTCAAGGGTTAATGAGTCAATCAAATAACTTGTTAGGAACAACAGAGGTTAGTGGAAATCAAGGAATCCCTGCTCTTAAGGCAAAGGCCGAAAACAGGGGTTCTCTTGATCATTTGATTTATTCCATGGCTCAAAAATACGGGGTCAATCCTGATTTGATTCAGCAGGTTGTCAAGGCAGAATCGGGGTTCAATGCCAAGGCGACGTCTCCAGTGGGGGCCATGGGCTTGATGCAATTAATGCCTGGAACAGCGGCTTCATATGGAGTGAAGAATGCTTATGATGCAACCCAGAACTTAGATGGGGGAACCCATTTCTTGAAGGATTTGCTCGATCGATTTAAGGGAAATATTCCGCTGTCTTTGGCAGCTTATAATGCTGGACCTGGGGCTGTCGAAAAGTATAATGGAATTCCACCTTACAAAGAGACTCAGGCTTATGTTCAGAAGATTATAGCTGGGTTGAATCAAAAGAATTGGGAAGCGTAGAATTAACTGCAAGGAAGGATGGTATCGTGGTGAAGAAAACCTGGTGGATTGCTTGGCTTTTAGCAACCACTTTATTACTTTTATCCGTATCGTCCGTGTTAGCGGCTACTTCCAATACGAACATGGGTTTTAAGATATGGCCTGCTCAGACAACGACAGAGGTAAATAAGGTCTGGACGATCTCTTTTAATGTCCCACTCTTGAGTACGAGTGTGAATAGTGATACTATTTTCGTCACCGATAGTAAACAAACAAAGGTCGCAACAACGATTAATCTTTCCCCCGATGGTCTCTCTGTAACAGTGACGCCGTCCAAGGCCTATACTGCTGGAGATTACAATTTATATATTACGGATGGACTTGCCTCTTGGGCCAGTGAACAACTTAGTGAGATGATTATTGTTCCATTCACAGTGAGTGTACCAGCCAAAGTGACAGAACCAGCTAAAGTGATAGTTCCAGTGCCAGTGACATATACGTCTAGTGTTAATCTTATAGTTACAGTTACAGATGATTTCAAAACCGTTTATGCAAGTGATATTTCAGGATCACTATATCTTGAAGGGCGTAATGGCAACCGCCTTGGTCCGACTTCGAAGGATTTGATAACAGGGAAGTATACTTTCAATATTTATGCAGATGACGATTATTCCCTGAATATGTTCGGCGTTTCTAATAATGTGATGAATACTCAATCAATAAAAATGCCCACTATTAAAGTACCTATTATCAAAATACCAACAACAGGTATACCAGTATCAACAAAACCAACGGTGAAGACCATGAATTTAGTTATCTCATCCAAAGAAGGAGTTGTCGGTCAAAAATCAGGTTCGATAGGTGGAAGAATTATACCAGATCAGTATGGAGTGCCTGTAACAGTCTCAAACTCAACAACGACATGGACAACTAGCACAGATCTGGATGGTAATTTCGTGTTTTATCTGCCTGCTGGAAGTTACCAATTAGATGTTGAGTGCAATGATCCTGGATATAAAAAGCACCGCTATAAATTGACAGTAACGGCAGGGCAAATGTCTTCTCCACTTGAACCTGTAAACGTGAAGGAACCCATAGGTACGCTGGGACTTAGGCTTGATCTTCCATTAGTGGACGCAGGATCAGGCGTTTTGAGTGGTATTGATACGACAACGAAACAAATAGTTGGAACTGTTAACCTTGATGCCGTGGTTGAGATTTATGACACAGCTCTAGCGATTCCCAAAAAAATAATTACTGCCAAACCAGATAAAGATGGAAAATTTGTTGCAACACTTCCTAGTACTTTGATTGGGAAAAAACTTCAGATAAAGGTCATTGATTCATCAGAAAATGTTTATATACTGGATATGACCTCGGCAGTATCGTGAAAAATTACAGAGTACTAACCGAACGAGGAGATGTAGCTTGTCTTATTAATAATTTCTAGAAAGATATTTGACTTTATTGAAGAAAATATATAGAATCAGCTTAACTTAAGAACTATTATCAAGACAAGAAAGGAATCGCACATGGTGGTTTGGAAATGTTCCCAGTGTAGGGCAACTTCTGAAGGTCGTTGCAGTCCGAAAGCTTGTCCGCCTAGCGTTGTAGGTAAGGATCAAATAGTTAAAGCCGAATAGTACGAGGGGTAAAGATGCTGGAATACTATAGTTATCTGTGGAGCACGACCTGGCCAAATCTGATCGTGCTCCTTTTGATATGGGTTATTGTCCTCTTTCGACTGGGTTGGAAATTCTTGAATACATGGCGTTTTGCTCATGATGCATGGGGTTTTTTGCTGCTGGCAGGGAAGGCCATAATTTGGGTAGGAATTTTAGCGGTTTATACAGAACTATTTTCCCAGCCGGATTGGTTCGATCGACCAGGTTTGATCCAAGGTTTGGTACAGGGAAAGGCCTACGATTCGGGTTCAGGCTTGTATATTATTGACCTCGGTAATGGTTCGGAAAATAACCAATTTTATGTTGATCGGAATGTCTATGATAAGGTAAATTTGGAAGATCAGGTTAAGCTTATGTATCTGCCGTCACGACGAGAAGTAATACGATGTGAGTTCACTGACAGTTTGCTTTAAAATGGATTTGCGAATAAGATAGGGAAATAGAGAAAGATAGAGTGATGATGAGTTACTTAACAAGGAAGTGTGTAGTTTGAGTTCAGAAGTCTATTTTACTAGTATGAAGACTAAACGAGGGGAAAGTCTTTTAACGAAACTGGAGCATTTGATAATACGGGCTGGGTTATTAGACGCGATTGCCCCTAAAGATCTCGTGGCAATCAAATTGCATTTTGGGGAACGCGGAAATCTTGCCTATGTCCGACCCCAATATGTGCGGAGGGTTGTTGATCAGGTTAAAAAGAGAGGTGGACGTCCTTTTTTGACGGATGCCAATACACTTTACGTAGGTTCCCGCTCAAATGCTGTTGACCACTTAGAGACGGCGATTGAGAACGGCTTCGATTATTCTGTGATCGGAGCCCCACTGGTGATTGCTGACGGTCTAAATGGTAAAGACTATAGTTCTATACCAGTAAATCTTAAGCACTTCAAAGAGGTGAAAATTGGGAGCGCGGCAGTCCAAGC
The DNA here is from genome assembly GCA_000961805.1 of Peptococcaceae bacterium BRH_c23. The sequence continues at coordinate 11,783 of LADV01000255.1, read as the reverse complement.
GGATGCGCTACTAGCCATTACTCATTTAAAAGGGCATGAGGTGACTGGGTTTGGGGGTACACTAAAGAATTTAGGCATGGGTCTGGGCAGCCGTGCTGGTAAACAGCAACAACATTCTGATCTGCTGCCTCAAGTGAATGAAGAGCGCTGTATAGCTTGTGGTAAGTGTGCAAAATGGTGTCCGGCCGGTGCTATTGCCGTCGAACTGAAGGCTGAGATTTCCCAAGATAGATGCATTGGATGCGGCGAATGTACCGTTACCTGTCCAGTTCGCGCTATCGCCATTAATTGGAAGACGGAAGCCGATGTCATACAAGAAAAGATTGCAGAGTATACGGTCGGTGTTCTCAAGGGGAAAGAAGGAAAGACCGGATTCATTACGTTTGTGACAAATATTTCACCTTTATGTGATTGTTGTGATTGGAATGATGTCCCGATTGTCGGAGATATTGGCATACTTGCTTCCAAAGATCCAATTGCTATTGACCAAGCGGCTGTGGATTTGGTTAACCAAGCGCAGGGTAATCCGCACTCAGAGCTGGGTGAGCGTTATGCTGAACATGATAAGTTTCGAGTACTTTTCCCAGACATAGACTGGACAATTCAGCTTTCCTATGGGGAAAAGATTGGTTTGGGAAGCAGGGAATATAAGCTGATTCAAGTTGGGTAAATACCTTCGTCCGGAGATAAGGAGGTAACGTATAATTCCCATGAATTTCACACAAAAAGTTAAGGCGTAATATGCTATAATGAGAATAAGATAAAGTAAGTAACTTGATGCGGAAAGGAGAGTGGGGATATGCGTGTCCAAAAAGTTAATGAGCATACCATCCGCATCTTTATCTCTTTGACAGAGCTTAATGACAGGGATATTACGATGGCTGATCTATTTCAGCGATCAGCGAAGACGGAGCAGTTGTTTTGGGAACTCATAGCGCAGGCGAGAGAAGAAGTAGAATTTAATTTAGATCAACCTTTCTGGATTCAGGCAACTGTCGCTTCGAATGATGAATTTGTCATTACGATTATGAAGCAAGAAGAACAAGGCGAGGGTTCTGTTAAAGAAAAGGCGGTTCGAAAGATCTCAAAGGGTCGTGTTACTGAATTGGTTTATGTGTTCGCTGATTTTGAAGATCTGATTTCAGCCGTGAGACGTTTACCAGACTTTAGTCAGCTGCGCTCAAGCCTTTATGAGTTCGAAAAAGAATATTACCTTGTGCTAAATCGTTTGGGAACGGGTAAGAAAAGGTTATTGGCCGAAGCAATCCTTGATGAATATGGAGAAATTGTGGCCACAACTGGGGTTTTTCTATCCGAGCATGGGAAGACTATCATTTCCGTTAAAGCTGTTCAAACGCTTAATGCTTCTTTCAATAAGCCTTCATATGGCTAAAATGGAGAAGGTATAGGAAAAGGGAAGCGTTTTGCTTCCCTTTTCCTTTTTTAGGTTATTAACCAAAGGAAAAAATAGCCGGGATTTGACGCAGACAGTGTATGCAAACGGTTTTGCCTTTAAAGTTATGCACCCTCATCGTTTTACCGCAAAATATACAAGGGTGAAACTGTGCTTTTGTTCGAGCTTGTGTTTTAAAGGGAAGAATGATAGCTTGATGAGCTGACTGTTGGTTTTTAGTAGTCGAGCGAATGTTTGACATGGAATTCCTCCTTGAAGTCAGAAGTCAGAAGTCAGAGGTCAGAGGCCGGAGCCAGATGACGGACAACTTCAGCAAATAAGTAAGTTTGATTGTCACTGGTTATGTTCATAGAAAACTCTATTCATACATTTCCTTTATCATATGCTAATCGAGCTGTCGAAATCCTAAAAAGTGTGCGGGTCAGATTAGGGAAAATTGGTCGATTATAAATGTGGCCCAAAAGGAGTGGGAATCGGTGGAGCAAGAGACAAAGAAGCAATTAAGGGCACTTCCAGCTGTTCATGAAGTGATTTCTCGGCTGGAACATGAAACGGAATTCAGTCCGTTTTTGACGAATGAGAGGCAATTGCCCCGTTTAACTCAGGGAGTTCGACAGGTTTTACAAAGGGCAAGAGAAAATGTCTATAAGAATTCAACGAATTCGGGTTCGTTTGATGAGTTTGAAGCCTCGCTCTGGCCATGGATCTTAAACGAGCTTCGAAAAGAGTTGACGAGTGCGGAATCTAGTCTAAGACGAGTTATCAATGCCACGGGGGTTGTATTGCACACCAATTGCGGAAGAGCTTTACTTGCCCCAGAGGTTGCTCGTTTTGTTGCCGAGCAAGCTGAAAGGTACAGCAATCTTGAGTTGAATATTGAGACTGGGTCGAGGGGATCGCGCTATGTTCATGTTGAAGAGATTTTGTGTCGCTTGACGGGTGCTGAAGCGGCTATGGTGGTCAATAATAATGCTGCCGCTGTATTATTGATGATGAATACCTTTGCTCAAGGAAAAGAGGTCATTGTTTCGCGGGGTGAATTGGTTGAAGTAGGTGGGTCCTTTCGGATTCCTGAGGTTTTAAAAGCAGGTGGGGCCAAACTTGTGGAAGTTGGAAGCACCAATAAAACTTGGCTTAGGGATTATGAATCGGTCATTGGACCGGAAACCGCTTTGTTATTAAAGGTTCATACAAGCAACTATCGGGTGGAAGGATTTACTCATGCCGTTTCTGGAGCCGAGTTGGTTGAGCTTGGGGAAAAACATGGCTTGGCAGTGATGGAAGACCTAGGCAGCGGTAGTTTCTTTGATGGTGCTAGTCTGGGGTTCCCTATTGAACCGACCATAAAACAAACTGTTAAAGCGGGGCTTGCTCTAGTGACGTTCAGTGGGGATAAATTACTTGGCGGTCCGCAGGCCGGGATTATCGTTGGCAAGAAGGGTTATATAGAGCGCCTTAGGGCAAATCAATTGACCCGAGCTTTGAGGATCGATAAATTAACCTTAGCTGCTCTTGAAGGAACCTTGCGCTTATATGAAAACGGAGGAATAGACGAGATCCCCGTCTGGAGGATGCTCTCCGCCCCTTTGGATACACTACATAAAGCTGCGTCTGAGCTTGTAACAGAACTTCAGTCCAATTCAAGAATTGCCGTTGAGTTGAAAGAGGATGTCTCTCAGGTGGGCGGTGGAGCTTGGCCCACGGTTGAGCTGCCAACATGGGTATGTGCTATTCGTCCAATCCAAGGGAGTGTCCTTGAGTTAGAAGCGTTTTTGCGCTTAGGGACGGTAGCTATATTGGCTCGGATTCACAAGGATTGGGTGCTTGTTGATGTGCGAACTCTGTTAGGTGGAGATCGTGAGGAGATTGTGAGGCGGTTGGGGCAATGGGGAGAGTCAGTTTCTTAGCACGTTCGCACTCGTTTCATCGCTATTCCCTTGATGCCGAGGCTAAAACGCAAAACCTCCTGGCTTTCTGCATGTTAACCGTTGCGTTTCTTAACGCCTCGTCCTCTGCGCTCATTGACGCGATTCCTCTCACATGCTCTCTCAGCTAAGAAACTTCCTCTAGACTTGGGTCGACGGGGGCTAGACCGGAGGGGTGTTGGGGACTGTTTGCGTCAAATGACGCAAATGCGGTTCTTGCTAGTCAATGCCAGTTGTGCAAGTTGGGGGCCGGTTCTTGGCTTGCATGGCTTGCATTCTTAGCTGTTTGCGTTTAGACGCAAATGTGCTTGTGGAATTGGTGAAGTGTTGACGTGGTTTTGATTTAGGTTATAATAAAAGAGTGATGCGTTTGAGTCATTATTTTATAATGAGGCGATGGGTGGTGTGGGGATGGATCTGAATATGAATACGATAAATAAGCTGACGGATAAGGTCAGGTTGACGCAGTTGTCTACTAAGGCGGGCTGAGGATGTAAGATAGGTCCTGCGGACCTGGCGCAAGTTTTGCGTTTCTTACCTCCTAATTTAGAGGATGCCAACCTTATAGTTGGTATGGAGACTTCGGATGATGCTGGTGTTTATCGTATAAATGATGAGCAGGCCATTGTTCAAAGTGTTGATTTTTTTACACCTGTGGTGGATGATCCTTATGCGTTTGGGCAGATTGCTGCGGCGAATGCTTTAAGTGACATCTATGCGATGGGGGCGAAACCACTTACTGCTATGAATCTGGTTTCATTTCCAGTGGGAAAGCTTAATATGGATGTTTTAGCCAAGATTCTTCAAGGTGGGAGTGATAAGATCCGAGAAGCGGGTGCGGTTCTTGTTGGAGGACACTCTATTGATGATCCTGAGCCGAAATATGGGCTGTCGGTCACTGGGATCGTGCATCCGGACCATGTCCTTTCTAATGCCAAAGCCAAGCCAGGGGATAGCTTAGTTCTCACAAAACCACTTGGCGTAGGAATCATCACCACCGGGATTAAACGGGGGATTGTGTCACCTGAAGCGGAAGCAGAAGTCATTCAAGTTATGTCTACTCTGAATAAGGCAGCCGCTGAAGTGGCGATAGCTGTTGGGGTCCATGCTGTCACGGATGTGACCGGCTTTGGGCTGTTAGGGCACTTACATGAAATGCTTGAGGCCAGTGCCTGTAGTGCAGAGGTCTATGCGGAGGCTGTACCAGTCTTAGACAGCGTTTGGGATTGTATCAAACAAAAAGCTATTCCAGGCGGGACGCAAGCCAACCGTCGTCATCTTGAAGATAAGGTAGAGTTTGCTCATGACGTCTCAGAGGAACTTCGGATTGTCCTCCATGATGCGATCACCTCTGGCGGGTTATTATTATCCGTGCCGGAAGATCGTCTTGATAGCCTGATTAAACAGTTAGAAGAGCATAGGACTCTAGCCGCTGCTGTTATAGGGAAAGTTCAAAAAGGCGTACCTGGGAGAATTGCGGTTTTTGGGCGTGCATGATAAAATACCGTGTACTGGTAAGGTAGCGGAGGGATAATGATGATGGATCTATTGCAAACCATGGCTACTTGTTTTGAACAAGTAGCCTTCTTTTTTCCGAGCGGAGACCCCAAAACGCAGGTCAATTTCGAACGGCGTGCGTCTTACTTAGACACCAGGTACTTTTCTAGAGATAGTTTGGCTGATACTCTAAAGGAGTATCATACACACTTAGGAGCCAGTTCGGAAACGCAAACGATGATAGAAGAGCTTAGACATCCAGAAACTCTGACCGTGATTACGGGACAGCAGGCTGGAATTTTGACGGGTCCGTTGTATACCCTTTTTAAAGCGATGACCACGATTCGGCTGGCTAAAGAACAGCGTGAGAAGCTTGGACGTCCGGTAGTTCCGATTTTTTGGATTGCTGGTGATGACCATGATTGGTTGGAGATTCGGGAGACCTACTTCTTAAATGCTGAGGGTAAAGTGATTCCTTGCCACATCCCAGGTAATGGGGAAGGGAAATCGGTTGGTCATCTACCAGTGCCCGCTTGGGAAACCATTGAAACTCAACTGATGGGGATCCCCGAGAGTGAATTCCGAGCCTCTGTTTTGAAACAATGTCGAATCTTTACGGAGCAAGCCGACAACTTAACGCAGTGGTTTGCCTTGACCTTACAGTGGCTGGTTCAAAAATGGGGGCTAATTTTCTTTGATCCTTTGTTACCAGAATTTAAGCGTTTAGCTGCCCCACTGTATGAACAAATATTAAAGCTACACCCTGATGTTCGAGTGGCACTAGCCGAACGGACTAAAGAATGGATAACCTTAGGGTTTGAGCCTCAAATTCAACCAACCGGTGGCGAAGTTAACCTTTTTCTTTCCGTGCCAGAGCGACGGGCTATCCTGAGTAATAATGAGGGTTATTATTTACGCGGCCATAAAAGACAATGGGATTTGGATACCCTAAATTCCTTACTTACTCAAAGACCGGAGCAGTTTTCCCCAAATGTGGTGACTCGACCTGTTGTTCAGGAATTCCTGTTTCCGACCTTGGCCTATGTTGCGGGACCAGGGGAATTGAACTACTGGGCCCAATTAGGGGGGGTCTTTGCAACATTTGGCTTCGTAATGCCGATTCTTTATCCGCGTTTGTCTGCAGTCGTGTTAACTGCCTCCTGGCAAAAATCGTTAAGCAAGCAAGCGTTAACGATTAGTGATGTTTATCGAGGCTTAACGGAACAGAGGGAGCGGTGCGTGCGAGAGCGGGATAACTTGGATATCGATGAACGCTTCAAGAGTTTTAAAACACATATTGAAAAGGGATATGCGGAGCTCGAAGCACTTAAGGAGATTCACGTCAATGTTCAAGACTGGTTGATTCGAAATGAGGTTAAGGTTAATTTCCAACTAGATTATTTACAAAAAAAGATTTGGCAGGCTCAGCGTAAACGATGCAATGATGAACTAAAACGCTTCCAAGAGCTTGAAGATGGGATTACTCCCAATCATTCTAGGCAGGAACGAGTTCTAAATCCCTTGAGTTTTATCGCTCGTTATGGTCTTAACTTTGTAGATCGAATTGCAGAACTTCCCATCGACTCTTTTTCAGAGCATCAGATCCTTTTATAGTTCGTACGTTTCACAAGTTCAATGAACTTACTCCAGATGGAATTAAACACTCCAGCTAGAGTAAGTTCCTATATCTTAAAAAAATGGGTATAATAATACAAGATCCTTAATTATTGGAGTTGGTAATGTGCGGCTCGTGAAGAGATTAGTCCTAATGGCGGTTGCTTTGCTGGGAATTAGTGCGGTTGGGTTTGTTGGGTATAATCAATACTTTGGATTAGGGGGTACGATGCCCAGTGATAATCTGGTGGATTCGCAGAATGTAGGGCTTCGAAATAGAGTCAGCGTATTACTTGTCGGCGCGGATCAACGACCTGACCAGAAAAAGTTTAGTACGGATACGATAATCTTGGCCAGTGTTGATCCAGAAACGAAGCGTACTAGCTTGCTTTCAATCCCTCGTGATACGCGTGTCGCTCTTTCTGGACATGGCTATGTTAAGATAAACGAAATAGTGTCAAAAACCGATTTAGAAACTTTGCAAAAGACAGTCCAGGAGTTAACCGGAGAGGAAATCAAAGGGTATATTCAGACCAATTTCCAAGGATTTAAAAAAATTATTGATACTTTAGGCGGAATTACGGTTGATGTAGAGAAAGATATGTATTATGAAACTGGGGATATCGAGGACGGGTATATTAACTTACGTAAAGGTGTGCAACGCTTAAATGGTGACAAAGCGCTCCAATATGCCCGATTTCGTCACGATGCTTTAGCAGATATTTCTCGAACGGCAAGACAACAGGTTGTGCTGAAAGCGGTTGCCAAAGAGATGTTTCAGTTAAGCACAATTCCGAAACTTCCCTTTCTGATTCCCCAAATTATGAACGCGGTCCATACGAACTTATCCTCTAAAGATATTTTTGTGTTAACTAAAGTAGCCGTTGGATTTGAGAGCTCTAATATGGTTTCACAAACTCTCCCCGGATCATTTTTGGACCTTGATGGAGTAAGTTATTGGAAGGTTGATCCCGTTGAAGTGAAAAGAGTGGTTAGGAACCTGTTTCAAGGGGAGACGACGAAAAAAGTGATTGACCAGGAGAACGTTGATTTACTAAAACCTGTTACGCCAACGCCTAGTAAGCCATTGCCGAAAGTTCCTGGAAACAGCCAAGACCCCAATGGACGAAAATCTCCAGGATATTTAGGAAGTCCACTGGGAAATCTAGAATAATAGAACGAATACAGACCTTTTTCTGCTTGATAGATGGAAAAGGGTCCTTTATTTTTTAATAATAGGACTTACGACCTATGGGGAACGTGATAAAGTATGATATTATTTTAAAAAAGTGAATTTTACAAAAAGTGGGGCGATTCATATGCCAGAAAAAATAGTTCAGGGACGTTCTCAGGAGGAGATTAGAGAAGAGTGGGCACACAATCTCCAAATTCCCCCAGAAGACATAATACTGGAAGTTATTGAAAAACCCACCTTTTTTTCCCGTCAATGGAAAGTCCGGTTAATCTGGGAGGATCAGAATCAAGTTCCCGTGTTGACCCAAAACCAGGTTATTTGGGATGGTGTTATGTATGTCATCGTCCTTGGTGAAGGAGTTAAAGAGTTTATTCCGTTCCCACAGGCTGGTGAAATTTTGTTTAATGGTATGGTTCAGGATCAGCCGTTCCCCGTTAAAAGTGGAGATAAGGTTGAATTCCGACCCTTGGTCCAGGCAGGTCGTTTGACTTGGGACATGCAGGTGTATTTACAGGGATTGTCTGTCGTGGCGAAAGTTAAACATGAATTACCTGGACATTATACCCTTGTTGAAGACATTCCTGTTCAGAAGCCGCTTGATTTAGTACAGCATGTTGCGTGGAAGACTTTACCAGCTCAAGGGGAGATTTGGGATGAGGGCAGATTAATTGTAGACCTTAAGCAATTAAAGGTGATTCATGGACTTAAGCCCGGTATTTGGCAAGAGATTCAAGCCGTGAAAGGTGTAGGTGAGGTTGTCGTTGCCGAAGCAACTCTTCCGGTACCGCCTGAACACGCGCAATTAATAGACTTTGTTGGTGAGCCTCAAGTACTTTCTTACACAGAGGAGAAGAAAATAGATTTTTTTGCCTCAAAAGTAAAATTGGTCAAGGAAGGGGCAGTTCTTGCTCGAAAAGTTCCGGGCAAGCCGGGAGTTCCAGGCCAAGATGTATTAGGTAAAACTTTAGTTGTGCCTCCATTCAAGGATTTTCAATTTTGTGCAAAAATGAATGTCTATCTTTCAGAGGATGGACTAGAAGTGATTGCTAAGTGTGCTGGACAACCTATACGCCTAGACGAACGATCGTATACGGTGGAGAATGTGTATGTTTTACACAAGGATGTTGATCTGGCAACGGGAAGTATTGAATTTCCGGGAGATGTTTTCATAAACGGAAATGTCCATGATGGTCTTCGCGTTTTCGCTGGAGGAAAGATAGAAATTAGGGGATCTGTTTCCCATGCGGAGTTAAGGGCAGAAAAAGGCGCCAAAATTCATCAAAACCTTTTAGGGGGAAAAGTCGTCATTGGAGAGAAATTCGTAGTTCGTTCTGAACTTCTCCGGGGAGTGACTCAGCTACAGGATCAACTGGGTGCTTGTTTGATTAATACGGCTGAGTTAATGAAATCGCCTGGTGCTGTTAGTCTAAAACCAGGACAATGTCTAAAATTGATGCTAGAAAAGCAATTCCCTGAACTTCCTAAAATGTCGGTTAGTATGGAGAAATTTGTGTTGGAACACAAGGATGACGAAATGATTAGCGAAGGCTTGATTGTTTCTATCCGAACAGCAAAACATTTTTTGATGGGATTAGGGCCTTTAGACCCTCAAGCGCTGCCATTTTTGCAACGGGTAAGTCAAGCACTGGAGCAATTTGTTGAAAATATCACGATTGAGATTCCGGAAAAGCTTAGCTTCGTTGCTAGTTATGTGCAGGGTACCGTCATTGAATGTGGGGGTGCCTTTGAATGTCAAAAGGGTACTTATAACTCGGATATTCGTGTCGAAGGAGACCTTACAATTGAAGGGGTATGCCGGGGCGGTAAGATTTTTGCCGGGGGTAAGGTTAGCATTCGAGAACTTGGGAGCTCGGAAGTCAGTTCAACCTTTGTCCAAATCAGCCCCCGAAGCCATCTGCATGTAGATTATTGCCATCCCAATGTCATTATAGCTGTAGGTAAGAGAATAATGCATATAGAAGAAGCCTATAAGGATTTAGAGATCTACCAGGAAAATGGCCGTGTTCAATTTGAAAAGATACGGGCAAATCCCTTATAATTTGATGGATTCATTGTTAAAACACCCACTTCTTCTAAGAGGCGGGTGTTTTATAGTTAAACGAGTTCACTTTAATAACCTGCTGGTGGCAGGTTATTGTTTTTTGGTTTTCTTTAACAACGTTTGGGATTATGCTACACTTAAAGGAACTTGGGTATTACTAATTTACAGAGATTTATAACCTTGAAACATAGTGTGGAAGGAATAGAGTTCGATATGAAAATTATGATTGAATTAGAAGAAGCAAAGGAATTGGTCCTTTCGCGAATCCAGCCAGTCGGGACAGAGTGGGTTGCAATCACGGACGCCTATCAACGCGTATTGGGTCAGGATGTGCTATCCCAAATTGCGATGCCGCCGTTTGCACGCTCGCCGCTAGATGGCTATGCTTACCGAGCGGGAGAGTCTGATTCTCAACCACTCCAATTAAAGGTTGTCAGCGAAATTCCGGCAGGAACTTTTTCAGATCGAGAAATTCTCACAGGAGAGGCTGCCAAGATTTTTACAGGTGCCCCCATTCCGCCTGGTGCCAATTGCGTGGTGCGAATGGAAGACACAGAGTTAGTGAGTGATCAAGTGACAGTTATTCGTCCGGTGTTGCCAAACTCGAATATGGTACCTAAAGGAGAAGAGATTAAAGAAGGAGACACACTCCTCAGACAAGGCTTTTATTTAACCCCACCAGCTCTGGGTTTATTGGCTGCAGTTGGTTTGGATCAGGTCAATGTTTATCGTCGCCCGCGAGTGGGCTTACTCTCGACAGGGTCGGAGCTTATGGACGTTGGGCAATCCTTACTTCCGGCTAAGATTTATAATAGTAACAGTTACACACTGAGAGGCATGCTTCAAGAAGCTGGTTGCGAAGTTTTAACGATTCCTATTGTTTCTGACCAAATGGAAGATACACTTAAGGCCTTGGCAAGAGTTTCAGAGGCTGACCTAATTATTACTACTGGTGGAGCCTCAGTGGGGGATTACGATATTATGCGCCATGCTCTAGCCGAGTTTGGCTGTGAAATGCTGTTTTGGAAATTGGACTTAAAGCCGGGCACTCCTGCTTCTGTCGGACAAAAGGGAAAACAACTCTGTTTCTCCCTTTCGGGCAATCCTGCTGCCGCCATGGTCACGTTTGAACTTCTAGTTCGTCCGGTACTCCGCAAAATTGCTGGGCGTTCTATTCACGAGGAGGAACAATTCTTAGTTAAAATGGCCAGTGGTTTTGGCAAAACGGGTAGACAAAGGCGTTTTTTGCGTGCTCAAGCGGTATTCAAAAATGGAGAAATATGGGCAGACCTTACTCCGGCTCAAGGTTCAGGAATTCTACGTTCGATGATTGGGAGTCATCTATTGGTGGATGTGCCAGCGAACCATGGATCTGTAGAACCTGGGGAACTCTTGATGGCGAGTTGGATTGCGAACTGGGAGAGTTAAGGTCAACAACCACTACCCTAAAGGGATAGTGGCTTGTAGGTAACTATAAGCCACATGTTGACTAGACTAAGCATTAACTTGCTACGTTATATAAGCCATCATACCCGTGGACGTTTGTCCTAATCTACGGCTCTATGGTTTAGTATTAAACAGTTCTGTGTGGTACGGAACAGTGTGCTAGGCATGACAAACTTATATAACATTGTCTAAGGATTTTTAACTCTGAAAGGAGATAGGTTTTATGTTAACCTATGTTTTAAATCAAAATGGGAAACCGTTAATGCCTTGCAAGTCGTCTAAAGCAAGAAGACTATTAAAACAGAGCAAGGCAAAAGTTGTTAAGCTAGAACCATTTACGTTACAGTTGTTGCATGGTTCAAGTGGATACAAGCAAGAAATTACCCTTGGCGTTGATGCAGGAAGTAAAATGATTGGGTTGTCTGCAACGACAGAAAATAACGAACTCTACTCAGCAGATATTCAATTAAGAAATGATGTCGTTGATCTATTGTCTACTCGAAGACAGAATAGACGGACGAGAAGAAATAGGTTGAGATACAGGAAACCAAGATTCTTAAATCGAGTCAAAAGCAAGAACAAGGGATGGTTAGCACCTTCTATTGAAAACAAAATACAAACTCATTTAAC
>LADV01000271.1 GCA_000961805.1 Peptococcaceae bacterium BRH_c23 | reverse complement strand
ATCCCCCAGTCCGGGATCCAGTGGGACTTTAACCCACCTGATGAACGTGCTGCCACGCACGCACTATGAATGAATCCGAATCCCTAATGTTGCCATCGGCCTTCCTCTTTTTCGATTGTCCGGCCTTACCTGTCTTTACGACAAGAGCCATCAGGGTACCTCCCAAGTTCCTGACACCTCTCTCCATACATGCCACGTTCTCTGACCCCGACAGACCCTCCGAAACCTTGCCATTAGTCGGTTTCTTTGCTTGGACTTCCGTGACGTTAACCACGTCGTCATCTGCTCTTCGTCTGTTTCCAGACACACTATGACGGGGCTGAATATGCTTCAGGAGTTACGGTTCTCCCTGTGGCCTATATAGTTCTCTGTGTACGCTTCGCCTTAGTGTTTCCAGTTTCGACGCAACACTCGATATGGGTGGTTGGCTAGACCTTACCCAGCAAGGACTTTCACCTTGTAAGAAGTGCCAAGCTTCGCTTGGCGCACTAACGTTCTGAGCATTCACGATGCGTCCCAACCACATTCATATTGGCAAAATGTCGTGAATGCTCTGTTGTGAGATGCCCAGCTGCAACAGCTTTAGGATTATCCAAATATTGTTTAATCCTCATAGACGAAGTATTGGTTGAAAAGTATATGTACTTTATGCCCTCTCTCTTCCGTGGAGGAAGCATTGCTTTCGTGTTCGGAAACCCTTCACTATTCAATAGATCTAATAATTGAGACACTTACTTTGTCTATTGCGTTAAGAAGCAATTTCCTTTCTCTTGTCGATAATTAATATAGCGTAAATTGGGTTGTCTTTTGAAAAACCATTCAAATCTCCGGGGCATGTTGTTCGTTATCTTGGACGCTATACCCACAGAGTAGCGATCAGCAATTCTAGAATTCAAGCCTTTGACAGTCAGTCCGTGAGTTTTGAATGGCGAGATTATAAGGACGGTAATAAATCGAACGTAGTAATAAGGTTATGGTTACTTCACTTATTTACATAAAACGTCATAACACACTCCTGACTCATCTAGCTGTATCACTACGAAAAGAAACCATCAATATTACAGGTTTTGTGACTAAAACGTTATCGTTATACCTACAGCCAAATTTCTTTTAGGACAAACTTCGTCATCAGGAGTCAAATCCCTTCTATTGACTGTAATTTATTAACACTATTACTGTATTTTTGCTATTCATACAACTGTGTAATTTGTAACAAAATTTTAAAGGCTAGGGGTTCTACTTCCCTAGCCTTTAATTGTTTTCTTTTTCGAAAGAGCATTGATTGAAATCAATTACAACTATACAAAGGTTCCCACCAGTAGTTTGTATTCCTGTGTAAAGGCTACAAGGATCCCTTGATCGGGCAAATTTACATCCATCTCATTTCAATTCTTACCTCTGACACATCGAACAATAAACCGTTGTCCGCCCAGCGAGTCGAATGCGTTCTAACGTCTGCCCACAGACTTTGCAGGGTTCCCCACCCCGTCCGTACACTTGTAAGGCTTGTTCAAAGGATCCTTTATCCCCATTGGCATCCCGGTAATCCCGAAGGATGTGCCCTGGGCATCGATTCCTGCTTGAATCAAACAACAAATTAATACTAATCTTCAGCAAACTTTCAGTTTAGTTTCAGCCATGTTTCAGATTTGTATAGTAAAGTAGCTTAAGCCTAATAAATTTGCGGAGGTTTTAATTAATGAACATATCTTCAGTTTCTTCAACATCTAACAGTTCTTATACCTTAGGAAATGATAGTGATGTAAAACAACTTTTAAGTCGAATAAAACTACTTCAGAGCCAAATCGAAACTGAGACTCAAAGTAAAGATGATAAGAAAACAAAACAGGAAACAATTCAATTATTACAAGCTCAGATAGTACAAATTCAAGCCCAAATACAAGCAAAGAAGTCCAACCAAAGTAGTACTAGTACACAAGAAACAAAGACTGCGACTATTTCAAGCGATAACATACTTGATATTCAAGCTTAACTTCCAAGTTTGGCTGTGATCGATTTGTACGGAACTCCTTCCTCCAAATGAAGTCGAATAGCCTCAATTTGATTTCCATATGGTACCTTTTTTGTTGCTCGCCTATTTTTCAACTAAAATTCCCTCCCATGGTGATTGAAATATCATTCTAGCATGGGAGGGAATTTTAGTGTTTTTGTCTGGGATATAGGTCTCACTTCAAACTGTAATAATAGCAACACATTTTTCATATTTTTTCTCCTTGTTGATTTCTTAGTTACGGTAGAGAGGCCGGTTACCCGACATCCTTATGCAATTCCAATTATTTGAGCAACCAACCGCCTTTATAAACTTTCTACTTTTTTCCTAAATACTCCTCCAAAAATTAGTCTTATTTTTTGAACCATTTCTATTAATATAAAAATGGACAACGCTGAACAACCATGCAAAATTAGTTCACATATGAAAAGAACGATTTAATAAGCCTAAGTGGCAAAGGAAGCGATTAATAACCAAGTTATTGTGATTGACTACTGTACTAATGATTGGTACAATTTATGATGATACTACTTCAGTAGTTACATGGATAGAATCAACTATTTTGAATAGAAAGGAGCTTAAGCAATGGATCGAGACTTAAGCGAGATCCTTCAACGATTCGGGTTTACTCAATACGAATCCAAAGCGTATCAAGCTCTTGTAAGAAGTGGATCTTCCCATGCCTCCTCGGTTAGTAAAGTATCCGGTATTCCCAGAGCTAGAATTTATGATACCTTAGAATCTTTGGTTGAGCAGGGAATAGTGATGATTGAAGAAAATGCTGAAGGGTTAAAAACCTACACAGGTTTGCCAGTAAGCGTCTTTCTCGAAAAAATGCGAAATAGCTGGCTAACCGATTTCTCTCTTGCCGAAAAAGAGTTAAAAGCGATTGAGAACCAAGGAGAAAAGCAGGATACTTATATTTCTACTCTGCGAGGAAGAGATAACATTTTAGCATTTTGCCGCATTTTGATTCGCCGGGCACAAAATCAAGTAATCCTATCAATCTGGGATACGATGTACAATGAACTGCTGCCGGACCTACAGCAGGCAATACAAAACGGCCGCCGGGTACGCGGCATAACTTTTGAGGTTTTTCAGCCTCTTGAGGGTCTTTATAGTCATCGCCATAACGAATACATGTCCTCTTTACGTTCAGAAAATTGGTTTATTCTTTCGGTAGATAGTCGCGAACTACTATACGGCCATTCTGCTGAACGTGACAGTAATGCATTTTTTACTGATGATACTGTACATATTTATTTGCTTGAGGATTATGTTTGGCACGACGTATTAGTAAATCGTCTCATTAAAGAACAAGGAAAACAACTTGATAATTGGATTTTGCCTGAGATGGAGGCATTTTTCGATCGAAAAGTGTTGCCATCTAGCTTTTGAGAAACAACTAATATGAATGTTATCGTCGAATAACCATTAGGGGGAGAAGTTTGATGTCCGATAAACAGGTCCGTTTGCTCATGGTGCTGACCAGTATTCTTTGGTCCGGCGCATTTATAACCGGAAAATTCTCCGTACAAGAATTTCCACCGTTTGCCCTGACTTTCTTTCGCTTTTTATTCGCATTGCCGTTTATCTTTACAATTCTGTACCTTAAAGAGCCCAGAAACCTTTTCCCGCGCGGAAAACAATGGGCGGCACTTCTCCTGCTTGGATTCCTTGGCACCTTTTGTTATCACGCCCTATTTTTTACGTCCCTAAACTATACCACGGCGATCAATTCGTCGCTGATCGGAGCTATTAATCCCATGCTCACGACCCTTCTGGCAGCCATGTTCTTTGGCGAACGATTAACTACTTTAAGAGTATTTGGCATTTTTCTGTCTTTCATTGGTGTCTTTCTCTTCATTACAAATGGGGATTTGCAGGTAATTTCCCAATTTCAAATGAATTATGGTGATTTTCTGATGCTGATCGGAGTCTTTTGCATTGCGACCTATTCCCTTCTAAGCCGACGTTATATGAAGCAATATCAGCTAACGCCGTTCATGGTCACAGCTTATACATTCTTGATCTGTGTTGTTATTTCCGTTCCTTTCGTCTTGTGGGAAAATCCAGCCACATATCTATCTACAACGACAGCAAGAGGATGGCTCTCCATTTTATATATGAGCGTGTTTGCCTCAGTTTTGGGCTACCTTTTCCAGGCGATTGCCATTCAACGCATTGGTGCTCCTCGCACCGCGGTTTTTATAAATCTAGTCCCTATCTTTACAATTATCCAGTCTGTGACAATCTTAGGTGAATCGATCACTCTGATTAAATTAATGTGTGCCGCCATTGTCATTACTGGCGTTTATTTGGCGACGCGTCAGGAATCGAGAGCCATTTCTTTGAAAGTTCATGATAAGGTCGTTTGAATTGCTGTAAGTTAATAGAATAAGACCGAAATAGTTTATAACATGCCAAGATTTCGGTGAGGCTTTGGGTCGTGCTAGTGCTAGTACTACTACCTATAGCGGAAATACTCATTAATAATCCCCTTCTTCTCATAATATTTGTTATCACGGATCATGTACTACGTATATATCGACTGTAAAGCTTTGAAATGTCTTTGAAATTCTGAAATCCCATCAAAGTTATGTTAAAGAAGCTAGAACTTGTTTAAATATGTCTTGTGATTGGCCTGCAGGAGCAGTTTGATTGCCATCTGGTGCTCCGCTTTGACCTTTTGGTTTGTCTTTTGGTTGAGTCGTACCATCTGGACTCTTTCCGCTCGGATTTCCTTTCTGAGTATTAGTACTTAAAAAAGTCTTTTGTTTCTCTGTAAAAACTGCGTTGATTGCTTCGGCTTTTTGTTGAAGGAATTCTTGACTTGGATTTGCAGTATCCATTAATAGTTGCAGAATCGGTTTGATTTTATCTTTCTGATCGCTCGTCAGAACCATTTGCTGGTTTTCTTGGAGATGGCGCATACAATGCTGAATTATTATCGCTAAAAAAACCGTAGACTACTCCTTTCTTTGTTATTCCGCTTTCTTCTGTCCTCTCAAAATCCTAACGGAAAGATAAATCCCCGAAATAGTCAAGATAATCATGCTAATCGCTGAAATATCGATTACCCATTGGATATTCAGATTACCAAGCTTTCCGGCATGCAGTCCTTTAACGACTCCCATAAGGCTATTTCCTGCTTCTGGTTTTTTTGAACCTTCAGAGTTCGGGGCTGCCCTTTCAGATTGCCTTTCCCCCTGTAAACTAGAATTTTGTGTATTGGAAGTTTCTGTATTTTGACTTGTCGTGCTTTGATTTGCTATTGATGTGCTCTGATTAGCTGTTGTCATACCTTGACCTGCTATTGTCATACTTTGATTCCATGATGAAGTAAACTGAGAATTCTTTTCCATAACAGGTACTTTTGATTGCATTCCCATGAGTGAAGGATGCGCAAGCATTAATCCAGTAACAGCCTCCAAGAGAATTATTATTGAAGTGATTAATCCAATCCATAAGTGTAAATTGCGCAATTTACGAAACATTGGTGTTTTCCTCTACTTCTTCAAAATATTTAAGCAAAGACTAATAAGCGACTACCCGTAAAATTGATGACAAAGCTTACTCCCGTTGCCAGCAATTTGCTGACGAGAACTGACCAGACGAGATGATCATGAAAGTAAACCAATAATCCATACATCGATAACTTTATCCAATTGCTCCCATGGCCAGATTATTTCAAATATTCCGACTTGAAAAGGAGCAGGGCGTATTATAAATGTGTAGGCGGTTATGATACCGAAGTTACCTCCTCCACCTCCGCGAATGGCCCATAGCAGGTCGGGATTTTCGGTTTCGCTGACGTGTAAAATCTTACCATTGGCATCAACTATGGTGGCAGCCAGAATGTTGTCGGAAATCAGTCCGGCTGTTCGCTGGATAACCGTAATTCCGCCGCCAGTACTTATTCCGCCTATACCAACAGTGGAACTGTCTCCAAAAGGTGCCAGGACGCCTTCCTATTGTAATTGATTTATATTCTGTAATAATATACCCTTTGACTTCGCTATCCCATATTGAATTACTGTCATCTAAAACTCTGATGGTTGCTGTAATATCAAATGGCGCAATAGCTGAATAAATGATTTTGTTGTTCGTAATAGACAGTGGGCATATATCATAAAGGGCTTTTGATAAAAATATTTCGTCAATATTTTCCACTTCTTAAATCTCAGTAGTCTTAGAACTGCTGTGCCCTAACAGTTCCTGAATATACCTCAGGTTGAGTCCCTGCCTCAAAGAGATGGG
>LADV01000112.1 GCA_000961805.1 Peptococcaceae bacterium BRH_c23 | reverse complement strand
TTGTGCCCTTCTTTATAGTAGTGATTTGCCATTTTGCATGCAATATCATCTACATAGTCATTGTCATTACCGTACTTTGGAACAGTGAAAGCCACTTGCCTCAGCTCCTCATAGCCTTCCCAGTTTGCGTCTAGTGCTTTTATGAGGGTCTCCATATCTACAGCCTTGTCTTCGAATACAAGCTTCTTGATAACTGCCAGGGAGTTTGATGTTACCGCAAGGCCTATACCTGTTAGAACCGGTCCCAGGTTGTATTTAGCTCCTACATCAACCAGGTCTTTTCCGCTTGTCATGCATTCTTCTATACATGAAGACAGGAAAGGCCTCGGTACCATTTCCTTATGGAGTTTTTGTGCTAACAAGGTAGCGATTATTGACTGTTCAATCAAGTTGTCAAATTGTCTGTAGAATGCAGCTTCAACCTCTTCATAAGTCTTAAAGTCAGCCGGAGCTTTTTCATCCAGGCCTATCCTGTCTCCCGAAATCCTGCTCTTGCCCTGGTTCAATGCAAATTCCAGGGCTGCGGTAAAGTTAATATTTACTGCTGAAGTCCATTCGTAGGTTTTGCGGAAATGTGGAACTACGCAGCCGCAGTTGTTCCAATCCCTTGCATCTTCCGGCTCATAGCCTGCATTTATAAGCATCTGGTAACCTGCACTGTCACTGTGTATTGCAGGAAAGCCTGTGCCTTTGCTTACCAAATGGGTTACAGCATCTAAGAATTCAGTAGGACAATCCTGATGTATCCTGACACTTAACCCCGGCTGGTGAGTCTTTACTGCTTCAGTTGCGTTCAAACACATATAGGAAAGGTCATTGGTAGCGTCCTTACCTTCTCTTGTTTTACCTCCAACAGTAAGATTCTGAAACTGATTGTAGCCTGCAAAGAATTCGGCTGTATTTGCTGATATCGTCCAGACCCATTCTGATAATTTCAGCCATAGTGCTTCTATCAGCTCCTGAATCTGATCCTTTGTCATAATTCCTTTTTCTATATCAGCTTTGTAATATGGATACATAAACTGATCAAATCTGCCTACATTCAATGCCAATGGGTTTTCTGATAATATTCCACCAATCTGCATAAACCATAGAAACTGAATAGCTTCATAGAAACTAGCAGGAGTATTCTCCGGTATCCTGCTGCAAATATCGGATATTTTCAAAAGCTCAGCTTTTCTTGCAGCATCCTTTTCTAATGCCGCCATTTCCATGGCCTTTTCAGAATATCTTTTTGCAAGTGTGATAATTCCTTCTGAAGTAATAATTATTGAATTATAGAAGTCCTTTTTCTTCAAATCCTCTGCTGAAGTTCTCGACAGCTTCGAAAGATGTTCTTTTGCCTCTCTGATGATTCCACCGAAGCCTTTTTTGAATAAAACATCCTGATAGTCCGGAGTAATTTCACCTACAGCCTGTCTCCACTTTGAATCATTATCAACAAAGCCTGTATCAACAGCAACCTTTGCAGTTTCTGCAGGCAGCTGTGCCAGAAATGCTTCTTCCAGGGATTTTCCTTTCCAATATGGGAATATATTTTTTCTGACATAGTCTCTCTGCTCATCGGTCATAACATATGGATCCTGGACTCTTTTATCGAAATTGTCCATCTCCCTGTCCACCCAGGTCCAAGAAAATTCAGGAGTCAGAATACCGCATTTTCTGAATTCGCCAATGACCCCTACAATAAGCTCTCCATCGAAGATATTTACATCAATCTGCTGGCAGGTGTCTCTGAATGCCTTGGCCCTTCTTATAGGAACCGCTTCACCTTCATTCTTCTTATGTGATTCTGTCCATATCCTTGCTCTCTCATAGGAAACAGCAGGCTTTGAATTGATATAATTCTGCCTTGCCCCTTCGATCCTCTCAGTAATCATGATTTTCCCCCTTTCATTTTACAATATGTTTTAACATATTATTATTTGCTTTAAACTTTAATGCGGCAGGAGCAGGAAGCTCGAAGGTCTGGTCTTCCACAGTTAAATACTTCCTTTAGCATAAACAATGACGGCATATAAGTATAGCCTATTTCAGGGGTGTCAGGGGACGGTTCTTTGTCACATTCCGATACGCTGGACCATGCCTCTATTTATCATAAGGAGCGATGCAATTTCTCTGACCGATAGGTCCGATTTTTGTCTCAATTCTAATATTATTTGATTTCGTATATCTTCAAATCCCTTTAGTCTTAGACTGTCAAGCTTTATGCCGTTATGATTCAGAATCT
Organism: Peptococcaceae bacterium BRH_c23; assembly: GCA_000961805.1. The sequence continues at coordinate 2,804 of LADV01000112.1, read as the reverse complement.
CTTCAGTATACTGTTTAGCTGCAATTTCGCCTCTTATTAGGCTCTCTTTTTTCGTTTCAGGTTCCTCAATATCCATAAATTCAATAGCCTTTGCTTCCTTCGAAAATTCAACAAAGCACTTTTGGGCTAGAATCGGGTCATGCGAAAATAGTTTTAGAATTGCGACTTTATCAATATTTAGAACAGTATTGTTCAGGTCCTTTATGTAATGAGGGTAACTGCTCCATTTATAATCATTTGGCACCCTAGCAATTCCAGCTTTAACTGGGTTATTGTGTATATATCTTATGGCTTCAAGCAAATAGGCATCTGTTTCAACAGCTTGGCTTTTAAACCTGTCATGAAACAGATGCCCTATTCTTTCATATTTCTTATTAAAATAATAGACATAACTTGTATTGATCCTTTTGACCAGTTTTCCTAATTTCTCATGTTCACCGGAAAGAAGAAAATGTACGTGATTATCCATGAGGCAATAGGCGTAAACAGAAAAATTCTCACACTCTGACTTTTCTTTAAATGTGGATAAGAATTTGTTTCTGTCCTCGTCATCAATAAAAATATCTCTCAGTTCGTTACCACGAAACATAATGTGATATACTCTGCTGTTGCTTCTTTGTCTTGCACTTCTTGGCATTTCCTCTCACCGCTTAAATTATCTTTTGTCCATATATTACCCTATTTTTTATCTTGTGTCACTTCCCTGTCACTTCTCTTATCTTGTGTCAAAGAACCGTCCCCTGTCATTATAGGTGGAGCCAAAAAAAGAACGGCGGCCGCGTGGCCGCCACTTCTCGCCATCCTTGCTAAGGACTTCCGTAAAAATGTTGCTTGAAAGCGTAACGGTGACCTGATTACCTGCTTTAAGCAAATTCTTCCTAGATTATCGAACTTAAGGAAAGGTGAAGGACGATACGACTTGAAACTTTCATAACTTTCCTGGATCCATTATCACTCAAGGGGTTGCACCTCGGCATTCAAATACTTTCACTTGACAATACCCAAAAGTTACCTCGAATTATTGTGTGCAAGGTGGATAAATTAACATTACTGAAGCTTCAGAATTAAACATGCCTCAATTTCAGCTTACAAAACTACATCAAGAGGAGGTATTCAATCATGGCTAAGTACAATTTACCAGTAAACAAAGATAACATCGCTAATGAATGGGGAATTAAGTTGGGTGGAGACCGCACCAGCCGCGAGAATGGCAGCGTTGGTGGTGAAATGGTTAAACGTACGTTTGAAAGTTTTGGAAAAGCCCGTTAATATCTGCTCAGTTTTATCATAAGGCCAGTAATGTACTGGCCTTTATTGTGTCCTTTTTAGACGTTTTTCCGCCGAATCTAAACACATAACTCTAAACTTTACCCCTTTATTTGCCAGCATATTATAATGTGCAAAAGTGCAATATATGATCATAAGGGTACGTAATGGTTGAGTCAAGATTTATATATGCTCTTTACCGGGTGTATATGGGTCGGCCAAAGATTATCTTCAGGTGGTAAAACGCTTGTCTATAGTCGGAGGGAAGATCTTTTACGGTGGGGAAAGGCTTTATTTCAGTCTATTCGATTGTTTTAAGGTTCCAACTTATCGTAAAGGGTCGAGCTAAGATTTTGCTGGGTGTTGAGTTTCTTACCCAACCATATGTCGCTTGATATATGCATGTGTAAGAATTCCGGTTATATGCAGCCCTACAGGTTGTCTATAGCTGGGTAGATATCTTGTAAGGTCGAACGAATCATCAGTATTGGTGGTAACTTGCTTGATTATGGTCGGAAGATCCTAGTTAGGTAATCAGCGATCTATATTGGTGTCAGGTAGATCATTACGTGCTCTTATTTAAAAGCCGCTAGAAATAGTGGTTTTTAATTATTTAATCAGGCCACCTCACTAAGACAACCAATCCACCTACACACAATTCAAAGCCACCGGGTGTGGCCTGAGAAGTCAATATATCATTCAACTTCATTTCACAATTCTTCATATGAATGTTGCTCCTTTTACGTTAAAGTTTTTATTTACATGGTTTTATTAGGAATCCTTCAGTTAAGTCATTCCAAAATTTGGAATTCAGTTTCCCTTGCATTTCTCCACTTTGAGACGGGAGAAAAGTCAAAACACCAGCTGACATTAGAAATGCAAGTCCCATTATGCTGATAGACAGGTAAATGCCAAATCTTTGATAAACGAATGTACCTAAAAGTGGTCCAATAATTACAAAAATGGATAATATTCTCGCTTCCGGCTGTTGACCACACTTTACCGGGCAGGTCACTTCCTCCCTGCTAGGTTCCTTCTAAAGGTTTCAGCCCGTAGGCATTCCCCTTTACCAGACTTTTCCTGGCGCGATATGGATAATGAGAACTTAGTAACAGGATGGATTTCAGTGCGCCCTTGCCCGGTGACAACCCCCAGATTCATAAAACAAATAGGATACGACGGGCGGTAGCCCTTAAACTACCCTCTCAACTACCTTTTCCATAAAACATACTGTAAATTTCACCCTACAACGCTAAGTAAAGTAATGGAGGCTTTTGCATCAACACGCGAAGGCCTCCTCTTACTTATTACTTTTATGTTTGGCGTCAATCGCTCGCTGCTGCCTATTAAACTTCTTCAAGAAATTTAACCTGGATCTTACCCTCTAGTAGGTCTTCAAACTTTTGGGCTGCTTCCTTAAAATAAGCTGAACTCCCATGGGCTTTGAAGGCCTCTTTATCCTTATACTTTTCAAAGAAGACTATTTCAGTTGGGTCATTCTTTACCACATGGGGTATGTACATCAAACAGTCCTTTTC
>LADV01000021.1 GCA_000961805.1 Peptococcaceae bacterium BRH_c23 | reverse complement strand
CCAGTAAAAGAACCAATCATGAAGATGTCCCCGTGAGCAAAATTTATGATCTTTAAAATCCCGTAGACCATGGTATAGCCCAGAGCAATCAGGGCATACATACTTCCTGCCGTCAATCCGTTGACAAGTTGCTGAAAAAACATAGGACACCTCTCTTCGAAATTGCTTAAACAGCTGGATGAAGAGGGAATTACCCCTCTTTCCAGCTGGTCTAAACCTTGAATTTATTTCTTATACATTTCGAATTTACCATTCTTAACAATAAGTTTCAGCGGTTGTTTTATGCAGTCCCCATTTTCATCAAAGGTGGTTGTCCCAGTAGCACCTTTGAAATCCTTCATAGTTGTTAACCAATCGTTGATTTTCTTGCGATCTTCGCCACCATTTTTTACAGCTGAAAACATAATGTTAGCTGCATCATAGGCAAAAGCAGCCCAAATATCGGGCTCAGCTCCCCATTTGGTCTTATAGGAATCAATGAAAGCCTTTGCTTCGGGATAAACTGCAGAACTATGAAAAGCACCGATACATAGCAACCCTTCAACATCTGTACCACCGAGTTTAATTAAAGCGTCAGAATAAAGACCGTTTGAGCCTATGACTGGATAATTAATGCCCAGACGCTTGCCTTGTTTTATAATCATAGCCGCTTCGTTATATTGACCTGCAATAAATAGGGCATCAGGGCTATTGTTTTTCATTTTAGTTAAGATTGCACTGAAGTCTTTTGTTTCGCCCAGATTATAAGGCTCTTGCATTACGACCTTAGCTCCAAGGGATGTCACCTTTTTATTGTAAACATCGGCGAGACCCTTACCATAGTCATCGTTCTCGTACAGAATGGCTATGTTCTTGTAGCCTTCATCTATGGTCCATTGGGCAACAAATTCACCGTCGTAGGCATCCGTAGTAATATCGCGAAAGGTATATGGTCCAGCTTTGGTCACAGCCGGTGAAGTTGAACCGTAGGAAAGCTGGGACAATCCGACCTTATTATAGATAGGTGCCCCCGCAAGAGTTGTCGAACTTGTGTAGTTCGCAATTACTCCTAAAATAGATTTATCGGCGGCAAATTTATTGGCGATGGATGCCGATTCCTTCGGATCTGCCTTATCGTCTTCGATCACTAATTCAACTTGCTTACCATTAACTCCACCTGATTTATTCACTTGTTCTGCTGCCAATTCGACCGCATTCTTAATAGTTGCTCCCGTCTCAGCGATTGCTCCTGTAAATGGTCCCGCTACACCAATTTTGATCTTTGCATCACTTGGCGCTTTTTGGCTGTCTGATGAAGCACCAGTCGTTCCGCAACCAGAAATCACTAGTGAAAGCACGAGAAAAGTTACTAATACTAACAGTGATGTGCTTTTTCTCATTTTAAACACTTGATAGCCTCCTCTTCGATAATAATCCACCATACGATCTTAAATGATAAAACTGTTGGGTCATATGAGCCCTAATGCACGGGATTACTCCTAATTTATTCTGTAGTTACCTCCTCTCTGAAACGTTTCCTGGGATAAAACTGATAATCGAACTAGTGTTGTGAATCACGACTAGTCCAAGGTAACCCATTGGTATTAAATTGGTCTGGACAATTTTTTCAATAGTTAGTAGTATTCAAGACAATTGACTATATTCCTGCAAGATATTAAAAGATTCTAACAATTTTGTAATTAAATATTCTGACATATTTCGACAGCAATTACCACTCTCTAATTCTTATTAACGCTTCCTATGTAAACGTTGTACTAGTTCATCCGCAATCTGAGGCTCACTATGCACTATAAAACCTAACACTGGCGTCTAGGGCAGCATGAACTCATGACACATTCCCTTGTAAAAATTGGACTCCATTTAATCTGATCATAGCTCCCCTCCTTTCTCGAAAGGTAACCCTCACAGCGAAAGAGGAGTTACTAATAAAAAAGATCAAGCATTTAGCTTGATCTTTTTGGTTTCATTATTTAAGGTTCTTAATAGCCGTTTCCCCGAATTTCCCTGTGACCACTTTTTCGTAGGGGGCGATCTTATTTAATTCCCCTGCATCCTTGATGATTTGTTGTAAAAGATAGAAATCCTTTTCGATTAGAACAGGATCCGTTTTCCAGGAATTCTGTTCTTTATACCGTTTGACTGCGCTCACGAGTATCTGATCGTTTTCATCTGGGAATTGAGGTTTGATGGCTTTGGCAATCTCCTCTGCAGTATGACTTGCTACCCAACGTTGTCCCTTATAGATTGCATTAGTAAACTTTTGAATGAGCTCGGGATTTTTCTCTATTGTGCTCTTCTTAGCAAAATAAGCGGTATAGGGTACTTCACCACTTTCCTTACCTAAGGAAGCAACGATATAGGCTTTACCCTCTTTTTCCATGCTCGAGGCCGTGGGCTCAAAGATAATGACATAGTCTCCTTGCCCTCCCATGAAGGCACCTGGCATCGCAGCAAATTGCATCGTGGTATCGATAGCTACATCCTTTCCAGTCGTTAGATTGTTCTTACTTAAGACATATTGAAGGACAATGGCTGGCATTCCCCCCTTACGCCCTCCGATAATATTCTTCCCTTGGAGATCACTCCATTTAAAATTGGGATCGGGGTTTCTGCCCATGAGGAAGGTTCCATCTCCATTCGTAAGTTGAGCGAATACGACACTGTTATCTGCTTTACCTTCATTATAGACGTAAATACTTGCTTCAGGTCCGGCGAAACCAATGTCAACCTGGCCAGATAAGACAGCGGTCATTACTTTATCTGCGCCTTGACCATTGGAAAGCTCTATATCGAGTCCCTCAGTCTTAAAAAAACCTTGACTCATAGCCACATACTGTGGAGCATAGAAAATGGAGTGGGTGACCTCGGATAGTTTTACCTTGGTGAGTGCGGTCTGGTTACTACAGCCTGATAACACTAAGGACAGTACTAAGGCTAACACGATAAGTACTAGCACGGTTTTCTTCTTCATAATGATGGGCCCTCCTCTTACACTATTTTGCTAAGCGCTGTTTATCTGTCAGTTTACTGGTTTTAGCCTTTGTTTTTTACAAGCAATCTTTCAAGATAAACCACCCCCTGATACATAATGGTCGCTGCTATACCTAGAATAATGACACTGGTCATAACCAGGTCCAATTTAAAAACTTGCCCACCATACACAATCAAGTAACCTAAACCTGCTCTTGAGACTAGAAACTCTCCTACAATGACTCCCACCCAAGACAATCCGACATTAATTTTTAGAGCATTGATAATGGTTGGATAGGAAGCAGGCAGTACTACTTTTGTAAGGACTTGAAATTTCGTTCCACCAAACGTCTGAACGAGCTTAATCTTTTCCTCATCAATGGCTAAAAATCCACCTAAAACTTCCAAGATGGTGACAATCAGTGAAATCGCCAAGGTCATGACTATAATTGCAGAAGTACCTGCTCCAATCCAAACAATAAAGATCGGCCCGAGCGCTATTTTAGGCAAACTGTTCAGGACCACAAGATAGGGTTCTAATATTTTACATAAAAACTCTGACCACCATAAGATAATTGCCATAATCGTTCCCAAGAACGTTCCTAAGATAAAGCCGACGAATGCTTCTAGACAGGTTATGCCTATGTGATGAAAAAGCACTCCCTCTTCATATAATCTCAGAATCGTCTTTAATACCCTTGAGGGCTGACTGGTAATAAACGGGTCAACTAGTTTGGCATTAGCAAAGACTTCCCAAAATATTAGCGCAAAAGCTAGAATAAGTAATTGTATGAGCCGAACCCACAGTTTTTCCATCCTGATCCGCTGCAAATACACCCTATGTTCTTGAGAAATGTCAGTATCTTGAGTCTTAGGAGATTCCCTTTCTTCTAAGTTAGACATGGACATCAAGCCCCCTCCATATCTCCTGGAAATAGTTCCTAAACTCTGGTGCATCCCTTGAGGATAAAGGGGTCCTGTTGGTATTCTTAAACTTAATTTCATAAATGTTCTTTACCGTTCCCGGTCGTTTTGACAAAAGAATGACCCGGTCAGCCATGCTGATGCTCTCGCTAATATCATGGGTAACCAGCAGCGCAGTTTTATTTTCTTTTTTAATTATTGCGTAGATATCGTCGTTAACCACTAGCCTCGTCTGAAAGTCTAAGGCCGAAAAAGCTTCATCTAGTAAAAGAATTTGAGGATCCGTCACAAGAGTTCGGATGAGTGCCGCTCTTTGCCTCATCCCTCCGGATAGCTGGTTTGGATATTTATCTTTAAATTCGTATAACCCATATGTTTTAAGAAGTTTAATAGCTCGCTCTTTCGCCTCTGGCGTGATTGAGTTTCTAATTTCAAGACCAAGCATGACGTTTTGATAGATCGTCCTCCAGTCAAAAAGATGGTCTTTTTGCAACATATAGCCGATTTTTTTGGAAGTTCCGCTGACCTTTTCCCCAGAAATCATGACAGATCCTGAGGTTGAGGACATCAAGCCCGAAATGATCGATAATAAGGTGGATTTACCACAACCGCTAGGACCAACAATGCTTACAAACTCTCCTTCCCGAACATAAAAATTAATATTTTCTAAGGCAATTATTTCCCCATTGGGGGATTGATACTTCATGCCAACTTCCTGCACCTCGACAATATAGCTCAATTGGCGTTCCCCCCTGTCGTCTCATTCTTTAATAATGTATTGGAGAATGCCTTCATCGGTGCGTAATTCGTAAATTTACCAGTATTTTTTCAGGGTCTGATTCTATCGTAAGCACGACCTTTGGTGAAAACTATCGCGTTCAGGATTGGTTTTACCGAAGGAGAAATACTCATGCCATGAAGCAGAAAAGTGGAAGGGACGAAACAAACGAGTGTTATTTGTGGTAGTGCACTATCTCATATAAGATCTGTAAGAAACTAAAATTCGTAACAGCCAGCCCCTCAAAAAGGCATACAAAAAAGCCTTAGCATTAAAACAAATGCTTAGGCTTTTTTGTATGCTTTATAAGCTTTTTATAATTTTTTTCTTAAAATTAATGAGCAATCAAATTCTTAAAAAGAAGATGGGGCTATTTATACTAAGGTATCGATATGAATATGATTGGAAGTTTTGATATGAGGGGCGAGGTTTAAATAGATAGCCTAGGAGATGACTTAAGCCAACTCCTGAACGGCAGTTTTAATTCGTCTTAACCCTTCTTCAAGAACCGCACGGGAACAGCCTAAATTAAGTCGAGCAAAGCCTTCACCACCGGGGCCGAATAAATAGCCAGCATTCAAACCAACGCCAGCCTTGTGTACCAAAAATTTATGCAAATCCTTGGGTTCTAGCCCTAAACTCCTAAAATCCAGCCAGACCAAATACGTCCCTTCTGGTTTTATCAACCCTATCTGAGGCAGCTCTCGAGCAAGGAACGACATAAGGAATTCTACATTTCCCTCAAGATAGTGCATCAACTGATTGAGCCATTCCGCGCCCTGCTGATAGGCTACTTCTAAAGCTGTTATGCCAAACACATTAGGATTATGAATCCCTGTCAGGTCCAGAGATGCGAGAAACGCTTGTCGATACTTGGGGTTGGGAATGATCAAGTTCGAGGTTTGTAAACCTGCTAAATTAAAGGTCTTGCTTGGGGCAGTACAAACAATTGATTGTTGCGCCAAATCAGAGGAAAGCGAGGCAAAAGGAATATGACGATAACCCTCAAAAATTAGATCGCCATGAATTTCGTCAGAGATAACCAGTACATCATAAGCTAGACAAAGCTGACCTAAGCGATCAAGTTCATCCCGATCCCAGACACGACCAACAGGATTATGGGGGCTGCAAAGAATCATCATTTTGACTCCGCTGGCAAATTTCTCTTCCAAGTCCGTAAAGTCCATAGTATAGCGACCGTTTTCCAATCTAAGTTGGTTATTAACCACTTCACGACCGTGATTTTTGATCGCTTGAAAAAAAGGTGGATAGACAGGGGATTGAAGGATGATTTTATCACCAGCCTTGGTCAAACTCCGTACCAATTCATTTAAAGCGGGAACAATTCCAGGGCTGAAGGTTATCCACTCTCGTTCGATCAACCAATCATGCCTGTTCTTCATCCAGTCGATCAGAGCCTCGTAATACCCGTCCATACTATTTGAATAACCATATATTCCATGCTGGGCACGGTTTACTAAGGCTTCTACGACTGCTTGAGGCGCTTGAAAGTCCATATCAGCAACCCATAATGGCAAAATGTCCTCGCGCCCAAAGATACGTTGGTTAAAATCCCATTTAACACAACTCGTCTTGTTGCGATCGATAATCTGATCAAAATCACAGTTCATTGTAATTATGCTCCTTACACGATCAATATTTGCCGTCGGCTGCTTCTTTGATTGCTGTGACTATCTTGTTATACCCAGTACAGCGGCATAAATTACCGGCAATAGATATTTTTATTTCTTCATCTGTAGGATTGGGATTTGTCATCAACAGTGCCTTGGCCGACATTAACATTCCCGGTGTGCAATAGCCACATTGAACCGCACCATTCTGAATGAAGGAATGTTGTAGTTTGTCCAATTGTCCATCCTTTTCTAAGGCTTCAATAGTCAGGATTTCTTGACCCCTAATTTGAAGTGCAAGAACTAGGCATGAGTTTACGGCTTTGCCATTCATGATCACAGTACAAGAACCGCACTCACCTTCGCCACACCCTTCTTTTGTCCCTGTTAGACCCAGTTCTTCTCTCAATAAATCGACCAGTCTTAGGGTCGAACTAACTTCCATGTTATACTCTTTTCCGTTGAGTTTAAACTCAATTTGCATCGTATTTCCACCCTTAAATTTAAGTATTGAAGCTACTTTTTCAGAGACGCCAATATTTTTTCTGGAGTAAGTGGCAATTCTGACAGTGAGGTCCCAAGGGCGTTGTTCACTGCATTAACTACTGCCGCAGCGACTGGAACAAAGGCTATTTCCCCAATACTCTTGGCGCCAAAGGGACCTTCATCTCCACCCTCCTCGATCAAAAGCGTTTTGACGGTGGGCATATCGGGAGCATTAAGCAGATGATAGTTCTTAAAACTGCCGTTCAGGATACTGCCATCACGACCAATCCTAAGTTCTTCATATAAAGCGTATCCAATACCCATTTGGACGCCCCCTTGGATCTGTCCTTCAACCATCCCGGGATTTATGGCCTTCCCAATATCATGTGCCGCCAGATAATCGACAATCCTCACTCGTCCTGTTTCAGTATCTACCGCAACCTCGGCAAAATGCGCGGCATAGGCACCTGGATTGGATGTCCCATGATAGGTGTGTGTAACAACGATGTCGATATTATCCTTAATTTTAGCGGTCGTAGCAATTGCGCGATAACTCATCGACTGCGACTCGTTGCCAATTATTTTAACCCTTCCCTGTTCTACTGCTAAGTATTGCTTAGGCTTCTGTAAGTTATGAGCTGCACATTCCAACAGTATCTCTTTCAACCTTTTGGCCACTTCATAAGCGCACGCACCGCAAATATAAGTTACTCTACTGCCATAAGAGCCGAAATCATAGGGACCGTATTCAGTGTCTGCTTCCAGGACGGTTATCTTATCTAGCTCAATATCTAAGACTTCTGCAGTGATCTGCTTGATCGAAGTAATTGTTCCACAACCTAACTCATGAAGACCTGTATTAAGAATAAAACTACCGTCCTCATTCATTTTAAGGGTCATTGTACTATGTTCAGGAAAGCCTCCGTACATACCATTTTTATGAGCAGCACAGGCCAATCCTACTCCCTTGCGAACTCTAGCTTGATTGGGATTGGGTTCCCTATAGTATCGTTTACTCCAGCAAAAGGCGGCAGCACCTTTCTTTAGGCATTCAATCACGTGAGCATTGCCCAGCGAAATATGCGATGCTTTATCGAGGTCATAGGGATGGACAAGATTCTTGAGTCTAAATTCCACAACATCCATTTTCAAGCTTTTGGCTACCGCATCCATATGAATTTCAAGGGCAGTCATTATTTCTGGCGCTCCCCACCCTCGGGCTCCACCGGCAACAGGCGTATTTGTGTAGACTGTCTTACCCGAATGTTCGTAGTAAGGGATTCTATATAACTTACAGATCTTTTTGGACATTGCGTACGTATTGTCGATGGAACTGGTGGCATAGGCTCCGGCATCCACAATGGTATTTACACTACAATCCGCAAGAATCCCTTCCATGGTAACCTTCGTTCTTATTCTGGAGGTCGTGGCAGGTCTAGTCATCGTAGAAATAATAGTTTCTTCCCTGGTTAAGGTCAATTTGACCGGTCGCCTAACCTCCTTAGCCAAAAACGCAGTAATCGGTTCTAAGATGGTTTCTTGTCTTCCGCCGAAAGAACCTCCCATGGGCACTTTAATGACTCTGACTTTGTTATAACTCAATTCTAGCAAATCCGCGACAATAGTTCTAACGCCAAAAGCACCTTGACAAGCTGCCCATAACGTCAACTTTCCAGAACTATCGAAATCTGCCAGACAAACATGCGTTTCCATTGCTGCATGATGCATTTTCTGAGTACTGGTTAAAGTTTCAACAACAACACAATCCTCAGAAAGCAGAACTTGCTCCCCTAGTTTGTATTCATACTTATGGATCAAATTCCCCATAGGATGGATTTTCGTTTCTTGTTCCTGCAGCGCTTTCTCAGGAGTACTTAGTACAGGCAGTGCCTCATACTCCACTTGAATAAGGGCTATAGCCTGCTTAGCAGTTTCCTTACTGGTAGCCACAACAGCTGCAACTCGATCTCCCACAAATCTTACTTTATCCGTTAATAGACGTTCATCCTCTAAGCAAAAATCTTGGTCAGGTATAATTCGATAGCGACTATACGCTTTGCTGGGAGTATTCAAATGTGTGAATACCCCGATAACCCCTGGGAGAGCTTCGGCTTTACTTGTATCAATGCTTGCAATTAGCCCATGGGCAATCGGACTTAAGAGTAGTTTTGCGTATAACATATTTGGCAGCGTCATATCACTTAAATATTTCAAATCTCCACTTACTTTTTGCTGTGCATCATGGATTGGAAAACTCTTCCCAACGTATTTGAAATCCTTGGTCAATACACTCACTCCTCAGCTTTTGAACACTTGTTATCTCAACTAATTTAAATCTTCTGCAGCATGGAACTTAGGTTCTTTGGTAATAGACAAGAACTTATTTCAGCTTATCTCAGTCTCTGGGATGTTGAAATTCTTGTCCTTTTGATATATATTTTAAACTATCATTTGAGTGTGGAGCGGAATAATCACACGAGGAAAAGGAGGCTGCTGAATTGTTCAAATTTAATGTAGAAGAAGAATTAAGCTGCAAGGTTGAAGGTACGGATAAGTTTATTGCTAAAAAAGGGGCAATGGTTGCCTTTAAAGGAAACTTTAAGTTTGATAAGATGTTGCTAGGTCCAGACAATGGGGGAGGAGTTATGGGTTCTCTCTTAGGCATGGCAAAAAGAAAACTAACCGGGGAAGATATTCAACTGATGACAGTCGAAGGTTCGGGTATCATATATTTAGCGCAAAATGCTTATCATGTTTCAGTTTTTGAACTTGAGCCTGGCGATTGCTTATCGGTTGAGAGTGAAAATCTTCTCGCTTTTCCCCTAGAACTTAAATACGATGTCCGCTTTATAGGAAGTGGAGTTTTATCTCAAAAAGGCTTAGCAACAACCGTTCTCAGCAATACCTCAAACCAACCCCAACAAGTTGCCGTAGTAACTGATGGTAACCCACTCATGCTTGAAGCCCCTTGTGTGGTTGATCCTGATGCTATCGTGGCATGGACAAGCGGTCCTAACGGGGGTGGAGATCCAAGTGTGGCCATGAATAACTTTAGCTGGAAAACAGCTATTGGACAAACATCCGGAGAATCCTATCAGTTCCAGTTTAATCAATCTAACCAAATGGTTCTCGTTCAACCCTCGGAAAGATTATCCGGATTAAAGGTTAGGGTCGATTAGCATAATTAAGAGACATCGCTCCCTTATTCTTTTATACTAGTCTAGCCTGCTTTAAATTATAGCATTAATATACCTTCAACGTGTACTGTATAATCTAATGAATTAAATCTACGTTTTCATAACACCCAACTAAGATTGGACCTAGCTATCCAGAGAGAAAATTGATCATTGTACTATTGCAGTTCGACACTATAAATAACCGTAAATAAGGGTAGGTAATTCATGCATTTTGAATTACCTACCCTTATATTGTACTACGTAAGTCTTCTGCTCAATAGTATGAATGCCTATAAACTATAAACTATAAACTATAAACTATTTGCGCCACCCCAAAGCCCTAAAGAGAGCGGTTGCGGCCTCAGCTCGGCTTACTGTTTCCAAGGGAGCCAGCACTTGACCCTCCACTTTGAGTATTCCTGTGCTGCTAGCTAAGGCAAAAAATCCTAAAGCATCCGGGTTAATTTGAGCGGCATCTTGAAACTTAACCTGATAAATATCGTTCAGTTCAGCTAACTTATCTAGTTGAATATAGCGTAACAGGACTTTAACTAAGATTTCTCGAGAAACTGGATCCCCAGGTTGCATTTCCTCTTTCAACCAGCCTTGCTCTTTAGCCTTTTTAAGAATCTCACTCTCCGTCAAGCCCGTATTTCCCCACTGACCAAATCGGTTGAGATACATTGCCCGCAATAGCGACCCCAAATTCATCTTCTCCAGCGGCTTAAAGCTGTTTCCATAGTCACCAAACAATCCCGCTTGCCCGAGGGCCGCAATCTCTGATGCACCGTTAACTCCCTCAAGATCCGTAAAATTATAAGGTTTTGGCCCTTTTTCCAGGGGCAGGCCCTGGTAATCAAGCAGTTCTCCGCTTTTTGCATCTAATATATTGGAAATCGAAATACTACGGTCTTGACTAACTGGAAGATAAACCAAGCGCAAATCCCCTGGCATTCCATTGGAATAGATTCGAACATAGTTCAGAGTCAGAGGACGTGCCTTCAGAAATGATTCTACAGCCTGTTCTTTACTAAGAATTCCAGAAACACTTGACAATTCATGTTCTGACCAGTTGAGTTCATAACTCGTGACCTTACCAGCGACAGGATCTACATTGACAATCATGCCATTATCCGGGAAATCTACCCCATTGACAACTCTGTGGTAAGAGTAAGCCTGTATATTCCATGGCTCCGGACTTATTTTATCCATTTGGTTATTGATTTCAGTGTTTAACACGACTTGACTAAACCGATCGGGCTGTACTTTTTTTAGAAACTCTTCAGCTAGATTCTGAGCTGCTAAGCGGTCAAGTTTTGCCTCAGTCTTCCCGCTCGGTTGATTAGAGATATCAAAACCATACAACTCACCAGTTGTGGCACTGACCCTAGCACTTAGGTATTGAGGTGTGCCATCCCCTTTGTCGGATCCCATGCTGTTCCAGTTAAAGCTCCAAATACGCTTGTCTGCACTACGCCAGTCAGTACCTAGATTTGCGCTACGTAGGGTTAGGTTAGCAGGTATCTCAATCCAGCGCTGTACTGCAGCTATGGCCTCATCCCGTTTAAGCAGCTTAGCAGTGCGTTCCACTTCTAGTTGTTCCTGAGGGGTTAAAACTTGAGCTCCATCTGAGATTGAGCCTGCCCTTTCCTCCTTGGCGTTCCCCATTCCTCCAGTTCCGAATGAATCAGTCATTAGCCAATCTCCCTGATTGAGCTGAAGGGGTTCACCTGTAAAGGCATCGATTGCCCCTCCATTTTGCCCTCTCAATTGGTAGACAAGCTTAGCAACCTGCTTTTGTCCCGCAACTAACGGTCTATAAGAAGACGGTACCCAGTATTCTAATTTAAAAAAAGGTGCCTTAATGAAAGCTTGCTGTGCCTGGGTGGAGTTGATCACGCCCTTACCCTCAGGTGCCTTCACTTCATTCCAGTTGAGATTATAGGAAGTGATGTGCCCATCGGTACTGGACACCTGCACATTGGCCCCATTGCTTAGAAAGGGCACCCCATCAATAAGGCGCTGGTATTGTAAATTATAATTGACAGGACTGTAGTCCAAGGGCATAATCTCTGAATCACTAGGAATAAGTCTTAAGTCCTCGCTAAGCTTGCCCAATAAACGCTTCAGTAAATTATTACTAATTTCTCTGGCAGCCAATTTAGTAATTGGCGGAATTGACGGGCTATTGCCCACTTGAGTGTCATTTTTCCAATAGTTCATACTTATAATATTTCCGTTTATGGCACTAACTTCTGCAGCGAACTCTCCTGGTCGTTCCGCCGTTCCATTCCAACGCAGGGCCCATACTTGGCGATCATCGTAAGTGTTGTATGTAGAGTTAAAGTCGGTATACTCAATGGGCACATCGAAGTTTGATTTAACAATCAGAATAGCCTCTTCGAGGGTGACTTGAGGTATCGCCAAAGTCTCCATAGGTTTTAATAACCTACTTTCTACAGGTTGTGGTAACCCACTTACTCCGGCTATAGCGACGGGAGCAGAAATCATGGGAGCTAGTAAAAAAGCAACAACGATCACGGCAAAGCTAGAATGCCAATTCTTCTTCATAATATTATCTACCTTCCTCTCTTCTATCTTTTTTTCATTAAGTACGCTGCACCTCTTAAAATCTACCCATATCACGCTCCCAACCTGGTTTTATAATTTTTTGCTTGTCTCTTGGCTCATGGATTGTTAATTCACTTTCCATTCCATTCCACCATTCTATTCTATTTCCTACTTAGCTATAGACGCATAATAACTGTGTTTACTGACAAGGAAATTACCGACATCTTTCTACATATTTCGCACTGTTATCTATTTGCAATAGATAACAGCCCTTTAAGTGAACTCGTGCGACTTATGCAGAACATCGAGTCTTCGGTGACGAAAGCTTCCGTTGACGATAGTCTCCAGTGGAGAGTATCGCCGAAGCCGCGATCCCTAAAGAAATGGCTTACCAGCGTAGGATAGAGTATCGCCGAAGCGCACGGCCCTTAACGAATACGATCGCGCTGAGGATTGGTTTCACCGAGCCGCCTATTCTCAAAAGGTACACTTCGCAGCGAAGGGAGAGTCTATCCCCACCGAAGCAGAGTACTGGGAACTAGTCTCACTTGAAGTGGGTCTGACGATTGGAAAAATCTTCTTTTTAAAAATAGGCAATCTGCATTACTTAAAGCAGATTGCCTATACATGTTTTACACAGTAGTCACAGGAGTCGAGCCCTGGTAATAATCTTCTCGCCGTATTTCTCTTTCACTAAATCAAGAACTTTAGTGAGATTTTCACGTTCCTGTTGGGACTCTTCAAACAAAGATAATTGGTTTTCAATCTGATCAGTCAGGTTATGCAGGGTCACGCCAATTAACCTGAGGGGTTGTTTAAGCGATACCTCTCTTAAAAGGCTGCAGGCTTCTTGATAAATCACGTCTTCAAGATCCGTAGCCCGCGGTAAGGTACGAGAACGAGTTAAGGTACGAAAATCGTCGTATCTGACTTTCAAGGTGATCGTTTTACCTCTGAGATTCTCTTTACGCAAGCTCCGACCAACATCAACGGCCAAGTCTAGCAAAGTCGTCTCCAACACCTCGATATCGGCAATATCTGCAGCAAACGTAGTCTCTCGACCGATGGATTTAACCACCCTGTCGCTTTCCACGGGTCGATCGTCAATCCCTTTGGCCAAGTGATAAAGTTGACTTCCCGAAGTTCCAAACAGCCTGGTTAAGTTTCCCAACTCCAAGCGACGCAAATCCCTTACTGTTTTGACATTATAAGAGTGCAATTGCTCCGCAGTCTTTTCTCCGACTCCCCAGATCCGTTCCACTGGCAGTGGGTCAAGAAACTCTTGAATCCTATCTGGTCGAACAACCACGAAACCATCAGGTTTTTTCAAGTCTGAGGCCAGCTTTGCCAAAAACTTATTACAGGCTAAGCCAACTGAAGCTGTTAAGTTTAGTTCCTGCTGGATACGCTGTTTAATAGTTAAAGCAATTGTATCGGCAGGACCAAATAAGCTTGTAGAACCTGTAACGTCCAAAAAGGCTTCATCCAGAGATAGCGGTTCCACCATAGGAGTATACGTCAAGAATATTTGTCGAATTTGCAAGGATACTTCTCGATATTTTTCTCCGTTTACTGGTAAAAAAACGGCAAACGGACAGCGTCGGGCAGCCTCTGCCAGAGGCATTGCTGAGTGTATTCCAAATTTGCGCGCTTCATAAGATGCAGCAGAAACCACACCCCGACTGTTAAGTCTGCCTCCCACCACAACAGGTTTACCCAGTAAGCAATGATCATCGCGCTGCTCGACAGAGGCATAGAACGCATCCATATCTACATGTACTATTTTGCGGTAGTTCGCCCAAACGTCCATTTTTCCCTCAACCCTAGGTGTTTATGATTCTTCCGATTCTTTCATCGGGCAAGAATTCGTTAAATCTATATCGGCAGTTATTTGCTTCCAAGCAGCTTCTTTAATATTAACATTTTCGAGGATGAGAATAAGGTCCGCTCTGCCAAAATAAGCAGGTGCTCCCTGGGGGTCCAAGGTCATGAGAACAATTGGCATTCCTTTAAAGACAGGTAGCAATCCTTTGATAACCATAGAGGCATTAAACGAATTTTGGAATACCGTGGGCTGGACGGAAACAACGGCAATACTTTTTCCTTGTTCTGTTACAATAGCGCTTTCAAAGTTAGTGTTCAAGAAATTCATCTCCTATTTCTAGTCGTTAACTCGTTTTAGTTGAAGCTAAAATCCCTCCACCGCAGCAGATCATGAACTCTCACTTTGAGAAGTGGGAGTTTTTAATATGGATAAAAATCCTCTTGGATTTAGAATTCGACAAGCACTTCCAAAACCCTGCAAACAAAGACCTGCGCAAGGCGCGAGTACTCCGGTATTTAACCTCTGAAATAATTAACTCCGCCAGTAAAAATCGGTTGATACTTATCCCCTGGGACATTTTTGGCTATATCTAGACCAGACCTTTCAGAATGGGCCATTTTACCTAAAATACGTCCATCAGGGCTGGTAATTCCTTCGATCGCTTCGTAAGCACCATTGGGCGTATAAATAACATCATTGCTCGGTTGACCGTCGAGATCGACATATTGAGTAGCAATCTGCCCCTTAGCAATCAACGATTGAATCACAGCTTGATTTGCCACGAACCGTCCTTCTCCGTGTGAGATGGGTACGGTATGAATGTCCCCCAGTTTCACCCCGCTAAACCAAGGGGATAAGACGGAAACGACTTTGGTTTCGACCATACAGGAAACGTGACGTCCGATTTTGTTATACGTGAGGGTGGGAGAATCCTCCGTTAAATCAATAATTTCACCGTTGGGAACGAGACCGAGTTTAATTAACGCTTGAAATCCATTACAAATTCCGAGCATCAACCCATCCCGTTGCTGCATAAGTTCCGCCACCGCTTCGTTAATCCTGGGGTTCCGGAACATGGTAGCAATGAATTTACCCGAACCGTCTGGTTCATCCCCGGCACTGAAGCCTCCTGGAAGCATGACGATTTGAGCCTGTTTTATCTTCTTAACCATCTCTTGGATAGATTCTTCTACATCTGTAGCCGTCAGGTTTCTAATCACCAAAGTTTCAACCAGCCCGCCGGCTTTCTCAAAGGCTTTCGCCGAATCGTATTCACAATTAGTACCTGGAAAAACTGGAATAAAGATTCTTGGTTTAGCCACTTTAGTGGACGGTGCCTGAGTATTCCTCAAGTTGTAGCTCACTTTTTGTGGTTCAGCAACCTTTTCCGTTTCAGTCGGAAAGACTTTTTCCAGGGGCTTTTTCCAAGCCTGTAAAGCATCATCCAGCTCTACTTCGACGCCATTAACTGAAATAACCGGTTTTTCCTGGGTAACTCCCAGCAGCTGATATACTACATCGCCGAATTCCTCTGCTAAATCGACCGTTTCAGCTATTTCCAAGACTATTGAACCATAATCAACCGAAAATAGACTATTAATGTCTATCGGACTATTAAAGGTCATCCCGATCCGATTGCCAAACGACATTTTACTCAGAGCTGCTGCCAATCCTCCCATCCTTACGGTATAGGATGCTAGGACGCAACCGGAATGGATTAACTCGTTAATTTTAGTATAGTTTTTGCTTAGCTGTTCAAAATTTGGAACTTCATGGTCATCCCGAATGGCTTTGACTAAGACAACCTGACTGCTGGACTTTTTAAACTCCTGGGAAACAACCTTATCCGCCTCGATCAGATTGACTGCAAAGGCAACCAAGGTCGGAGGGACGTGCAGATCCATGAATGTTCCAGACATGCTGTCTTTCCCACCTATCGCTGGAATGCCCAGTTTTTTCTGAGCATAAAAAGCCCCTAACAAAGCACTAAAGGGTTTTCCCCATTTTTGTGGGTCAGTTCCTAATCGTTCGAAATACTCCTGTAGGGTAAGTCTAACCTGGCGATAATCCCCACCTAGGGCCACTGTCTTAGTTACCGCATCAACAACGGCATATAAGGCACCATGAAATGGACTCCACGTGGCTAATTGCGGATTATAGCCATAGGTCATCATGGTCGCCGTATTCGTTTCTCCTGATAAAACCGGGAGCTTTGCCACCATACCTTCAGCTGGAGTGACCTGATATTTACCACCTAGGGGCATCAGAACGGAAGACATTCCGATCGTACTGTCAAACCTCTCCACTAACCCCTTTTGGCTACAGACGTTTAAGTCAGCTAGATTAGCCAGCCAAGCCTCTTTTAATAAGGGGCTTTCGCTCGTTTTGTTTTCTAGATTTTCTTCAGCTATTTTTTGTTCCACTGCTTCTGGCAGCTTACTAAAGTAGTCTCGACCAGTCTCAGGCAGAGTGACCTCGACTTTCATCGTCTGCTTAACCCCATTGGTATTGAGAAACTCTCGGCTGAGATCAACAATTGTCTGCCCTCGCCAAGACATTGTCAGTCTAGGATTGGCACTAACCCTAGCCACTAACGTTGCTTCCAAGTTTTCCTCATCAGCATATTTGGCGAAAGTCTCAAAATCATGAGCACGAATAACAACTGCCATGCGCTCCTGAGATTCAGAGATCGCAAGTTCTGTTCCATCAAGACCTTCGTATTTTTTGGGAACTGCATCTAAGTTTATTTCTAAGCCATCCGTTAATTCTCCGATAGCAACTGATACCCCGCCTGCACCAAAATCGTTGCAGCGTTTGATCAGTGTACTTACGTTTGGATTACGGAAAAGTCTTTGAATTTTCCGTTCTGTGGGTGGATTTCCTTTTTGTACTTCCGCACCACAGGTTAGTAGAGACTCTGTGGTGTGCTCTTTAGAAGATCCAGTTGCACCACCACACCCGTCCCTACCCGTTCTCCCGCCGACAAGTACCACAATATCTCCCGGTTCAGGGACTTCGCGTACAACGTTTTTGCGAGGAGCTGCCGCGATCACTGCTCCAATTTCCATGCGTTTGGCTACAAAGCCTTCATCATAGACTTCCGTTACTTGCCCTGTAGCCAGGCCAATTTGATTTCCATAGGAACTATAACCAAAGGCTGCACCCCTTGTGATCTTTCTCTGAGGTAATTTTCCGGGTAGAGTATCCTCTAACTTGGCCCTTGGATCACCACTTCCTGTCACACGCATGGCTTGGTAAACATAGGTACGACCTGACAAGGGATCTCGAATGGCACCCCCTAAACAGGTGGCCGCCCCACCGAAGGGTTCGATTTCCGTAGGATGGTTATGGGTCTCATTTTTAAACATCACTAGCCATTCTTCAGTTTGGCCGTTAATCTCTACATTCACAACAATACTACAGGCATTAATCTCATCGGATTCATCGAGGTCGGGTAATTGACCTCTCTTCTTCAACTCTTTCATCGCCAAGACGCCTATGTCCATGAGGCTGACATCTCTATTTGATGTGTTTTCTCCATAGACATAACCCCGTGATGTGAGATATTCCTGATAAGCCGTGTTCAGTGGCTCAGCAAAATCCCCCTCTGAAAAAGAAACCTCTTCAATCTTGGTATTAAACGTCGTATGCCGACAGTGATCCGACCAATAAGTGTCAATCACTCGGATCTCTGTGATCGTCGGATTTCGTTTTTCGGTATCCCGAAAATAGCCCTGACAAAATGCTAAATCCTCATAGCTCATCGCTAAACCGGCTTTTTGAAAGAACGATCTTAATTCAGTAGGCGTCTTCTCTGAAAAGCCAGCAATAATTTCAACATCTGCTGGAATCACAGGTTCAAAGTCTAAACTCTCAGGTTTTTCTAGAGCGGCTTCCCGTGATTCAACAGGGTTAATGCAATAATCCTTAATTTTCTGGAAATCTTGTTCGGATAATTGACCCATTAAAACGATAAGCTTTGCCAAAGCAATAATAGGCCGCTCTTTCTGAGTTAGGATTTGGACACACTGGGCAGCAGAATCTGCCCGCTGATCATACTGACCGGGCAGATATTCTATAGCAAAAACTCGGTCTTGAGGGGGAACTTCGAAATTTTCGTCATACACCAAATCTAGGGGAGGCTCGGCAAAAATAATCGGGCGGGACTTGGCATACTCCTCTTCCGTAATTCCTGAAATATCATAGCGGTTAATCACTCTTAAGCCTTGCAACCCTGTGATTCCTAAATTTTCTATTAGGTCGCTGTAGATACCCTGGGCTTCAATATCATACCCCGGCTTTTTTTCCACGTAAATTCGTTTTACAGCTTGTGATCCCATATCAGCCTCCATAAGTTACTTATTCCCATGCTTATCTGCATTCTGAAAGTTACCAATAACCCTTCGCGTCCTTAAAATATGTATAAGGCCATAGCACTTTGTCTATGGCCTTGTCGCGCATTTTAATAGTTACTAAGAATTCTTTTATTATGCATAATACCATGATTTTGATCGAAATTAAAGAGTAGTAATAAAAGAATGCTGATTTATAGAGTGCCAAATTTGACAGCACTTTACTCTTTGCCATATAGCATAACCGCTTAACCTATGCCAAGCAAGAAGCTAAAATTGGCGGGAAGGCATCAATCACCCTCTGATCATACTCTCCCATCAAGCAAATCTGAAGCCAATTTCGCTTGAGCAGATAGGAGCTTCGATAGCTTAGATAATAGCCCTCCTTTTCCAGTCTCTTTCCCACCACCTCAGAACTGAGATGTCTTGTAAGTTCAAAGGTTATAACATTAGGGGCCGCATATTCCTCCGCTGCTACTACTTTTATACCAAGTGCGCTTAAACGACCCCTTAATAGCGCTACCAACTTTGCATTAATGGAATAGTCCCTAGTACTACAGCGTGAATTAAAATTATAGACAAAACGGATTTCATGTGCTACATTTAGTAGTGAGGACTCGGTGGGTTATAATAACACATAAAAGGGATAACTCTGTCCTCAAAACTGAAAGGATTAGTTGTCATGAAACCAAAAAACGTTCTTTATTTTATCGATGATAGACCCTTGGTAGAAGAAATACTTGAGATAATAACCTCGCTAAAAATTGAACTTGTCAGTCGCACAGAGCTGGAAGCGCTCTGGAACCATCTCGTAGAATCATATCATTATCTGGGTTATAAAAAAACGATTGGACCACGAGTAAAGTACCTTGTGTAGTTTAATGAACGCCCTATTGCTGCCATCAGTTATAACCAGGCTTCATATAGGCTTGGGGTGAGGGATACATTTATCGACTGGAACCCAGAAGAACGCAAACGATATTTACCCCATGTTTTAAACAATAATCGCTTTCTTATTTTA
>LADV01000221.1 GCA_000961805.1 Peptococcaceae bacterium BRH_c23 | reverse complement strand
AGCGGAAATCCTCAATATGAACGGTATAAGTTACCGGCTCAAAGATGCCAAAGGAGAACTGAATCTGAGCAATGCGTGATGCTTAATTCGGGAGGAATGCAGGATGTCTAAGCAATTGACTAACCTTAACTTTGATCAACCGAACCGTCGTAGTCTGCACGATTACTTCATTAGTACTGGTTTTTACGATTTACTGCCAACGGCGCTGAAATTGGCAGAGCGTTTAGGGTATGAAGAACGTGAGATGATTGAAGCAATCTGCAAAGTTAGCGACAAGTTCTATCAGTATCCGCCCACCAAAAACAGAACTGCTTGGTTTAAGAAGGTATTTGAAGAAAAATTATACGAGTCAAGGAGCGATATTCTGGCCTTTGAGGTCAGGATAAAAAGTTGACCAGATAACTAGCGGTATGTGTCTCGTTTACTCTAGACTAACGGCTCTCTTTTTGATTGTAAGACGGACGGACAAACATAGAAACACGGGTGTAGGAAGATCAATCTTCCTACACCCGTGTCTTTATTCAAGATGTATTTTCGCTTAAATCTCGTGATAACTAGCTAGTTCGTTATTTTTCCACGGGAAAGTACAACGGAAAATATTGTACAGGCTGCTTGCTGTAGCTTCACGCTCTAGACTCATGATGTCTCAAGCACTCAGACCTGGTATACTTTTACTGATCGCGAAAGACTTGACCTTAAGATACTTATGGTATCTTTTAGACGAAGCGTATCCACGCTGTTTTCATAATCTGCGCATCTTGAACAATCCAGTCCACAAACAGATAATTTACCGATGACTTCGCTTTTTTCCATCCTAATCCCTCTCTTCACAATTATTAAACTAAATTGCAGGTAAGTTATCCAACACGCCCCTCTTGCCCATATCCTCATGCCTAGAACTTTACCCCGTGGGGTTCGCCCAGATAGAAGAGCCGTGGCTTCGAGTACGGTTCGGAGGCGAAGAGCTGGGAGGGGCTTAGGGTTACGATGTAGCGCCGTTTAGTTCACTATTCGTTACTCCGAGAATTCGTTTTCCTCCAAATGCATGGATAGTTCTTGTTCCAGCAATACACTTTCCCCATTGCTCAGTACCCTTTGGAATGACGATTTCATCACCCGGATTCAGAACATACTCTATATCATTCATAATTACCGTATATTGGCCGAAAATACAAACCATGTATTCATCAAATTCATGAGTATGTTTCTCCTTTAGCCTTATTAGTTCCATGGTAGGGATAGCAATCACCGACACATATACATACGAACTAGTTACATCAGACAGCTACCCCGGCGGGATTTAGCCGGGGGTAGAATGTGACCACTTGACAGGGAAGGCGTAGGGATATGTTGCAAAGACAAAACAAAGTGCTCTAAAAACTATCTAAACACTACGTACTGTCCTTCAAATTTTGATAATAGCTTATTTTCATCTTTGCAATACACATTTAACTTTATTCGAGCCCGGCTGAACTTGTTGAAGGTCAGTAGAAACTTTTCTATGTCTTCTTTCCTTTCTATCTTACACTCTGCTACGAAGTCCTTTTCTATAGGAAATAAGTATTCAATATTGCTCTTTTGAATTACAATATGTGGATTTGGATCAAATTCCTTTACATTTGCAAAAACTACTCCCCAGCCACACAGCGTCATCAAACTATTAATACTACCCGCAAACGCAGTATGCTTGTGATTATAATTTGGTTCTAGCCTAGCCAGCATTTTTACACTGGAAGGTTTGAACTTAATGACCTCTAACCTCATTTTCTCAGTTATGGGTATTTGTTCATACAAAAATTGTTGAAATGCAAATTCGTCCATAACTTCCCTCCAACTTGAAAATACCCTATACTACTTATCAACATTCTACATCTTCCTTAATATTCCTTCCAAATAACAGTGGCCATCCTATTTTTCATCCGCAAAATAAACGGCCAGACCGTCAAAAAAAGAACGATCTGGCTCAATATATTTCCCCGTACACTACGACGCGATAATAATAACATTCTACCTCGACGACCCGCTATACCGAGGCTTTCACTCAGCCCCGATATAGCACTATCAAGCACTCCACGTGCATCGTCCATGGAAACATATTAGTTATTTAACAACCTACTTCAACCGAGTCCTAATAAATACACAGTCCTGTTTTATCAATGGCCGAATCAGTGTTAATGCCTTAGAGACAGCTTCTCCAACGCGTTCGCCTTATCCTGCTCAGATGACTGCGTATAAATTGTTATAGGCTTTAATATCATCTGGGGCCAGCGTCAAGACTTTATCATACGCTTCTAGTGCGAGCTTATAGCTCATCTTTGCTGCCTGCTGCTGTAATAACCTGTTCTGTATATCTCCTAAACTTTGCAGTGAACAAGTCGCCAACACCGAAGTACCAATACTAAGCAAAATTAGAGTAGAACTAACAAAGCAGAACGTTATGACAATAGCACCAGTGTTCTAATCACAAAACGCTGGTGCTATTAAAATCTTACTGGCTGTATAAGAATAATGGGAAGTAATTAGATTAATACCCCATGATTTTTATAAAAGGACATTTCGGACTATAACCACAGACGCCAATAAGATGTAATAGTTCATTAATATATCTTTGCAGAAGTTTATCATTAACAGTATCCGCTATAAAGTTCAGTTCTTCAATCAATCCCTGAACCTGAATACTTTCAAGCACATAATCCTCGTATGGGCTAAACAAAGAAGTATAGTGAAGGTTATAGGCATTTCCTATGCAGGTCATTCTGTTAAATAGGGTTTCAGGTATACAAACAGGCTCACCGATTTCTTTAACCCCATCGTATTTATAAAAATGTACATTTTCCTCATCCTGATAGCTCTCATATTTAAAAAGATGTTCAAATATACCCATAAAACCCTACCCACCTTTAATTACATGTACATAACCTACCAATAACTCATAGTATGATAATTAGCGGAAGTGGGATAATTACAGTCACAAAGACGACAAACTATTTTGTTAATAAATGGTTTATATTTCTATAGAATTCGAACCATTTTGATTAACCCTACTCAAATTTATATTTTACTAGGTATAAGTAATTTCTTCAGTTCCTCTTTTGATTCTGTAGGCAATATTTCCAATAAATGCTTAAGTCCTGCGCTAAATAGTAAACCGAGCATTACTCTATCTCGTTCATGCCTGTTCATAAAAGGAGTTCCATCATATTCCCATTTGTGTTCAGCGCTTGTGTGGGTATCCCATTCCTCGATGCTCATTGTTTGAGGTTCTGCCGTGGGAACTAAATAACTTTCAGGTAAACCGCAATTCTCTAACGCTTCATAAGAAAATGCGTTAAGTTCAAGTATATATTTTACTGTATGTCCTTTAGCCTTCAAATCTTCTATCTGTTCGATTTCTTTTTTAATATATTCTTTATAGCAATTTGTTAAATTTGAATTGTTAACCAATTAAATCCCTCCATAACCTTGTAGGGAACATTATGGGCGAATATCGAGCAGTCTAAGTTTGCGCCTACCACAATGTGTCCCTTGGCCTCTTCGTATGTCCCAAAGACGATTCTCAATAATTCTCTCTTAAGATGCTGTTTTCCTTTAATATTACTTGATGATTTTGTAAAAGTATTATTATTATTTAGATTCAATGCTTTCATACAACCCTACGAATGTATTAGCTATCACGTTTCAACGTTAGGGTTATTCTCGGTTTACATTATTCTATGAATTGCCCCAGTATAAGAATAACTGGAAGTCAAAAGTTTTAAAGATACGTTCAAAATTTGGGTCTTTAGCGAAGATCAAACAAATGTTACCAGAAGTTATTTCTTTTGGTATGGGCTTTACTTAGACCGAACAATTGGATTTATTTCAATACGTTAACCAATAGTCAGGTGAACATCTTATAGTTTAACGGTTGTTTCTGAACCCATATATTAACAAGGCACGGTATTCATAAATATAATCAAGCTAATCGGTAACTGTAAATTGTATCGGATCAGTTTTAAGGATTCCGCGAGAAATCGTATCTGCATAAATCATAACATTATACTGATGTCCTCTAATTAAATGGTCGGTTGTCAAAAGAAAGCTATTCACACTCGGTAATAAATCTATTTCATAACCATTAGTGAGAGTCAAATAATTTTCTAAGTCTGTAACAATAATCATATATTCAACAGCTTCCGGGGCATAAGTCCAAGTTATTTTAACATCACCAAAGGGCAGAATTGATCCATCATTTGGGGATGTGATACGAAAAGAAGGATCAGTAGTATTCAGTAACTTGGATGTAAGAGTGAGCTTAATTGTTTGCCCAATCATCAGCTTATTAGGGTTAAGTCCTGGATTTAAAGAGGTGAGCTCTATTAGGGAGATATTATGAGCAAGGGCTAATTTGTAAAATGTGTCACCGGGTTTAATAATGTAAATATTGTGTGCATCAATCAATTCCTGCAGATATCCCCAGGTTACCGGTCCAACAATACCATCAGGAACAAAGCCGTAGTCATTTTGGAATTTGATTACTGCGGATGCTGTTTTTAATCCGAAAATCCCATCGATTTTTCCTGGTTGATATTTGAAGATAGTTAAAGCGGACTGTAGTTTGACTACATCTTCTCCCGTTGATCCTATACGTAAAATACGCATCTCTTTCACCTCTGTCACATTTTATACGATAATACTATATGTATTGTCTAGGTATGGTGTGTGATTGAAAAACTTTGTCACTATCAGAAAGAACAAATAGTTAAACTTTCACCAGTACACCTTCATTAAACTCCCATTTAGTGAACTTCCAGTTATCCTACAAATGCCGTCCAACTACATAGAGGTTGGACGGCATTTGTAATACTGGATTTAAGAATAATGCGAACTGACGATAATCCATTCACATTACGTCCCGAGGGTTTGCGACGTCGGGTGACTACTAATAAAAGCCTTACCATTTCTCGTTGAGTTGTGAAATGGTTTCTCAGTCGCCTTACCAAGTATAGCTGCATGATATTCGATGCAATAAAGATCAAATAGAGCACTGCTTCTACGGCATTCCCACCGTGCACAAAACAATGCTCTAAGCCACATTCACGTTTTAAGTTATTGAAAATTGAGTTCTCAATATCCCAGCGTGCCCTGATTATTTTGAACAAGGCCTTCAGTGTCATTTCCATACAAGTTGTTACGATCATGATCTGTGTGCGTAACTTGTTCTTATGTTTTATAGCAAATTTTACAAACCGCAACGGTTGCTCCACGTTGTCCATCTTGAAGGTTGACTGGTATACTTGAACTTTCTCAAATCCTTGTTCATCTTCCCAAACCTCAACCGCCTCCGTCTTATTTGCCGCCTTTTTTGCGAATCGCAAACTCTTATTATTATTGTTTTTTGCTCGGACAATTGCATCAATACCCAGACTTTTACAGTGGTTAATCCAGATGGAATTACAGGCCAGGGCATCATAAACTACAACATCCATTAATCCTTTATGGCTCTTCATGGTGCCTGAAAGCAGCCTTTTTCCTACGTTCAGCTCCCCTTCATCCTTTGATACAGCGTCTTGTCCGGGCTTGTACATCCCAAAGTCAATCACCAATTTTGGACCCATACCTACCGTTGACATGACAGCGCCACTATGGAAATAATGAGTCTTTTCTGTTTTGGTGCTTGTCAAGCATTCCGAACAGCTTTTCTTATTGCTCCCAAAGAATTTTGTTCCATCGATCGCGGCAACCATATAACCATCAATGGTACCGTTTTCAAAAACCTTATTCTCGACTGCTTTTTTTACAATGTCCTGATTGATTTGTTTTAGCCCGTTAATATTCAAGACTTTAAGCGTATCTCTGATCGCATCCACCTGCGGCAGCTTTGTCCCTCGGAGAAATAGTTACCGGAACTCATGATTCTTTATCATCAAATTTAGTTCGTTAAAGCTTTTTATCCTCAGCAGAAAACCAAAAAGTACCGGTAGAATAACTTGGCCTGTGCCAAAAGTTGGGTTAACTCTTCCGTCAGACAGTTTATTCAAACCACGTTCGATGTGGTAAACATTCTTCATATATTTTAAATGCCGTAAGCAACCATCCCTTCAGCTGGAAAAGGCGTTAGCAGGCCTTTGACTTCACGGCTTGGGATATCCGCACTCAGCCAAAGTGGCTCTGTGTCCTGTTGTAATATCACAGGCATTCGGTTGTGTATCGGCTCCATCAATTCATTCGGCGTAGTTGTAATGATCGTACATGTGTTTATAGTTTGACCTGTAGGTGATAACCACGAGTCCCATAGACCTGCGAAAGCAAATGGTCCGCCATCTTTCAGGGTGATTCTGAAGGGTTTCTTGACACGACCTTCTTTTCTCGACTCGTAGAATCCATCTGCCAAGACTAGACAACGCTTTTGCTCAAAAGACTTTCGAAAACTAGGCCTTTCCTCCAATGTCTCAGCCCGAGCGTTAATCAATTTGTTTCCAAGGTATTCATCTTTAGCCCAATAGGGTATTAACCCCCACCGAAGCCCTAGTAGACGGTTGCCTCCATCTTTATGGATCACCACAGGAACTTGTTGAGATGGAGCAATATTATAGCGTGGCCCAAACTCAAATTCAAGCTGGACTGGACCAAAACGTTCTATATGTCATTGGATTTAAATTTGGAGAAGGAATATCGGCCACACATTTAACTTTCGCCCTTTCTAAACACGTTTGATTGAGTATATTTGTCCATACTATCTCGAATCCCTTTAACACAATTATACAAGAGTTATATAGTTCCTGCTAATGTTTACAGCTCTCAAGAGAAAAAGAGAGTTTATGTAAGCGTCAGGGAGTTTTGCAAACGGTTTGTCGGGGTTTTACTTTATATAGCCTTGGACGTATGTTGATGTTATTGAAAAACTGATTGGTCAACACCAGTCAGGTATTATTTTTACTTAAAATCCGTATTTGTACAAACATTTAATGGATTGTTATTTCCTGGAGACCATGCTCTGTCGTAAAGAGATATTGGAGGAAATTCAATACCATTATTGGTAATATATGATACAATTGATTATGGATTTAACGAAACAATTAACTTTTTTCGTACTTGTTAAAATACGCACAGGTTAGATGAAATGTAGGCTGTTTTTAGGTAACCTGTGACTGGAGGTGAAACTCATGTATGGTCTTGGACCGAAGTTTTGGCAGGAGTTATTCCTCTTGCTAACCATTGTATTATTATCGCTAGTTTCATTTAATGCGGTAATGAGAAAACTGCTAAAAGTTGAGAAGAAGAAACTTTTTTCATATAACTATGTTAATGAGAAACATAAAAAAATTGATCGGACGATCAGGATTACATCTATAGTCGTCCTGCTAATCGGCTCTTTTGTTAATATGACGAGAGACCCTATGGATTGGATTTGGTTTTTTGAACCATGGTTTTTAATGATGGTATTTGTCCTTGCGACTGAAGTAGCTAGAGCTATTATAGAGTATAAATATGCAGAAAATCGAAATGATTACAAATTCACAATTAGTCAATTAGTATTTATTGTTATTATATTTTTCACATTATATTGGAGTGATTTTTTAGGAATGGCAAATTTATAATTTTGCCAACATAAGACCTACAGCATACCGGAAGCGGGTTAATGGCTGTGGTTATGTTCAGACTAGATATTTACCCATCCCATAGGATTCTGGTCCGGGGGATATAGTCCTCCAAATAAGGCTCCTCTATTGCTAACGCCAGCAAGCGCCGGTCAACCCGGATTATCAGCTGTTCAAAATAGCTCTTGAAATTAGCCTTTTCCCTACGTTCAGCTCACCTTCATCCTTTGATAAGGCATCTTTGTCCGGGCTTATACATCTCAAAGCCAATAACCAGTTTGGGCCCATTCCTGCCTCAAATTTCTGAAACTCTCTCGCCCCATCTTCAGAAGATTAATATCGAATTAGCGAGACCCTGAATCTCCGTGTCTCGGATTTACCACCTTTCATGAGTGGCATACGTTTCAACCGTCCTCATATTCGTCGTGGGAACAGGCGGCCACTCTTTAAGCCTTTCGACCATATATTCAGCAAG
>LADV01000340.1 GCA_000961805.1 Peptococcaceae bacterium BRH_c23 | reverse complement strand
GCTTTTTCGTCCAAGCAGAACGTGATTCGTTACCTCCTCACGCATTGGATAAGCTAGTCACCCGAATCCGGTCAATTGGTGACAGGAGACTTTCACTCCATTAGATTCTCAGCCTTGACGGCTGCTCCACCCCGGTCGGACAATGGTACCAGGTCTATAAGGTACCATTGTACTGCTCTCGACCTGAAGAAAGCGAAAGCTCCAACGAAATAGAGGGTTGCCGAGGGTAACTTTCGTGCATATTCCCATTACTTCCGAAAGCTTACCAGTCTTCGTCAACCTCGAAACGACTCGACACCCTCCAAAATCCTGCTCAAATCTGGCCTATCGCAGGGTGACTATTTCGGCGCTGCAGTGTTCGCTTTATGCTACGGCCTCCAAGATTGCTTGTCCCCCTAACCAGTCTACTCTCAGTGGAGCAGCGAGGACTTTTACTTCCGAGCTTTCCCTCATTCAGTCACCTGAAATGAGAGTCGGATATAACTACACGGTCGAACGGGAAAACTACCGCGGCCGGACTTTCACCGGTTAGTATAGACAGGTTTATGGGCTGCGATCGAGGCTCAATCACACAGCTTTTGTACTTGCTGTCTACGCTTCACACTAGAAATGCTTCCTAACATGCAAGACTCGCTTCCGGCTGTTGACTACCGGGCAGGTCACTTCTAAGGCCGCCCAGGTGGCCTTGCATTTCTTGTCTGATAACTATGTTCATTCTAATGCTCAAAACTAATGCTCAAAAATGCCATTGATATCAATGGTTTGACTGTGGTAGAGTACTAAAGTACTGGGTTCACTATGTTGTATCACCTAAATCCATGATTAGGAAACTGAACTGGCATTCTGTAAACTGGCAAATGGAAAGAAATTCTTTTTCATATTGGCAAGCAATTCCCCACGCAGGTCAGGATGAGCTATAGCAATTAAAGCTTTAGCCCGTTCCCGTCTAGTCTTATTCCTCAAGTTGGCAATTCCATACTCGGTAATAACGTACTGAGCAAAGGTTCGAGGAACAGTGACCGGGCTTCCGATCGGTAATTCTGGGACTATTCCGGAGACTAGGCTACCATCCTTCATTTTTCTGGCCGAACTTAGCAATGTAATTCCTTTGCCTCCCTGCGACCAATAGGAACCGATCATAAAGTCCAGTTGGCCCCCAGTGCCACTTATCTGCTGATGTCCCAAGCCTTCCGAGTTGATTTGACCGCTGAGGTCCACCATAAGCGCCATATTCATGGCAACCATATTCGGATGTTGAGCAATAACAAGAGGGCTGTTGGTATAGGACCCAGGGTAAAACTCGCAGGAGGGATTGCTATTAACATAATTATACATATCCTGGTCACCCATGCAGAATGTTGCTACAGTTACGCCTTTATGAATTGGCTTTCTTTTATTAGTAATAACTCCTGTTTCAACGAGATTTCGCAGTCCGATTGGAAACATCTCAGTAATAACGCCAAGATCCTTCTTTCCTTTTAGGCCACTGACTACTGCTTCAGGAATACCTCCAATACCCATTTGAATTGTATCTCCGTCATTAATTAACTCCAGTACATACTGGGCAATGGTTTTTTCTATTTCTGACGGTTCCCCTCGCCCAAAGTTGGGCATCGGCTTTGAATTTTCCACAAAATAATCAAATTCCGAAATATGCATCCAGTTATTTCCGAAAACAGTAGGCATTTGATCGTTGACCTCTC
Organism: Peptococcaceae bacterium BRH_c23; assembly: GCA_000961805.1. The sequence continues at coordinate 22,003 of LADV01000340.1, read as the reverse complement.
CTATGGTAACGCGCTGCTTACCGGACGCCCTGCCCTGCCTAATAGTTTCCATCGTGTAAAAATTAGTTAATCCGAGATTAACATAACCCTGGGTATTGGGTGGCGTAACCATAGCAATAAATACGTCAGCCCTGCTTGAAAATTTGTCAGCTATATCAGAAGTCGTACACGGTAAAAAATCAGCCTGCCTAGTACTTCCCATTTTCCGACTTGCTGCCGTACCAAAACCCGGGGCATAGTTTATATGTCCGTCAATTCCGGCCATGTATTCAGGATCATAAAGTTTAGAAGGACGTATCTGCACCGCATCAATAATCCAAACATCTCGTAATTCTTCGTGCCGTTCAAATATAGCATTATACATATCAGGCGAACACGCTCCCACGGCTAGGCCAGTGCCAACAACATCTCCGGATTTTATAGTCGCGGCCGCACCTTTAAGAGACGTCACTTTTTTTCGATATTCCTGCTCCCAAGTCGACATAAATATCTCCTCCATTAATTTTTTGGTAATGTGGATTAGCTCGGTTCCGCTCTATTAAATTGTCATTCAGCTTTAAACAAAGGTATAGACCATTTTGCCAGGATCGATACCCTTCCTGGTTCCCTTTATTTTAGTTAGCATATGAAAGAAAATAACAAGTCAAAGATGCAATGTACATTTTTTCGTCAGACAAGGAGGTATGTTCACCTCATAGCGGGCTATTAGGTGAACATGTCGACGCAGTATGACATAAAGTAGACCAGCATACTAACTGACTTGTTATTTTTTAGAATGTACCTTATTACGCAAAACTAAATACCGGCCTGGCAGAATCACCAGCAGAATACTTGTCTCCTGGGAATACTTTATGTCCTAGTTTGACCCTTTTCCCAATCAGATCCATGCTTATCGTTCTTGGATCAATATCAAACAGATTTCCCATTATCCATGGCCCCTCATCAAGTTCAACCATTACAATAGTAATAGGTATTTCATTCTCACGACCCTCAGAATTAATATAGGATGTAGTGAAGGTTACGACTTTCCCGCCGAGCAGATGGATCGCTCGCCCTTGACAATCAGTTCCCTAGGGACTAGAAGGTCCTTGGTTGGAAAAAAGATAAAATAATAAGCTATAACGGGATCGAACAAGATATTGTGCGTTTACTGTGTCTATTGATTCGGGATAGGTTCAGGTGTTTGCCTATGAACTGTCGAAGACGAGTTAATTAAGCTGGTATAGTATGTTTGGACTTTTCACAAACGTAGCAGTTGCATCATTTGATATGTGTCATATCATACAATCGATAAAGTCAATGATTCCCTTCTCTACCTCGTCTCGTATGGTCGGTTCGTTGTGAATCTCGTGTCTTTTGCCGGTGTAGCAGTGGGTAACTACTCGTTTGTGACCGCTGGTGCTCAGCATGTTAGCCACGTGATATAATCCTTCGCCATAGTTACACACAGGATCTTGGTCACCCGCAATAAGGTAAACCGGCAGTTCGGTTGGCACACGGGATGCCCAATCGTCGGCTTTTATATATTTGTACAATTCAATAAGATCATAGAAAAACTGTACTGTGTACGGATGGCTCAAGTTATTGAAGGGATCTGCTGTATAATCCACCACCACAGATGGATCAGTGGCAAGCCAGTCAAAGTCGCTGTTGGGATTCTCATAGCGGGCTGTCATATCTGCAAACGCCACTGCCATGAAAGAACTGCCGTCCTCACCCCCACGTCCGGCCTCGGCCATTTTTTTCATGTCATCTTTTTTACCGAGGATTTCTGCCCCACTAAACTGTGAAACCACTCCACACAATATCAGTCCAGTCAAACTTTCACCATAGTGAGCTGCGTAACCTCGGGCGATCATCGAGCCCCAACTATGTCCAAACATAAAGTAGGGCAGATCGGGGTATTCATCTGTTATCATTTTACGAAGAGTGTTTTCATCCTCTATGGTAGTCATATATCCTTTAGCTCCAGAATCTCCCCAAGTATTGTTGTCGACAGCTGTTTTTCCGTGGGCGACATGGTCATCTGCGCAGACAACAAAGCCTGCTTCCTGCATTTTACCGATCATGTGCAAGTACCGTCGTGAATGTTCTCCAAAGCCATGCACCACCTGCACTACCGCTCTCGGTTTGTGGATAGGAGTATAGATCCACGCCTTAATAGTATCTCGTCCATTGAATGAAGAAAAGCTGATTTCTTTGACTGCCATAATAATACCTCCTTGATTTATAATTTTTTAAAATTTTAAATCTAAAAATATTCCATGCAATTTCTTCAGGCATGGTAACACTTCTGAAGTGTACGGTTCAAGTTCTTTACAAGCCTATTTCCTTCGCGATAATGCTCTTCATCACCTCACTGGTACCCGCAAAGATGGTAAAGATTCTGACATCCCGGTAATCGCGGCAGATCGGGTATTCTTCCATGTAACCATATCCACCATGCAGCTGCAGACAGTCGTAGGCTATCCGGTTAGCCATCTCGTTGATCCAATACTTTGCCATGGATACCTTCTTAACAACGTTTTTCCCGGCTATGTGATCTGCGACCAAAGAATCAAGAAAAGCGCGTCCTAATTCAACCTCGGTTGCCATTTCCGCCAGTTTAAAAGAATTATGCTGAAAGGCTGAAACCGGTTTGCCAAAGATGTTCCTGCTTTTACAATAATCCATAGTTTCATTTAGCATCTTTTCGGCCATGGCCTGGCCCCATATTGAACCGAACAGTCTTTCTTGCTGCAGCTTTAGCATTAAATACTTGAAACCCATTCCTTCCACACCGAGAAGGTTTGCGCGCGGTACACGACAATCCTCAAAGAACAGCTCTGCGGTGTCCTGGCAGCGAAAACCCATTTTGTCCAGTTTACGGCCCCTAATGAATCCGGGCGTACCTTCCTCGACCACAATAAGGCTAATTCCTCGATGAGGTTGAATAGCCTTTGGATCAGTTTTGCAGGCTACAACAACTAAATTCGTGTTTATTCCATTGGAAATAAAGGTCTTGGCCCCGTTGATAACGTACTCATCTCCGTCTAGAACAGCAGTAGTTGTTATCGCAGCAAGATCCGAGCCTGTGTTTGGTTCTGTCATGGCAATAGCAGATATGATTTCGCCGCTGGCAAACTTAGGTAACCACTGCAGTTTCTGTTCCTCTGTCCCGAAGCTATATATATATGGAGCAACAATATCGCTGTGCAAGGGGAATAACACGCCGATAGCCCCTGCCTTTACCATTTCCTCTGCAATTATTACAGAATACTCCAAGCCCGCTTCAGGACCACCATATTTTTCTTCCAGCCAAGGACAGAGATACCCCATCTTTCCCGCTTTCAAGTACAACTCCTTCGGGATTATCCCTTTTTCTTCCCACTCGTTGTAATGGGGGATCACTTCTGTCTTCAAAAACTTTTTAAAAGAATTACGAAAAATTTTATAGTCTTCATTGTTTAAATCCAGAGCCACTTGTTCAGCTCTCCTTTCATCTTAACTTATAGGTGCCGTTGATGAAAAACGGCCCACTAGAGAGATATTCCTCCGGTTACCCTCAACACCTGGCCAGTAATGTAATTGGAAAGAGGAGATGCCAAAAACAAAATAGCAGATGCGGCCTCTTCAGGAGTACCCACCCTGCCCAACGGACAAAGTGTTTTAACAGCCTGAAGTATTTGGGGCGAGACTCCAACAACTAGTTCCTTGTCCCCCGCCTTAATGGTGGTTCCTAGTTCCCTGGGTTGAGTTAGCCTAGTACCAATAACACCATATGCCACAGCGTTAACACATACGTTTAATGGGCCCCACTCTTTGGCCAGGGTCTTGGTGAAACCAACAATAGCCGACTTGGCGCTGGAATAATTAACTTGGCCAGCATTGCCATCGAGACCTGCTACCGAAGTAACGTTGATAACTTTACGAGCAATGCTTTTACCTTCGTTTTCTATCTCCTTCTTGGCAACATCCCTGATATATGGAGCAGCAGCTCGCAGAATCCGGAAGGGGGCGGTGATATGGACCTGCATCATCGTTTCCCACTGTTCGTCAGACATTTTGTGTAGTGCCCCGTCCCAGGTAAATCCGGCATTATTGACAATTACATCAATTCTCGGACCAAAGTTCTCGACGGCAGTTTTTACCAGTTCATTCGGGAAATCTGCTCCGCAGACGTCCCCCGCAAAAGCGACCGCAGTGCCGCCCGCCTCCCGAATCTCAGCGACAACTTCATCCGCTGGCTCCTTATCTAAATCGGTAACCAATACTTTAGCGCCCTCGTTAGCAAATAACATAGCAGTAGCCCGACCTATTCCTCTACCGGCCCCGGTAATAATACAATTCATATCTTTTAACATAGCTTCCATACTAAAAATCCCTCCTGATTTTGCTTAAACTTAACTGCGTTATTTGAGTAATACTGCTTCAAAAAGACCTGTAATCTTTTCTTCACCGTTTTGATCAATTGCTTTCACTTCACTAGTTACAACAACCTCCTGGCCTTCCTCCCTCATTTCTATTATCTTGCCTACTACCGAGATGGTATCTCCTAAATAGGTTACATTTACAAAACGCACCCTTAGCCTGCGAAGAAATTTGTTTGGTATCCAACCGGATACTGCCTGCCCAACAAAACCCATCACCAGCATTCCCTGGGCGATGAGCTTGTTAAAGCCGGCTTTTTGGGCCAACGATTCCACATAATGCAGCGGATTAAAATCACCGGATGCACCAGCATATCTTACAAGCTGAACTTCGTCTATGGGTTTTTTTCGTAGGACGGGCCACTCATCCCCGACTTTTAAGTTGTGAACATTTGCGGTATTGTTTAACATTTTATCCCCTCCTTACTTCCGCTCAATTATGGTAGAACGAGATATCAGTACCAGCTCGCCTTCTTGATTGAAATACTCTGTTTCCAGCCCGAAAACATACATAGACTTCTTTTCCTCTAAATTCTTAAGTTTACAGTGGGCTGACAATACTTCCCCGGGGTTGATTTCATCGTAATACAAGAATTCCTGTTCCCCATGTAGCACTTTAATTGGATTCATGTCCAGTTCTCGGACTAAGACGTCGAAGTCTGCCCCACCCCATAGACCCATGATAAATCCAAAAGTTGGCTGAGCAACAACATCTTGATACCCTATTTCCTTGGCAGCGTCACTATCAAGGTAAATTGGATTCAAATCGCCAATCGCTAAGGCCACCTCTCGCAGTTTTCCCTTTTCAATAGTAAATTCAAAACTTGCTACCTCTTGCCCCACCTTGAGATTCTTATTAGACATTGCTTGGGCCCCTTTCACAAATCTCGATTATTAATAAGCGGTACCCTTTATTCAAATTCTAAGAGAACTCAGCCAAAAACATCTTTTGTCTTTAAATTGTCATAGTCTGCTTTGGAAATGCCTAATTTCTGTAGTATTTCGTTTGTATTCGCACCGGCCTGAACACCCGCAAATTTATACTTTGGGTTGATAAGGGTTGTAACATAACCTCCATTTTTAGAGGTGGAAGAAGTCAGTTCTAGGGTTTCACCCCGTATCGTTAAGGAATCACCAGGGTAAACCGCTCTTAAAAACATTACTTGCTCCATCCCACCTCACAGATGGCCTGATCCCCTAAAACACCCATCTCCGCCCACAACTTTATGGCAATTGAACATGGTATGGCTCCGGAAGCGATGATCCCTTTAAAAATACTTTTTTGTCTTTCTCTGCATCAACGTGCATGTACTGTGGGTCGTACCGTGCCGCGAATTCCGTGATCTCCTCTAAGGTAACCAAATAGGAGGAACTGGTGAAAACTTGCCCTACAAAGAACTCCTCAAAATACATTCTGTATCCCTTCGTTCGCAAGTTAATGATTACTAGTATTTTACGGCATTACCATACTTCTCCCGCAGTATACCCTTAAGTACCTTGCCCGAAGCATTGCGCGGAAGGGCAGCAACTATCTCAACGGAGCGGGGCTTTTTGTAGCTCGTCATGTTTGAGGTACAATACTCCATTATTTCCTCGGGCGTAATACACATTCCAGGTTTTGGCACAACCACTGCATGAACTCCCTCACCCCATTTTTCACTGGGAATACCGATCACGGCCGCTTCCAAAACCTTCCCATGTCCATACAGGACTTCTTCAACTTCGGCTGGATAAACGTTCTCGCCACCGCTGATGATCATATCTTTCTTGCGGTCAACTACATAGACATAGCCCTCTTCATCCAAACGTACTAGATCGCCGCTGTAAAACCAGCCATCCACTATAGCTTGACTTGTAGCCTCAGAGTTCTTGTAATACTCCAATAACATTCCGGGGCTGCGGTAAATAATCTCTCCAACTTGCCCAACCGGGACGTCCTGCCCGTTGTCGTCTACAACCCTGACTTCAACCCCAATGATTGGTTTCCCCACTGAGGCATTCTTACGTAGAGCATCCTCGGGTTTTAAGAGTGTTGTGGCCGGGCTCATTTCTGTCTGACCGAAAATATCATAGAGCTTAACATTAGGGAAGGTTTTAGAAATAGCTTTTCTCAGGCTCTGGGGTAAAATGGCAGCCCCGGTAATAGCCAGCCAAAAAGAGCTGAAATTGTGCTTTTCCAAATTTGGCATTTGAAGTAGCATATTCCACATTGCCGGAACCAGAAGAACTGTAGTTATTTTTTCTTTTTCTAATGTTTCGGCAACTGCTGCAGGGTCAAATTGCTTCATAATTACAGTTGAACCACCAAGCATTACTGTCTCCAGAGTTACGGCCAGAGCGGCCTCGTGAAAGAGAGGAGGGATGCACAGATACACTTCATCTGAACTAGACACACGTTCAACCAATACACTTAGCGCGTTGGATATTTGGTTTTTGTGGGATAATACTGCGCCCTTGGGTTTTCCTGTTGTTCCTGATGTGTACATGATTTGAGCTGGATCATTGTCATTTACTACTGCGAGGGGTTCTTCCCCACTGCCTTTTTCCAGAAATTCATCATAGTTAATTGCATAAGGCAACACACTTTGAGTAGAGACGGAAATGAAGTGTCTAACCTTTGAAAGCTGATCCCTGACGGAATCGATGGTCTTTTCAAAGCTTGTTTCAAAAATAACTGAAACTGAATCAGAATCGTTAACCACATAGACTATCTCAGGGCCAACAAAACGGAAATTCACCGGTACAGCCACAGCCCCCAGCTTGGCAAGAGCAAAGTAACAGTCAATTATCTCAATGCCATTAAACAATAGAATTGCAACCTTATCCCCATGTCCGATGCCCAGTTCCCTTAAAGCATTGGCTAGTTTATTAACCCGGAAATTATACTCAGCATAACTAAACTTCCGGTCTCCCTCTTTAAAAGCCAGCTTATCAGGATACTTTCTGGAGTTTCTGCTGAGCAATTCCCCAATTAATAGGTTTCTGACCAGGTGTTCCCCAATACTCATAATGTCCCCCTCCTCTTAATTACTAACCAGCCTTCTAACTCTGACGGTACATAGTCACTACACAAGCACCACCAAGGCCTAAATTATGCTGTAAAGCAATTCTTGCCCCTGGTACTTGACGTTTATCAGCCTGGCCTCTCAGTTGCCATACCAGCTCGGTGCATTGGGCCAGACCGGTGGCTCCGATGGGATGCCCCTTTGACATTAGTCCACCCGACGGATTGACCACTACCTTGCCGCCGTAAGTATTGTCGCGGTCGTTAACAAACTTCTCTGCCTCCCCCTCGCTGCACAGGCTAAGTCCTTCATAGGTAATTACCTCATTAGGAGTAAAACAATCATGCAGTTCCACCACATCCACATCTTCCGGGCCAATGCCTGCTTTTTCATAAACTTGCTTGGCGGCACGGCGAGTCATATCTGCACCCACTATGTTCATGGGATTTTCCGAGCTTGTTTCGGTATCGGTGGTCAGCGCTTGAGCAACTATCTCTACCGAATTGGAAATCCCATGTTTACGGGCGAATTCCTCACTGCAGACAATGGCTGCCGCTGCACCGCAAGAGGGGGGACATGCTTCTAAACGGGTCAAATAGGGTGCATAAATCAAGGGAGCATTCATCACTTCCTCCACAGTCAGAGGGGTGTGGAACATGGAATAGGGGTTGTGGATTGCATGGCTGCGTGTTTTAACTGCAACTTTGGCGAAGATGTCCTGATTTGCGCCATATTTATCCAAATAAGCCTTACCTGCAGCCCCGAAAGTTTTCAATGCAATAGGAGCGTTTGGCTGATCAGGAACCAAGTTGATCAAGCTCTTTTCAATCCACTCAAACGGAGAGGTACGATCATCCCAGTTCGAAACGAGCGCACCAGGTTTCATCTCCTCAAAACCAAAGGCCAAAGCACATTCAACAGCGCCTGATTCCACAGCTTGTCTGGCCAAGAACAAAGCGGTAGAACCGGACGAACAGTTGTTGTTTACATTAACAACCGGTATCCCGGTCATACCAACCTTATATAAGGCAGTTTGTCCACACGTACTATCCCCATAAATATACCCGGCGTAGGCCTGTTGAATATGTCCATACTCAATTCCGGCGTCTTTCAAAGCTTCCCTTATCGCTTTGGCAGCCATAATCTCATATGGTTCCTGGGCGCCGGGTTTAACAAACTTAACCATACCCACACCAATCACTCTTGCTTTGTTACTCATATTTTTTCCTCCTACGGTTGGTTATTTAACACTTTTTGCAGCAATAAGGGTGTCATACGCTTCATCTCTTATCAATTGTTCATTGTAGCTCTTGCCAATTTTACGGCACACTTCACTAGCCAAAAACACCGTTCCCATACTTACTCCAACAGCACCCAAGATTCTCGCGGCCCAATGTCAAAGTGTTTACCAAAAAGAACATCCCCCTTTTTCCTTGTTTTTGAGATATGGGCAACACGAATACGTGCTGTTTCATAAATCCAGTACGCTTTCAACTCCTTTACTAAGTCTTAATTCTTTGAATTTTCTGAGTGTTAATACAACTAAGCAATTCACATGCCAAAAAGCAGAGCCACAACCTTGGATGATGAAGATAACCTTTATTTTTCGAACAAATAACCCTGGTAACAAGCACAGGTTACCTAAATCATATCCTTTTGCAATGCAACTTGATTGATTGCACTAAGTAAAATCTATTCAAAAAAAACGAGGCACTACTTTCCTGTATCTATATCATTACACATTAAAATGTCCTGTATAGATTTCATTACAGCTTTCCAATCATCTGTGTTATTATTAAAGCAAAAGGACCTTTTTAGCTTGATTTGCCTCAAATTTTACATAGAAGGTGATTAAATGCATATTAAGGACATTATCAATACTGACATAACCAATCTTTATTGCGGCGATACTTTGGAAAGGGCGATACTTGCCTTTAAGCAGACTAAAGTTGATGCGCTTCCCGTAGTTTCTGAGGAGAGGCGCCTAATAGGGCTTTTTACCCGGACCAATCTTTACAATGCCCTTCTGCATAAAGCTTCCTTGGAGGATTATATTGACCCTTGGATCACCAAAGACGTTTACAGTGTACCTGAAAGCATACCATCTGCCATTGTAGAACAGGTGATCAAAATGAGTCCGGTAGGATCTGCACCGGTGGTAGATGAACATACTAGAGTAGTTGGAGTAGTTACCAAAACCAATACAGTTTTAAGCCTGTTAAAAAAGTCTAACCTTTTAAATGCTCAGCTCACAGCTGTATTGAATGCAATGCATAATGGCGTCGTGGCCTTTGACGCCAGTGAATCCGTTTCTCTGATAAACAAGAGCGCAGAAAAGATGTTGGGTCTCAGCAGTGAGAAGACGCTCGGGTCGCCCAGTAAAAGCGTACTCACCGGTTTGGATCTCCGTCCAGTATTTGAACAGGGGAAAGCAATAATAGGCATTAAATACATTCATGGTGATATTCATACAGTTGTTAATGTCATGCCCATTTCAGATGGAATAGCAGTAAACGGAGCAGTGGCCGTCTTTCACGACCTAACGGAATTGGAGCAAGCGGCAAAGGAACTCGAAATAGTTAAAAACTTAAATCGCACCTTGGATACTGTGCTAAACATTATTTATGACGGAATTATCGTGGTGGACGAATGCGGCCGTATCACCTTAGTTAATAAAGCAACTACTGATTTCTTAAAGATCCGACCCGAAGAAGTTCTGAACAAACATGTCACAGAAATCATGACAAATAGCCGGCTTCACATTGTAGCTAAGTCAGGGGTACCCGAGTTCAGTGAGATTCAAAATATTGACGATAAACAGTTTATCGTTTCAAGGTTGCCCATTGTCATAGATGGTGTACCATCCGGAGCCGTTGGAAAAATCGTATTTCCGCAGCTACCAGAAATACAGGAACTAGTAAAAAAACTCAACTCATTACAAAGCAAGGTAGCATATTACAAGGAAGAGTTGCAAAAGTCAAAAACCTCGCAGTTTGAACTGAAGACCATAATAGGCACTAGTCCGCCAATGCTGTACTTGAAGGAAGAAATTCAAAAGGTGTCACGCACAAATTCAACCGTTCTAATTACAGGTGACAGTGGAACTGGCAAGGAATTGGTTGCTCAGGCTCTTCATTATTGCAGTCAGCGGCGCAACGGTCCCTTTGTAAGCATCAACTGCGCAGCAATTCCAGAAAATTTGCTTGAATCGGAAATGTTTGGCTATGCGCCTGGCGCTTTCTCGGGGGCACAACGCAACGGAAAACCAGGACGTTTTGAAATGGCCGACAAAGGAACCCTTTTCCTGGATGAAATTGGTGACATGTCATTAAGTCTACAAACTAAACTTTTGAGGGCCATCCAAGAGCGAGAATTTGAACGAATTGGAGGAACCAAGAGCATTCGAGTCGACGTCCGGATCATTGCCGCAACCAACCACGATTTGCGTAAGTCAGTAACAAGCGGTACTTTCCGGGAAGATTTGTATTACCGCTTGAACGTAATCAACCTTCATCTGCCTCCATTGCGGGAACGCACGGAGGACATAGGGTTATTAGTAACTAGGTTTATAGAAAAATTCAATCGTATCCTAGGAACGGACATCACCGGATTTTCCCCTGAGGTTTTGGACATATTTTCCAGCTGCTCTTGGCCCGGCAACATAAGAGAGTTGGAAAATGTAATTGAGCGTGCGGCTAATTTCGTCATTAAGGGAGAAATCTCGCTAGAGCACTTGCCTTCTTACCTCCTGAAGGTAGATAGCACTAGGAACTTATCAAGAACTGAAAAACAGGACGCTGTTAGGGAAGTCTATAGGGACAAGCTAAACATTGCTGAAAAGGAGATCATTCTCGCTATTCTTGATTCGACCAAAGGCAATAAGAGTGAGGCTGCAAAGCAGCTTGGAATGAGTAGAACCCGCCTTTATGCTAGACTAAGAAAGTTGGGATTAGCATAAACGAAAGACTTCCTTTGATAAAGATTTAATTACAAGATGCTTTAAAAGAAATATCAATTATTTAATTTACACTAAATTCTTTTAAAGCATAAAAAAGGAGTATCGCTTTCTACTTAAAAAAAGTAGTTTTACCGATACTCCCTTGACCTTCAACTGAAGAGGTTAAGGGCTTCTAGGTTATCATTCCTACTGCTAGAGTTCCCCGTTTTCCTAGCGCTAACTTTCTTTGGGCTTGGGTTAGGGGCCGACCATTTTTAATCAAGGAGCTGGCTTGTGTGGTTGCCCATTCAACCAGCAAAACCTTATTTGAAGCGATCGCAGAACCTCAGGCGTCACAAAAGCGAATCTTGTCAAAAACATCACTCCGTAGAAACTGATTTGGTTCTTGGGTTTTTGTGTAAGAGTACAACGATGTTACAAGCAATTCCTACATGTCGAACAAGGCTTTACCCAGAATTTTGATCAGACGTTCAAGAGGTATCTTGAAAACTAAACCGGCTGGGTCGGACAAAACGTTGGTTATGGCCTGCTGCATCTCCTCTGGCTTTGGTCCGAATTGAAGTAAGTTTGCAGGCAGGCCTAGTTCATTTTGGAGAACCCTGATTTTTGCTACAGCTATTTGGTGCAGTTCATCCGGTGTTGCTTTCTCCTTGATCCCGAGTGCATCGGCCAATGCATTTATCTTGGGCAGGTACAGTTCCGGCAGCGCCTCCATTACTATGGGCAGCAGCACGGCGTTGGCCAGACCGTGCGGTATGTCATACATTGCGCCCAGGGCGTGGGCACAGTTATGAACCGGGATGGCTCCAAGCGACGAGAACGACATAATCGCCATACAGCTGGCGGTCAAAAGGTTCATCCGGGCGTCGACATCCGCTCCATTGGAAACAGCCTTCGCCAGATTCTGCTCAATCAGACGAATTGCCTGCAGCCCCAAGGCATCATACATCTGCCCCTGATATGGCCACGCCACGCCTTCGATAGCATGCGTCAGGGCGTCGAATCCAGTAAAGGCGGTAATCTTGGGCGGAAGCCCTACTGTCAAGTCAGGATCAAGTACTGCAATATCAGCATTAATGTATGGATGCAGCAAATTGGCTTTTACATGGTCGGTTTCATTTAAAAAGACGGCGACAGGAGAAACTTCGGATCCTGTCCCTGCCGTGGTTGGGACGGCAATGTGCTTTATTCCCAGCGGCTTGGCCAGCTCACCTACATATAATCCGGTATTTGCCGGCACAGTGTCTGCTATATCTGTAAGTCCGGAGGCAAGCAGCATTTTTACTCCCTTGGCCGTGTCCAAAACACTGCCACCCCCGACGGCCAGAATACCTTCTACAGCCAGCTGGCGTCCGATTCCCGCGGCTTTATTAACCAGGGACATTTTTGCATCCTGCAAGACTTCGTCAAATATGGTAACGATGTGCAAATCATGAGGCCCGTCGAATGATTCCATTAGTTTGTCGATAATTCCGGCGCTGATAATGCCCTTATCTGTTATAATCATCCAGCGCCGGGCGGCAAGCTCTTTCATATGTGCCGGAAGAAATGCCCGGGCACCGGGTCCTGCTGATACAGAGGTGCGAAAATCAAACCGGAAATAAGTTTGTGTAGGCATTAAATATCATCCTTTCTAGGTTGAGGCAACAGTACTAACTGAAGGCCGTGGTCACTTTCAATGGAAAACCTGTCACCCACAGAGGTAATTACAGTCAATATCAAGGTCTTACCGGTATGTAAAGCCGCCAGCCGCTGCGAGGTGTAAACCGGTACTCCATACGCTGAACCGATTTGGACCGCCGTAGGTTCCACTATGAAATTTTCATACAAATACGGGGCGGTGCCGTCGCAGCAGCCCTCCCCGATATAAAAAAGAAGGTTGCCCAGCCTGTCCTGCCGGACTTGCTTTAGCATCGCCGCCACCAAACCGTGCGCTAACACTTGCATGGCGGCTATTTTGTAGCCCAGCTGTCAAAAAGCAGCTGGTGCCAGAACCTTTGGTTAACGTCAGGAACCATGGAGGTGTGCATGTGTTTCGTTTGGGAGTATTCGAACAATACCTGATAGCCGGATTCCCTGCCAAAGCCTGATTGTTTGTAGCCGCCGAACGGAGCATCCGGCCGAAGCATATGCCAGTCGTTGATCCAGACTGTGCCGGCCCTGAGTTTGCGTCCGATATTCTGCGCTCTGGTGATGTCCTTGCTCCAGACACCGGCCGCCAGGCCATAGATTGAGTCATTGGCAATGCGGATGGCATCTCCTTCCGTATCATAGGGAATGACACATAGAACAGGCCCGAAGATTTCTTCCTGAGCGATCTTCATAGAATTGTCAACATTTTTAAAAATGGTGGGCTGAATATAAAAGCCGCCCGCCAATTCCGCCGGCAAATCGGGGATTTTGCCTCCATACGCCAGAACGGCGCCTTCCTCAATACCAGCCTGAATGTAATTGAGAATGGTATCCCGCTGTGTTTTGGATACAATCGGCCCCATACCTGTAGTAAGTTCCATGGCATTGCCAATGGCAATTGTTGAGGCTTTGGCGATTAGGCGATCCACTATGTCATCCTGCAATTCGCGCGGTACCAGTAAGCGGGTGCCAGACTCGCAAATTTGACCGCTGTGCAGGAATGTCGCAAATAGCGCCCCTTCGGAAACGAGGTCCAGGTCGGCGTCACGCAGCATGATCGCTGGGCTTTTTCCGCCCAGTTCAAGCGTCAGGCGCTTAACTGTATGAGAGGCCAGCTGCATAATGCGGCGGCCTACCGCTGTAGAGCCGGTAAATGAAATCTTGTCCACTTCAGGGTGGGTGACGATGGCCTCCCCAATTAGGGCGCCAGGTCCCGCCACCACATTGACAACTCCATCGGGCAAGCCGCATTCCTGAAAAATTTCCGCAAGCAAGAGCGTTGTAAGAGGTGTATTCGAAGCTGGTTTGATTACTATTGCATTACCCATGGCGATGGCGGGCGCCAGTTTCCATCCGGCGAGGATCATTGGAAAATTCCATGGAGTTATTAAACCGCAGATACCAATCGGCTCGCGCTCAATAATATTGATCGAAGGCCCCGGCACGGCGACGCAAGGCAATTCCTCCCGTATAGGAAAGTTATTGAGAATTTGCCCCATGATGGCAAATTGCTGCGGTAGCTGAAGAACATCACTGCCCATGGTTCTGCGAAGTGTCCCGCCTGATTGCATTGATTCCAAAGTAGCAAGTTCATGCGCCCGCTTGTTAATCATGTCGGCAATTCTGAACATTATATTTGCCCGTTCCTTATGCGACACCCGGCTCCAGGTCCCGGACTCAAAGGTTTGCCTAGCAACCCGGACTGCCTCATTCACATCTTCCAAGCCTGCCCTGGCAACGGTTGCGCAAACTTCACCGTTGGAAGGATTAATGACTTCAAACGTTGCGCCGGAGAGGGCAGGTACCTTTCTGCCGCCGATAAAGAGCGGATAAAACTGTGACATGGTAAAACCTCCTTTAATGGGTTATATGAGTATTGTATCGAAATTGTAAAAATGCTAATAAAACTCATATTTCAGATTTTAACTGACAATTCACTAGCTAAAACATTAGTGTAGTTCCCTATTTTATCTCACAACTAAGACCACCTGCCAGTTTATCTTCCAAATCAAGCACCATTACCTTCACATAAACAATCATAAGAATAATCATTTACTTGAAATAATTATGTCAGAACAAACACGTATCAGTTTACCTCACCGGTTTAAGCGCTTTTGCCCCTTGCCCTGTCTCTCTTACAAATTGCATCAGTATTACCGGAATTAAATTTATAACTCCTATAAAAATAAACCCTGCTATCGGTTTACCAGTAATGGTCATAATGTTACCAACTATAAGCGGAATAAGGAAAGCTCCTATCCGGTTAAAAGTGAATATTCCACCAAAGGCGCTGCCTGCCAGCTTTGGCCCTATCTCTTCAAGCTCTATAACAATTGATCTAAGTTGCGGCAAAGCGCAGCCGTGGCAAAACCCGCTGAGGAATGCAGCCATGTACAGAGGCCAATTCCACAAAATTGCCAGAAGCGGCGCCGTAACTGCGATGATAAGAAAAAGCGGCCAAGTAAATATCTTTCTAAGGCCAATTTTATCTGAAAAATATGGACCAACAATTAATCCCACGATAGATGCCAGGCTACCCAAGGAAGTAAATAGGCCTGCTTCGGCATCAGACATCCCCTTACTCACCATAAAAGTTGGCAGTATGCCAGAAGCTGCCATCAGCCCTCCTATAGTAATAAACTCTACAAATGAAATTAACCAAATTTCTTTGACTTTGAAGACCCGGTGCATTCCATCCCACATGGGGGGGCGCTGACTTGACTCCGCACCTGTAGTGTCACGTTCCCTGGCTGCTGCAATCCACATAATAAAAATGGCGATATTAATTACCGCAAGCAATAACATTAAATTTCTCCAGCCGCCAACCAAAGATGCACATGGAACTCCTAGGGCCAATCCTAGCCCCATACCGACAGTGACACCCAAATACAGTATTCCATTCGCCCGGCTGAGTTCTCTTGACCCAAACCACATGGCAACGCCTTTGCTCAAATTGGGAACGATTACGCCAATACCCATCCCCATTAAGAGGTTACAGATCAGAAGGCTTTCATAACTGGACGAGAAACCGCGTAACCCACCAAATACCGCGGTCCACAAAAGTGAGACACTCAATACTTTTTTATAGGCAAAGCGGTCGGCCAATATGCCCCCAATGATACAGAATAATAATACGCCTAGAGGTATTGCCGCCCAGATCACACTTATTTGTGAGTAGTTCAGCTTAAATTCCTTGGCAATGGTGGGGAAAACAGCGGAAAGAGATGTAACAGCTGCTCCGTCAACCTGCAAGTTTATTATCAGTAAAAGAATAAGCATTGCCCAGCGGTATGCCGATTTCTCCTTCAATTCCACTTAATACCACCTTTGTGCTATTATAAATAATCATTTATTCAACTACGCAAGAAAGAAACTGACTTGGATCTTTGATATTCAAAGAGTAAAGATCAAAAAATGTTCATTAGGGGGTAAATGGCTGAAACAAACTACAGTTTAAAAAGGCTTATGAATTCACCTAATTTCTGAACATCCCCGTTTATTTTCATTCGTCCGTCGGCAAATGCCTGGCGCGGATCGGAAACACCAAAGGCAATTTCCTTCCATGTATTACTAGTCACATCGATAACCAGTGACGGATTTTCTGGAAAACCGGCACGACTCTCCGCTATCCCACGGCGAACTTTGAACATATATCTTTCTCCGGTATCTGTAATTCTGAAACCAACCGACAAAACCATATCGGCGCTGGCAACAGGATCAATGTATACTGACATCATTTCAAAAACACTCTCCGATGGCACTGCATGAGCTGAACGGGCATCAGCTTTTGGTGTTATGAAGCTTATTTTACCCAGCATCTCATAGGCCTGGGAATAATAATACGACCGACCGTTAGAGTTATACATTCTGTCACCAAGTTTAAATAGCGCATGTATCTTTATCTCACGGGCGGCACTGTCTTCGGGATTAACCGCCAAAAGCATATCTGATATTTCAGCAGCCCACTGATCCTCGTCTCTGTCAAGAGCGCTTTTTGCCTCATTGAGTAGCTTCTGATGGCCTCCTGCCAGATTGATTATTCTTTTTGACCTCTCCGCTGAAGGCAGAGGTTCAAGCCCTGTTGCGTTACCGTCAAACCAGCCCAGATAGCTATTAAATATGGAACGTACCGACCATGAAACCTTGCCGTATATCTCCAGGGTTTCAATATGTTTAGTGAAGTGGGCGGGAAGTTTGATTTCCTCGGTAAGTTGATCGGGTGTTTTTCCTTTGTTAATGCCCCGTATTACAGAATCGTGAACGTACTGAATAGCATCCCGGTATAAAGTAAGCAACTCATCTATGCGTTCTGAACCACGAATGGGTTCAGTATGGCTTGGCACAAGGTACTCCGCGCCAAGGTCCCTCATTTTGTCCAGGGAGGTTATCCAGCCATGAACCGGGCGCGGCGAGGTTCCACGTATTGCGTACAGGTTCGGAAAAGAAGGATAATAATTGTCTCCGCAAAATAGTACTTTCTTTTCGGGCATCCATATAAAGATTTGGTCGTCGGTTTCCCCGGGGGCATGAACAAGTACAAATTTCTGCCCTCCAATTGTTACTTCCAAATTGTCATCAAATACCTTGGTGGGAGGAACAAAAAATGGCTTGTGCTCTTGGTGTTCGCTCCTCAAAAAAGGTCCTAGGCCACTACAGGCCACATTCCCTTTCGGAAGGTACGCTCCAAATTGCCTGCTTGACCGGGTACTCAGTATCGGCCATATTTTTAAGAACTGTGTTTTGTAGAAATCCAGGGTTTTTTTATGGGCGTAGACTTCAGTATTTTCGTCAGCAAAGGCAGAGGTTCCCATAATATGGTCCGGGTGCCCGTGGGTATATATAACAGCCAGGGTAGGCTGGTTTGATATTAAGTCGAATTCCTTTTTGACTTCCTGGGCAGCATCCATACTTTCAGTGGTATCAATGATTACGTTGCCGTGGTCAGTTACCACCAGAATGATATTGCCCAGCGCATACCCGATGGCTGAATATATTCCGTCAGTAACCTTTTCCACTCTTTTCTCAAATCGTTTAGCATAGGCTTCCAGTTCTTTACTAGGTGCAGGCTCCCAGGTAAATTCTCTTGTTTCCATAAAAACTATCCCCCCGTAAATTTTGCTCAAAAGCATGGAATCTTTCCATCTTATAAAGCTATAAACAGCCAGTCCCCAGCATTGCTTTTTCAGCCGGTAAGAGCCAGAATTATTTAACCAACTATATTGAGCTAATTCAGAAAAACCTGTAAAATACCATTACACTAAAAATTAGCACTCCCAGGGCAACAATAATTAACACTAATATGAGAAAAAGTTTTGTGCAAAGCTAAGCTTTAATTATGTTGTCTAGTTTCATTGCCAGAGCCATGTCGCCTTTAATCTTCAGTTTGCCGCTCACAAAAGCCATAGTCCCGTTTAACTTGCCTGCCACCATGTCTTTAAAATCATTTGAATCCATTGAAATCGTAATTGTCGGGCTGTCAGTTTCACCTTCATTCAGGGTGGGAGAGCCATCTTCAAGCTTTGCTGAAAAAGACATGGCATCCTCTCCACTGATATCAAACTGGAATACACCGCTTATTCCCTTGTTTTTGGCAGTGTTGTTCTTAAGAACGGTTGACAGTTCGGAATAAATTTCTTTCATAGTAATCATTTATGACTCCTCCTTTAAATATCCACATATTAATTGATATAAAATTTAAAAAATATAGTTAGAACTGCGACTTCATATTGTCATATATCACCGGCTTTCAGTCAAACATGATAAACCTTATATTTGGCAGTTACCTCTGAAGAATGGTAACTTTTTCTGAAAAAAGAATTAGTTCTATTGCTTATTTGTGTACCGCCAGATCTTCATTTTTTCCGCCTGCTTGATCAGTTCGTCGCGAAAGTCAGGGTGCGCGATATTGATTAGTTCCTCCGCCCTTTGCCATGTCGCCTTGCCTTTGAGATTCACCAAGCCATATTCTGTTACAACGTAATTGGTTATATATCGTGGTACCGTGACAGCTGTTGAAGGAGCGAAGGCAGGGACGATCCTGGATGTGAGTTTGCCGTCCTTGTCCCTGACGGTTGAATGCATGCAGCAAAATCCCTTGCCGCCGTTAGAGCGGAAAGCGCCGTAGATAAAATCGAACTGTCCGCCTACTCCGGAAATCTGACGTGATCCCTTGGACTCCGAAGATACCTGTCCAAAGAGATCCACCTCCAGACAGCCGCAGACAGAAAATACATTATCATTTTGAGCGATGACGTATGGATCGTTGGTATAGTCTGACGGGGCCGCATTACACAGGACATTGTTATTAACAAACTTGTAAAGCTTATCGCTTCCCAGTGCAAAGGTAAAGGTGAATTTCCCCTTATCGATATTCTTGCGCATGTTTGTGATACGCCCTGCCTCATACATATCCACAAAGGAATCAACCAGCATTTCCGTATGCACACCTATGTCTTTGATGTCGGATTGGGCGATCAAAGAGCCGACACGGTTGGGCATCGCCCCTATGCCTAACTGCAGACAGGCGCCGTCTCCCAACTCATCCATTATGTAATGGGCAATCTTATCATCAGTCTCCGTATAATCTATTTTGGATATTTGCATTAGCGGTGGGTTATCCCCCTCAATTATGCAATCAATCTGTGAAATGTGTAGGTAATTCTTCTGACCATGAACACGCGGCATATTGGTATTGACCTCCACTATGACCAGATCAAACAGCTCGGGTATAAGAGGATTAATAGACGTAGTTGTTCCGAAGTTAAAAAAACCATATTCATCCATCGGGTTAACTGTCACCATAGCAACATTGCGTCGACCCGGCGATTCTCTCGCTATCTTATAGGCTTCATGATAAGCAGAAGGAACGTAGAAAGTTAATCCTGCATCCGACAGCTTTCGGCCGACCATGCTGTGAAAAAAATCATTGTTAATAAAGTGCTTGTGGCTGGGATCAGATATTACGGCTTGAGGTATAAAAGTTAGCGTATTGGTACTTATCCATACATCGTTCAGTTCATTCTTTCTTCTTGCCAAGGCTGCATCGCAATTAATGGGCACCGAGGCGAATTCTCCATATTGAATGCGATCTCCTGACTTAATCCGCTTAACTGCTTCATCGGCAGTAACCAGTTTGTTTCCGTACTCCGCCTGAGGATCCATGACGGGTTTCAATATTTTTTGCACTAAACAACGCTCCCCTCATATAGTGTTGAGACATGCAAGGTCTCTGCTATATTGTTCAATAGTCATGCAGGGTCATTGATTTCCTGAATCTGCAGGAGAACCTCCTGAATTTTGGTTTGACCAGACCTTATTTTTCCCACAAGCGTTTCGGTCCGCCCGCCAATATTTGCGCTTAAACTATTAACATTCTCCAGGTTTTGAGCCACCTCGGTGGCAAAAGAAGCTATCTGCCTTATGCTGCACTCATTCTGATATAATGCCCCACCGACCTCACTGAGACTGCCCTTTGTCCTGAATCCGGTGTCCTTTGTGCTGGAGATAATTTCATTATTTTTTTCACAGTATCCACCGCATTCCAGGATAAAAATAGAAAAACTCAGCTATTGAAGCCACGGTTTTATACCCTGGGTTCAATAGCTGAGCTTATTTACTATACGGCAACCCTTTGAAAAGCCTGCCCCATAAATAACCAGCATATTCAATTAATATGTATCATTTATACCACTGTTCTCTTAGCATGTCAAGACGCTTTGATCTAATATTTAAAGAAAAAATGTACAAAAGCAGGTACTTATACTTGCTTGATTGTTTTATTCTTACTAGCAATTTCGATATACCTTTCATAACAAATTTTAAAAGCCTGTATAAAAGATTCAATGGCAGAAAATGATGCCATACTCCGTATACTCTGAACATATCCTTCAATCCCATTATCTAATTGTAACCCAATAGCCTTTGAGCGCAAGAATTTATTAATCACATCCCAGTCTATATTAACTCCGGCATCAACAATTATTGATGTTTCAAGATCTACAACCAATGTTACGACTATAACTTTGTGTTGTTCGTAGTTAGCGGAGCCTTTAGGCACTTGCGCATAACCGGCCACTAAAACTGACTTAGGCGGATACTGTTCATCCATCTTATACGCCCCCATTCTCTACATTATTCATAAAAACTCGCTTAGTAATTGTATACACCCATGAGATGTTAATGTCAAAGTAAAATAATTTCTGTTTCAAAGTTAGCAATTTAGCTTCTGTATAATTTTCACTGATCATAATTGAGAAATTCAATTATAATGTATTGTATAACCATTTTTTACTTAATTTAACTCTAAAATGGATATACCTCCCCTACCCCAAAATTAGTTTTCTTATAGTTGTCTAATCTCTATGCGCTACTCAAAACTAATTCGGCTTTAAACTTCAGCTGATATAGTCCTTTTAATAAAAGCCTTACCATTTCCCGCTGGGTTTTTATGTGCTTTTTCAGTCGTCTTAATGTCATACTGCCCTGAGAGGATGCAATATTTTTGTAGGCTAGAAGATAGAATTCCGGGTTGTAGAGGTTTCGGTACAATCGCTCGTACTGATACTCTACGTTCTGCGCTTTACTTGCCCAGGGTTTGCAACACTGCCGCAGGACTTCTAATGATGCCTCACGCACCTTTCCTTTGTGTGTTGGCGATTGGACTGCCCCCCTTTGCCATGTGGACTGCGCTACCGCCTCAGACTACTATGGGGGCTGTGTTGCCATGACGGATATTCAGGACTAATCCATAGCCGCAAATGGGCGGCGTTCCGTTTTAGGCAATCCCCGTTTAGCGGGGCTGGAACTGAGAGCATACCGCATTGTCGGATGTGACTTTCGTCGTTTTCCACTCTCCTGTGGCTGGCTTGCCTGAAGCATCACGCTTTCTGCGCACCCGAAACAACATAAGCTCATGTACGGACGGATATATCCTCACTAAGTAATTGTCAAATGCTACGCACGTAAGCAAAGAAAAAGCCCAACCCTAAGGTTGGACATGA